>JBEGTL010000303.1:0-9395 GCA_041179425.1 Pseudomonadota bacterium | reverse complement strand
TATGTGCGCTCCATTGAAACCAAGGGTTTCCCCCACCGCCCCGTCTCCCCCGAGCCACGCACCGGCGAAGCTACCGTTGTGGGCCCCGTTGCATGGGTGGGGTGGAACGGAAGGGCGAGAGAAGCGGAAGGACGAGATGGGGGCGTGCTAGACCGGGGCCGTTATGCGTATCGAACGGTATCTGGATGGGATTGGGCGGGCCGCGATCGAGCGCGCCCTCGGGGTGGCAGGCGCTGCGGCGCTGCGGCCTACTGGGGATCCCAAACATGGGGATTACCAGCTGAATGGCGTGCTGCCATTGGCCAAGCAGCTCAAGCAGAATCCGCGCGCGTTGGCCGAGCGCGTGGCTGCCGAGCTGTTGGGTGTGGAGGCCATCGAGCGTGCCGAAGTCGCAGGGCCCGGCTTCGTCAACCTGACGCTGAAGAGCGCGTGGTTGGCGCGTGAACTCGACGAACAAGGGCGCGATGCGGCACGCGACGGTGTGCCGACGAGCGAGCAGACAGAGCGTGTGGTGGTCGACTTTTCGGGGCCCAACATCGCCAAACAGATGCACGTGGGACATCTGCGCTCGACCATCATCGGCGACGCCGTGGTGCGACTGTTGCGTTTTGTCGGACACGAAGTGGTGGGCGACAACCACCTCGGCGACTGGGGCACGCAGTTTGGTCTATTGATCGTGGGGCTGAGCGAGTTCGGCGATCGCCAGGCGCTCGCACGCGAGCCCATCGTGGAGCTCGAGCGCATCTACAAGCAGGCCAGCGAGCGCGCCAAGACCGACCACGAGTTTGCCGCCGCGGCCCGTGGCCAGCTGGCCAAGCTGCAAAACGGAGATGCCGAAAACACGGCGCTCTGGCAGAGCTTCGTCGAGATCACGCGCACCGAGCTCGACAAGATCTACGCGCGTCTCGAGGTGCACTTCGACACCTGGCACGGCGAGAGCTTCTACAACGCCATGCTCGCCGGCGTGGTGGAGCGGCTCAAAGAGAGTGCGCTCGTCACCGAAGACGCGGGCGCGCTGTGCGTGTTTTTTGCCGAGCTCGCCGACGCTCCGGACGACCTCAAGCGCCAAAAAGAGCCACTCATCGTGCAGAAACGTGATGGCGCGTTTCTGTACAGCACGACCGACCTGGCGACCTTGCGCTACCGCGCAGAGCAGCGCTTCGACCGCGCCATCTACGTGGTGGACATGCGGCAGTCGCTGCACTTCAAGCAGGTGTTCGCCGTGGCCAAGCTGCTCGGCTGGGACCCGCCACGCACCGAGCACCTCGGTTTTGGCAGCGTGCTCGGCAAGGACGGCAAGCCCCTCAAGACCCGCGATGCGATGGGCAACGCCATCACCCTCGCCTCGCTGCTCGACGAGGCCGAGGAGCGGGCGCTGGCTCGCCTGTCCGAGGCCAAGGCCGAGGGCAAGATCGACCTGAGCGACGAAGAGCTCAGGGAGACAGCCCGCGCGGTCGGCATCGGGGCGGTCAAGTACGCTGACCTGCACCAAAACCGTGCGAGCGATTACCAGTTCGACTTCGACAAGATGATCACGTTCCAGGGCAACGCCGGCCCCTACCTGCAGTACGCATACGCGCGTATCCAGAGCATCTTTCGCAAGGGTCAGGTCGACCCCGACACGCTCTTCACGGGCGCGGGCGAAGGTGCGAGCGAGCTGCCCCCCTCCATCATCGCGCTGCCCGAGCGGGAGGAGCAGGCCCTCGGCCGGGTCCTCCTTCGGTTCGGCGAAGTGGTGCACCAGGCGGCCGAGAGCGGCCTGCCTCACCTGATCACCGACCACCTCTACGAGCTGGCCAAGGCGTACAGCACGTTCTTCGAGGCCTGCCCGGTCCTCAAGGCCGAGGGTGCGGTGCGCAACAGTAGGCTCGCGCTCTGTGCACTCACCGCGCGCCAGCTGCGCCGAGGCCTAAGCCTACTCGGCATCCAGGTAGTCGATCGCATGTAGCTCCGCCCCGGCCGCTCTGAGGTGACCGATGAGGTTAGACCCGCGGGTCTTGATCTCAGCAGGTCATCTCTCTCACAGGTCACAAGCGCAGGAGGCCGGCACCAGTACGGGTAACAGCGTCGCATGACGTCCGAGCCGTGGTGCGAGGCGCCATGGGTTCTGAGGAGCCCCCGGAGCGGACTTCCTGTCCGTGAGGAGGCACCGGAGGAAGCCATGGCGGATCGCGCCGCGGATCGGGCGTCAGGCGATGCTGTTACGAGGATCGGGCGTCAGGCGACGCTGTTTGCTAGAACTCCTCACGATGCTGCGTGGCACGGTGGATCGCGTCCGGCTTCGAGGCGCTTCCCTCGAGGGCAACGCGCTTGGCGATTCTGTCGAGCGTGAGCTGATCGTCTACCTGCCGCCCAGCTACAACCAGCCTTCGGCCGTGCAGTCAGCACGCCGCTATCCGCTGGTGATGGTGCTGCCGGGTTTTGCCGCCAGCAACGCCTCGTTGCTCAACTTCAAGCCGTGGGAGCTCAACCTGCTCGAACGCTACGAGCGCCTGCTCGGTGAAGGCTGCGGGGAGGCCATCTTGGTCTTGCCCGACTGCTTCACGCGGCTCGGCGGCAGCCAGTACCTCGACTCCCCGGCGCAGGGCAACTACCAAAGCTACCTCACCGACGACGTGCTGCCGGCGGTCGACGCACGCTACCGGACGCTCGCTCGGCGTGAGGCGCGCGCCATCATTGGCAAGTCGTCCGGTGGCTTCGGTGCGCTGCGCATGGGGATGGACCGGCCCGAGTGCTTTGCCGTCGTGGGCAGCCACGCGGGTGACTGCGGCTTCGAGCTCTGTATCCGCCCCCGCTTCGCCGAGGCAGCCGCCGTGTTCGAAAAAAACGGCGGCGCGCCGGCGTTCATGCGCGAGGTCGAGCGTCGCTCGGGTCCGCGTTCTCAGGCCGAGTTCCACGCACTCGAGCTCTGCGCCCTGGCACACGCCTACGCGCCGCTCTCGGCCGACCAAGGGGGCGGAGGCGAGCTGCCGTTCAACCCGTACACGGCCGAGGTCGTACCCGAAAAGTGGGCACGCTGGCTCGCGCACGATCCGGTGGTTCGGTGCCAGCAACACGGACCGCGCGGCCTGCGTCAAGCGCGCCTCGTTTTTCTCGACGCCGGAAAGTCAGACGAGTATGGTTTGCAATTCGGGGCGCGCATTTTAACTGAGCGCCTGATCGGGTCGGGGGTAGCGGTCGATCACGAAGAGTTCGACGGGGGCCACATGGGGACCGCCTATCGCTACGACGTTTCCTTCCCGAAGATCATCGCCGCTCTGGACACCGACCCACCACCTCTCGCTTCTCTCGCCGCTCCTCCGCAAGGCTTGGGGCTAGCTTCGCTCGCAAGCGAAGGGACCGCCCGATTCGGCCAGGCGGTCGAGAGTGAGCCGTCCGATTCGCCGCTCGCGGGCGCGCGCAAAGATCTCTCGGGCGCGCACTTCGACGCCTCCACTTCCCCTTCAAACGCGATGGAAGCGCGCACCACGCGCGAACCGCTATGAGCCCCACGAAAGCCACAAAGAAGCCGACGGCCACTTCCGGCGCAAGCGAGCGGGGTTCGAGCGACCGGACGAGCGAGCGCAAGAGCTCCCCGCTCAAAGATGCCGGCAGCACCAGTGTCAAAGACGCGCCCAGCGTCAAAGACGCAGCCAGCGTCAAAGATGCGCCCAGCGTCGCCGCCCACAACGGCGCGAGTCAGGCGACCGCGGTGCTCACGCCCTCGGCCCCCGCTCCGCTGGCCCTCGACGAAGGTGCCGACGGCGCAAACATCAAAAAGGACCGCGCGCCCAGTGCGGTGCAGGCGCTGGCGCTCGAGCTGGTCGCCTCCAACGACAGTCAGGCCGTGCTGCGTCACGCCATCGCGCTCGAAGACGATCGTGAAGCCGCGGCCAATCAGGCAGCGCGCCTCATGCAAGAGCTGTCGGACATCAAGCCCGAGCTGCTGGTCCCGCTCATCGAGCGCTTTGCGCGACTGCTCATCTCCAAAAACAAACGCGTCGTCGCCAGCAGCGCGAGCGCGCTCGCCCCGCTCTCGCGGATTGCACCCGCCAAGGTCGCCAAACAGCTTCCGCTCCTGACCCAAAACTGGGAGCACACCACCGACGAGGGCAAAGACGGCCTGGTGCGCACCTTTGCCGGCCTGTGCACGGCCTCGGTCGCTTACCAAAAGCGCCTCGAGCCCGCACTCGCGCGAGCGCTCGGTGAAGCCGAGCCCAAGCTCCTCATCCGCTGGACCGAGATCGTGCTGCCCGCGCTCAAGGGAGAACCGCACGCGAGAGCGAGAGCGGTCGTCGAGGAGAGACTGCCTGCGATTCCGCGCCCGCAAGCGCAAAAAATCGCGGACTTCTTGGGGATCAAGCTCCGTCCTCTGATGCGCTGACGGGTCCCCGACCACGAGCACTCGTGCTCGTGCTGATGGTTGCTGCTCTTCGTCGTGCTCGCTCGCCCCTCCTACGGGGTGGCTGCAAGCGCCAGCGAGTGACCTGACCCAGCCGTGCGCTATCGTCCTCCTCTCGTGCTTGCCCGCCTCCCCCTTCCCTTTCTTCTTCTCACCGTCGCCGCCTGCGCACCGGCGGCGTTTGGGAGAGGTGTCGCGCCTCTTCCCTCTCCGATGTTGTTGTCTGCCGACGACCGTCCCTCCCTGTTCATCAGGCCCGAGCCGGACGCGGCCTTGATTGGGTATGTGGCCGAGGACGTTGCGCTCGAGCTGGCCGGCTCCATCGAGCAGGGTCGGGTCCCGGTTCGTATCGAGGGTGCGCTGCGCGCGCGAGGCTACGTGGCCCAAGAGCTGCTGCGGCTCCGGGTGCAGCGGCGAGGACGGGTGCGCGGAACCCCCGTGTACCTGGGACCAGGGGACCGCGTGCGCGTGCTCGGCAACGAGCCGGGCGCACCCGATCGTCTGCGCGTCGAGGTGATCGCTCGGATGGGTCCGCGTGTGCTCGGTCGTTACGAGGGCAGCTTTCCCAGCGTGGGTCTCGCAGCGCGTGCGCCCGAGGCCTCGGCCGAGGCGCCCGACCCGGGCATCGCGTATCAGGTTCCAGCCGGACTCGAGGTCCCGTTGTTCGAGCTGCCTGGGGGTCCACTCGTCGCCCAGTTGTCTGCACAGCCTGTGCTGTCCGAGGTGCGAGTGATCAGCGAGCAGGAGGGCTGGCTCGCGGTGCGCGCGGGCAGCGGGCCTTTCCTCATCGGTTGGACCCAGGTCGCACTGCACAAGGTCGAGGGCGTAGCGGCTGCGTCCCTCTTCCTGCCAACCGCGGGTCCCTCCACCAGCGCGGCCCCTGCTGCCGCCACCGAGGCCACGAGCAGTCCGAGCCCTGCAGACGCAAACAGCCGGGGTGTGCCCGCGCGACTGATCAACGAGCCCGGCCAGCTGCGACGCGTGGCAGCACACAGTAAGGTCGTGTTTGGCGAGCAAGTGATCGGAGTGTTCAAGACAGAGGGCTGGGCACGCGTCATCCACACCTACGACTCCGGCTTTGCCGACGTGTTTGCTGCGGCGGACAATCGGCTCGCGATCCGTGGCCTGATGCGCACCAGCGACCTGCTACCAGTGCAAGCGGCCATGCCAGAGGCGGCGACTCCGATGTTGACCGAAGGGGCTCCCGCTCAAGTCTGGCAGCCCGCTGCGCCTACCGCACCGGCGAGCGAACCGGTCGCGCAGGACGTACCGCCGACCGCGCCGCCGCCCGTGAGTCCGACGCCGGCACCCGAGCTGGCCCCGGCGCCCGCGCCCTCGTTCGTTCCCGCGCCTGTGATAGCGCCAGTGCCCTTGCCCGAGACGCTTGCTCCGACGACGCGCTGAGCCTCTACTTAAAAATGGACGAGAGCGGGCGTACGTTGACCTGCTCGCGCACCAGGTGCAGCGAGAAGCTCTCGATGAGCTTGTCCTCGGCGAGGATCTCGGCGGACTTCTCGACGTTGTAGGTAATGGGCGAGGGGTCATCACGCAGCAGCGCCTCGGACAGCTCTTGGGCGCGCGGCGCGACCATCACGATCTGCAGACGACCCGGTGCGACGTGGCGACGAATGGCGGCGTTGACCTCGTCGCGGGTCAGCTTTCGGATGTCGGCCGCAAGCGAAGACAGGTGCGGCTGCGTCGTACCGTAGAAGCGGTCGTCGAGCGCGTTGCCGAGCACCTCTTGCTGCGTCTGCGCGAACAGCGCGAAGTAGTTGGCCACGAAGCGTTGAATGCGCGTGAAGTCGGCCTCGCTCAGGCCTTCCTGGACGAACAGCTCGAGCTCGCGCACCGCCATACGAAGGGCAAAACGCGCCTGCTCTGGCCGCACCGGGCGCACCCACACCGAGAAGTACTGCTGTCGACGGGCGACGTTGGGCATGGAAAACCGCGTGTCACCCTCTTGCACGAAGTGCTCGGAGTACGCGTAGTCACCGTAGTTGAGTCCGCGATCGCTGCGCATCTTCTGCATCAAGCGTCCCGCAAAGGTGCGGTGCTGGCCGAGGTACGCAGCAGCCAAGGAGAGCGCCGCATAGTCAGGGTGCGTGCGCGTGACCGCAATGGGCATCCCCATGGAGATGGCCACCGACGCTGCCTCGGGCTTGTCGATGATCCACACCCGACGCGTGCTGAGTGAGCTGGGTGGCGGCAGCGGCGCATGCGCCACACAAGCCTGCGTCTGCAGCGTGGCCAGGTCGGCTTTGAGCTGCTCTTCGAACGTTTGATCGAAGGGGCCAGCGGCCGACACGCGCACTCGCAGCGCGCAGATGGTGCGCGCCCACTGCTCCATCAGCTGCTCACGCTTGATGGCCACCAAGCCGTGCTCGCTCCCGAGCTCTGGATGGGCGTAGGGATGGCCCTCGAACAACATCGCCTGCAACACCTCTTTGCCCAGCGTCTCGTCGTCGGAGCCGCGCAGGTCTTGTGTGAGCTGCGAGAGCGCACGCGTGCGGACGCGCTCGAAGTCTCCCTGATCGAACGCCGGGATGCGCAGGACATCGCGAAACAAAGGGTAGAACGCGGCGAGGTGGTCCTTGTGGACGCGCCCCCAAAACACCACCTGCTCGCGCTCCACGTGCGCACCGATGTCGGCCGCCATGGGAAACAAGAGACGCTCGCGCTCGGCAAACGTGAGCTCGCCTGTGCGTCCTTCGAGCATGCTCAGCACCGTGACGTAGGTGAGCCCAGCCAACCCTGGCGGGTCGTCGGCGGACCCCGCCTCGAACGCGACGCGCAGCTCGACCACGGGCGTGTCGGTGCTGGGAAACATGCTCCACTGCGCGCTCGACAGCTGGTGCGCGGGAGAAGTCTGCTCTTTTTGCGACGAGCGCGCGCCTCCGCAGCCGACGACGAACGCACCGACCAACAAGGCGCGGAGCGCGGTGACCAGCGCTGCCCACCAACTCATGGTGTGGCTCCTGCGCGCGCCTTGGGCTCGAGCGTGATGGTGAAGCGCCGGTTGGCGTCGAGGTACAGGCCCGCGACGCGCGACACGTCGTCTTTGGTCACCGAGGAGAGCGCGAGGAGGTAGTCGCGCAGGCCGTTGGGGTCTCCGGTGACGGCGATGAACTGCGCCATCAAGTCGGCCGCGTCGCTGGCTGTCTCTACCTTCATGGTCAGGCCGTAGCCGAGGTGTGAGCGCACCGCGGCAACGCGTGCGGGGTCGACCTCGCCACGCGCGAGCAGGTCGATCGCAAGCTGCACGTCTTTCTCGACGTCGTCGAAGGGGGTCTCGGGCTTGAGCTCCGCGCCGATCACGAACAGGCCCGGATCGCGGCTGAAGTTCTCGGACCAGCTCGACAGCTCGAGCACCTTCTGCTGCTCGAGGACCAGCGCCTGATAGAGCGGTGCCGAGCGCTCGAACAACAGTCCGTGCACGACCTCGAGCGCGGCGGTGTCGCGCAGGCGCGCATCGCGCAGCTTGGGGTCGCCCGTGCCTTCGAACGCCCCAGCGCGGTAGCCGATGAGCACCTGCGGCGAGGAGGTGCCTTCCCACACGATGTGACGACGCGCGCCGACCAGCGGCTCGGGCTCGACGGGGATGACCGGCTTGTCGCGCTGGCCCTGCCAAGCGCCGTAGTGTTTGTCGACCAGCGCCACCAGCGCCGCGTGGTCGACCTCACCCGCGACCAAGATGGTGGTGTTGTCGGGTGTGTAGAACCGGCGCAAGAACGCGCGCGAGTACTCGAACTTGTCGGACATCGCCTGGATGTCGGCGAGGTAGCCGATGGTGGTGTGCCCGTACGTGTGCTGCTTGAAGGCGAGCTCGCTCAGCGCTTCCCACATCTTTTGGGTGGGGCTCCCCGCGCTCTTGTTGTACTCGCCGAGCACGGCGCCCGTCTCGGTGCGGAACACGCGCTCGTCGTACGCGAGGTGCTGAAACCGATCGGCCTCGATGTCGACCAGCTCGGGCAGCGCGCTGACCGGCGCAGTGATCGTGTACAGCGTGAAGTCGTGGGTGGTGTACGCGTTGTTGTCCGCACCAAACGACTGCATGCGGCCTTCGTACGCGCTCTCGGGCACACGCTCGGTGCCACGAAACATCATGTGCTCGAACAAGTGCGCAAAGCCGCTGTGACCTGGCTCGACCTCGTCGCGCGCGCCCACGCGCACCAGCGTGAAGTAGGCGCAGATGCCCGGACTACGCCAAGGGATGGAGACCACCGTGAGCCCATTGGCGAGCCGTGAGACGACGGGCGGCTTGGCGAAGGGGCCCACCGCCTGCGCGGACGCAGAGACAACGAGTGGGAGGGACGCGACGTACAGCGCAGAGGAGAGCGCGGCGAGCCGCGCCAAGCGAGCAAAAGTCACGTGGCTATGCTCCGCGGACGAGCGAGTGTTGGAAAGACTCGGGCGCCGAAAAGCCGAGCAGGTGCAGCACCGAGGCCGCGATGTTGGACAGCCCCGGCGTCTTCACCTTGTCGTCGATGGCGAGCTTGTAGGCCGGCGCGTAGACGAGGAAGGGGACCTCGTTGAGCGTGTGGCTGGTCTTGACGATGGGTCGACCCGCCTTGTCGAAGCTGATCTTCCCTTTTTTGTCGACCTGGTACATCTCGTCTGCGTTGCCGTGGTCGGCGGTGACGATGAGCGCACCCTTCAGCTTTTCGATGATGGGCAACAGGCGCCCGATGGAGACGTCCACCGCCTCGACTGCCTGCACCGCCGGATCGCGAAAGCCGGTGTGTCCGACCATGTCGCCGTTGGCGTAGTTGACGCGCAGGTGCCGATACTTCTGGCTGATCAGCGCCTCGACCAGCTTGTCGGTGATCTCGGCGGCCTTCATCCAGGGGCGCTCTTCGAAGGGCAGCACGTCGCTCGGGATCTCGACGTAGGTCTCGTATTGGTCGTCGAACTTGCCGCTGCGATTGCCGTTCCAGAAGTACGTGACGTGGCCAAACTTCTGCGTCTCGCTCGAGGCGTACTGCGCAAGCCGGTTGCGCGCGAGGTACTCGCCCAG
>JBEGTL010000302.1:0-9442 GCA_041179425.1 Pseudomonadota bacterium | reverse complement strand
CGGCCGGGTCGCGATGGCTGCCGCCTCCTCGTCCAGCTCTTCGGGGCTGCGCTCGTCGACACCGAGGTGCATTCGTTTCCAGAGCGCGGCCAGAGGCGCCGGGGCCCACCAGTTGTAGTGCCCGAGGAGCTGCATGGTGGCCGGCACGAGGAGCGCCCGCACGATGGTGGCGTCGACGATGACGGCGATGGCCATGCCGACGCCGAGCTCCTTCACGAGCAGCATGTCTGCGCTCGCGAAGCCGATCATCACTGCCACGAGCAGCAGCGCCGCCCTCGTGATGATCTGCGCGGTTCGCTCGAGCCCGATGGTCACGCTCTGGTGGGTGTCGTGCGTGCGGTCGTACGCCTCTCGGATCCGACTGAGCAAGAAGAGCTCGTAGTCCATGGCCAGACCAAATACGACGGCGAACATGACGACAGGGATGGTCAGCTCGATGCTGCCGGGCGAGCGAAAGCCCAGCAGCGACTCGAAGCGCCCTTCCTGAAAGATCCAGACCAGCGCGCCAAAGCTCGCCGTCAGACGGGAGGCCCAGCACGACCAACAGTCCGGTCACCAGCACGGTCACCAGCACGGGCGCACGCATGACGGTGGTGGCGACCTTGTGCCAAAAGCGCGGTGCCTGCTCGACGTCGTGAGGGCGACCAAAGCTGAGCCACTCGATGCGCGGGCCGAGCACGGCCAAGAGCGCCGGCAAAAAGACCAGCGTGCCGAGCAGCGACATCACCACCACCAAGCTGCCCGCGATGGCGACGCTGCGCAGCAGCATCAGCGGGAAGACCGTCATCGCGAGCAGACTGACCGCCACCGCGCCACCTGAGTATCCGATGGTGCGTCCGGCCGTCTGCAGCGTGTGCTGAATGGCGCGCTCCACCGTCACGCCCGCAGACAGCTCGTCGCGAAAGCGGCTGGCCATGAACAACGAGTAGTCGATCGCCACGCCCAGGCCGACGAAGGTGACGATGTTGAGCGCGAACACCGAGACGTCGGTGAAGTGCGTCAGCAGGCGCACGCAGGCGAGCGCCGTGGCCACGGAGAAGCCTCCGATGAGCAGCGGCAAGCTGGCCACGACCAGGCCGCGGAAGAACACGATCAGCAGCACCGCGACCAGCGGCAGCGTGATGAGCTCCGCGCGCGCGAGATCGGCCTCGGCCGCTTCTTGCGCCTGGTGCGCGCCGGGGATGGTGCCGCCGAGCAACGTGTCGAGCCCCGGCACCCGCAGCTGAGGCTCGAGCGTCTGATACGCGGTCTCTACCGCGCGCTGCTTGCCCGCGAGCCGGATGGTGACGACCGCGGTGTGCCCGTCGTTGGAGACGAGCGCGTCGGGACTCGGACCGTACGGCGTGGCCACGCGCACCACGCCGGGCACCGTGCGCATGCGCGTCAGAGCCGGGGCCAAGATGCGCTCGAACGCAGGGTCCGAGACCGTGAGCTCTCGGTGCGAGTACGCGACGACGAGATCGGGCGTGCCGAGACCAAAACGCTCGTCCAGCTTCTGATCCGCGCGCGCGGACTCGCTGTTCGGGTCGTCGAAGCCACCGCCGACTAGCTCCTTGGCGGTACCGCGTCCGTACAGCCCCGCGCCCACGAAGAGCAGAAAGAAGACGACCAGCAAGGCGCGTCGCTGGCGAAAAGCAAAGTTCGCAACCGGTGCGAGCAGACTCATGCGGGGAGCTCCATGTGTTTCGTGCTCGCTCGGAGGCACGCCCGCACCCGCTCTTGGCCAGGGACAGCGGTGTGAGCTGGCTTGCCAAGCTCGCGAGCAGCGCTCCGGGTCTCCACGGCTTTCCGGGTGAAAGCACGGGTTTGTGGGCTGCGTCTCCAACATGTTCGTTGCAGGGATGAGGTAGGTCTTGGCTCTGGGCTTGTGCGCCTGCAGTCAGAGCCGCGGCGAAGAGCTCGACTGCACGGACATCTCGCAATGCACCGCGGGCAACGTGTGCCTCGATGGTTTCTGTACCGCGGTCGACGACGCCAAGCTCAGCGCAAGCGCCACCTCCGCCGGGGCAGACGTCCCCGTGCTGGTCATCGACGCGCAGGGCAACAGCTGCCAGGCCAGCCTGTGCAAAGACCTGCCCTACGGCTCGCAGGTCACGTTTCGCGCGGCCCAGGCGGCCGGCTTCCGCTTCACCGGCTGGACCGGGAGCCCCGAGTGCGTGGCCGGCGGGCTCGAGCTCGTCATCCCCACCCTCACGCGCAGCACCAACTGCGTCGCCAACTACGTGCGACGCATCAAGGTCAGCGGGCACGCGGCAGGCAGCGAAGCCGGGGTGACCGCCAGCTCGACCGATGCGTTCGCCCGCTGCAGTGGAGGCAGCTGCGAAGTCGACGCCAACAGCAGCGTCGAGCTCACTGCCGATCAGCGCTTTGGCGAGCGCTTCGACGGCTGGTCCGGTGCGGGCTGCGGCCTCGACAAGACGCTCGTGACCACCGTCAAAGCCAGCGGCGCCGACCTCGCATGTGTCGCCACCTTCGTCGCGCGCGTGGTGGTCAGCGCGACCGCGATGAACGTCGACGCGTCGATCGAGGTGAGCGCGCCCGGCGGCGTGTGCGAACGCGAGGTCGCGCGCGTCTTCTGCACACTCGACAAGGGTAGCAGCGCCACGCTGACCGCACCTGCCGTGAAGGGCTTTCGTTTTGCCGGCTGGAGCGGCAGCGCGCGCTGCGTGGGCAGCGACAGCGTGCTCACCCTCTCTGGCCTCAACGAAGCGCAGCAGTGCCAAGGCACGTACACGTCGCGCGTCACGGTGAGCGGTAGCAGTGCGGGCGCCGAGCCTCCGCCGGCGGTCACCGCGCTGTCGACCGACCTGTACGCCAGCTGCACGGGCGCCGCCTGCGAGACCGACAAGAGCGGTTCGGTAACGCTGCTCGCGAGCTCTGCCAACGGCTACCGCCTCACGGGCTGGTCCGGCCCGGCCTGCGAAGCCAAGACGTCCGCGGCGGTCGAGCTGAAGGACGTGAGCCAAGACCTCTCGTGCGTGGCCAACTACGTACAGGGCATCGCCGTCATCGGTGCCGTGGTCGGTGCACCGGGCGACGTCACCGCCAGCTCGAGCACGCCGCTCGCCGTGTGCGCGGGAGGCGGCTGCATCATCGACGTGGGCGGAGACGCGACCCTCACCGCGCCGAGCATCGCCGGGTATCGTTTCCTCGGCTGGGACGGCGACCCGGGCTGCGCCAGCGCGGCCAGCGCGGTGACCCTCACGGGGGTGTCCGTGAGCCACACTTGTTACGCGCGCTTCGCCACGCGTTTTTTGGTGCGTGGCAGCACGTCGCCTGCCGAAGGCGGCAGCGTGCGCGCCAGCTCCGCGAGCCCCGGCGCGACCTGCACGGCCGAGTCGTGCACGCTCGATGGGGGCGGCGAGGTCGCCCTCGAGGCGCTGCCCGCGGCCGGCTTCCGATTCTCCGGCTGGAGCGGAGGCGGTGCGTGCACAGGGTCCGAGGCCACCGTGCGCGTCCCCAGCGTGAGCGGCAACGTCACCTGCCAGGCCAACTTCATCGGACGCATCAACGCGGCCGCCACCGTCGCGCCCGCCACCGGGGGTAGCGTCAGCGCGCAGTCCGACGCAGCGGCAGCCGCCTGCGTGGGTGCAGGTTGTCAGGTCGACCTGGGCTCTCGTGTGGTCTTCACCGCCGCCCCGGCAGCAGGCTTTCGGTTCACGGGCTGGAGTCAGTGTGCAGACTCGACGGCGCCCGTGCTCACGCTGGAGGGCTTGCGTCGAGACACCGCCTGCCAAGCCAACTTCACGCCCCTTCGCTACAGCGTGTCCGGCACGCCGACGCCCGCCGTCGGTGGCGCCGTCGCCGCCAGCGCGACGCAGGGGAACCCCGCGTGCAGCGGGGCGACCTGCACGGTCGACTACGACAGTGACGTCTCGCTCACGGCCACACCCGCCGAGGGCTACAGCTTTGCCGGCTGGAGCGGCTGCACCGGCGCAGGGACAGCGCCCACACTCGCGTTCCCCGGCGTGCGCGCAGACGTCAGCTGTCAGGCCACGTTCAGTCGCATCTTCTTCACGGTCGACGGCAACGCCGGCAACGGCGGCAGCGTCGCTATCAGCTCGGGCAGCGCCGGGTCCACGTGCGCGGGCCCGCGCTGCACGGTGCCTTACGGCGCCGAGGTCGTGCTCACGGCCAACGCGCAGACGGGCTTTCAGTTCGGGGGCTGGAGCGGCTGCTCCACCAGCGCCGCGTCGCCGCTCACGCTGTCCAACGTGGTGGCCAGCAGCGCCTGCACGGCCACGTTCACGCGCCAGCGCTTCACCGTCACGGGCAACGCCGCACCGACCGACGGAGGCAGCGTGGCCGCCACCTCCAGCAGCGCAGGCGCGACGTGCACCGGCGCCAGCTGCGGCGTCGACTTCGGCGGCACCGTCGCGCTGGTCGCGACGCCGCAGCGCGGCTTTTCGTTCGCGGGCTGGGCAGGCTGCTCGAGCAGCGCCAACGCATCCATCTCGGTCGCCAACGTCAGCGCCAACGTGGGCTGTCAGGCCAACTTCAGCAGGCAACGTTTTGCCGTGATCGGCAGCGCCAGCCCGACCGGGCTCGGCGCCGTGGTCGCGAGCTCGACCAGTGCCGAGTCCGTCACCTTCGGAGGCTTCTCCGGTGACTGCGTGGCCACCGCGCAGGGCGCACGCACAGCCACAATCGGCAACGTCAGCAAGGACGCGAGCTGCGTGGCGACGTTCCGCGCCGCGACCTACGTCGTGACCGGCACCGCGCTCGACGAGACGGGATTCGGGATCCCGAATGTGGTGTCCGCCACCAGCGGCGGCGCCATCTGCCCCAACGCGGTGTGCAGCGCGGTGCCGTTCAGTGGCAGCGTCTCGTTCGTGGCGTTGGCCAGCAGCGGCAGCCGCGTGTTCCAGCGCTTCGGAGGCAGCTGCGTCGACACCGGTGGGCTCACCGCGGTCATCTCCAACGTGACGGGTACCGGGAGCTGCACCGCCATCTACGGACCGCCCGCCGTGACGCGGGTCACTTTCACGGTCAGCGTCGACCCCCAGAGCCGCGGCCAAGGCACCGTGAGCTGTGGCGCCGGCACGAGCCCCGCCAACAACAACGCGACGACGCGCACCTTCCCCGTCGGCACCGTGGTCAACGGCAGCGCCGCGCCCGGCATCAGCTCGACGTTTGGTGTCTGGAGCGGGAGCAGCTGTCCGTTTGCGGCCAATTTCGGAGGGACCAACTCCTTCCGGCTCGACACCAACGCGACCTGCGTGGGGCGGTTCGACGTCGAGCTGAGGTGACTCGGGCGCGCTGCGCACGCCGTGCGCTCGCGCAACGGGCGCGCGCCTACGACCTGCGTGTTGGCTTACGCCTGCCGACCGTGGTGAGGGCGCCAGCTTGCGCAGGCGGGCACGGCTGATCACGCTGCCCGGTTGATGAGTGAACTCTTCGTACGAAAAGCCGATGGACCCCGCCCGAGCGGCGTGATCCTCGGCGTGCAGCTTCCGGGTGTCAGCGACGAGAGCTTCGCGTCTTCGCTGCGCGAGCTCGATCGACTCGCACACACGCTGGGCATCGACGTGGTGGGGCGTGTCACGCAGCGCCGCGCGTCGCTCGCGCCGTCGGCGGTCGTCGGCATTGGCAAGCTGCGCGAGCTGGGGGCGTGGACAGGCGGCAGCGGCGTGGTGCCAGGCTACGCGCCGCCCGGCAAACGCAAGCTCGACGACCGCGACGCACGAGACGCGACCTACGAGACCGACCCGGGCTACGACGACGCCGACGCAGAGGAGTTCGACGAGGCCGGCGCGCCCGTTGGTCCGCGCGCCACCATCGTGCTGGTCGACCACGACCTCTCGCCCTCGCAGATGAAGAACCTCGAGAACGCCACCGACGCCGAGGTGCTCGACCGCTCGATGGTCATCCTGTCGATCTTTCAGCGCCACGCGCGCACCCGCGAGGCGCGCACGCAGGTGGAGATCGCAAGGCTGTCGTACCTCGCACCGCGCCTTCGTGAGGCCAGTGGGGGCGGCGATCGGCAGCGCGGAGGCATCGGCGGCAAGGGCGCGGGCGAGAGCTCGCTCGAGCTCGACCGACGGCGCATCCGCGACCGCATCGCCGAGCTGCGCAGGGAGATCGAGGAGGTGAAGCGCGAGGCCGACGTGCGCCGCAGCCGCCGCTTCGACTCGGAGGTCAACACGGTCGCACTGGTCGGCTACACCAACGCGGGCAAGTCGTCGCTGATGCGCGCGTTGACCGGCGACGAGGTGTACGTGGCCGATCAGCTGTTCGCCACGCTCGACACCACGGTGCGCGTGCTCAAGCCGGCGACGCGTCCACGCATCCTGGTCTCGGACACCGTGGGCTTCATCAAGAAACTGCCGCACGACCTGGTCGCGTCGTTTCGTTCGACCTTGCAAGAGGCGCAAGAAGCCAGCCTGCTCTTGCACGTGCTCGATGGCGCAGACGCCGCGTTTCGCGACCAGTATCAGGTCACGCGCGAGGTGCTGCTGGAGATCGGAGCGGGCGAGCAGCCAAGCCGCGTGATCCTGAACAAGGCCGATCAGCTGAGCGACGACGCGCAGAGCGCACTGCACAAAGAGTTCCCCGACGCCATCTTGATGTCCGCGCGTTCGCCCGACGACATCGCGCGCCTGCACACCGAGCTGGTGAACTTTTTCGAGCAGGACATGGAAGAGGCCCAGTTCGTCGTGTCGTACGCTGAGCAGCGCAAGGTGGCGCTTCTGCGCGAGCACTGCCGCGTGCTCTCCGAGCAGTACGACGAAGAAGGCGCCCACATCCGCGTGCGCGCGCGCAAGGCGGTGCTGGCGCAGCTCGCACGCGAGCTCACGCCGGGCTGACCGTCAGCGCTCGAGGTGGCGCGGGCGCGTACGCTTGATGACGGCCGGCACACCGACCGCCACGGCGCCCGCAGGCACGTCCTGGATCACCACCGAGTTGGCGCCGATGATGGCGCCCTCCCCGATGGTCACACCGCCGAGGATCTTGGCGCCGGGTCCGACGTCGACGCCCCCGCCCAGGGTCGGCACACCCGGCACGGGGCCCGTGCCGATGGTCACCTGCTGGAAGACCAAACAGTTGGGGCCAATCTTGGCCTCGGGGTGAATGACCACACCGTTGGGGTGCGGGATCAACAAGCCGCCCGCGATGCGCGAGGCGTTGAGCGGGATCTCGGCCCCGCTGACCGCCGACCAAAAGCGGTGGCGCAGCACCGCCAGCTTGCTCTCGACCACACCCAACACACCGCCCCGCTCGCGTGCCGCGCCGTAGTCGCGCAGCGCACGCAGCAACTGACGAGCCGGACTCCATGCGAGCGGCGTGCACGCTTCGCGCGACCAGTCCGCAACCTTGCCCGACGGTCGACTCATCTGCTGCCCTGACTCCGTCGTGCGCGACTGACCCGCCAAGTACGACGGGTCCGCGGCGCTGCTGGCTGCGGACGGAGCCGTTTGTGCTGCGGGTCGAAGCGCGCCCTCAGACGCGCGAGCGAAGAAAGGCGGGCTCGTAAAGAGGAAGGATGGCGAGCGGTGGCCAGAGACCAGCTCCCCTATCGCGCCTGCCGCGGCTTGGGCAGTGACGTGAAGCCGCTGCCGGGTCTGCGAGGTCGCCACTTCTTACTCCTTTGGAGGTGTCCACTCGCCGGCTGCTACGAGCGCAGCAAACTTGTACACGACACGAGCAACAAACATACCCGCCTCGCTTTTGCCGGCGGACAGCACAATTTGGGGCATTTCAGAGATTGTGGCCACAAAGGGCACGCTCGTCACGTTGCGGGAGCAACACAGGTGAGGCGAACTTGCCGCGCGAGCGGGTGGGACCAGGCGCCATGCAAACTCGATTGCGGCCCTGCTCGACGCGCGTATTTTCGTTCTGTCACGCACGGTTCTGCACTCGGGTTAGCCGCCCGTTCTCGCGCTCGAAACAGGCCGACCGTAAGGTGTCAGCGGAGGCGACATGACACGAACCCAACCCGACGACGCGCCCCTCAATGCCAACATCGTGCTGCTCACCGACGTACTCGATGGCGCCGTCGCCGAGCTCTCTGGCCCGGATGCCCTCAAGCGCGTGCGCGACCTGCGCGCCGCAGCCATCGCCTTGCGCGCGGGCGAGCTCGCGGGCGGGCGTGCCCAGTTCCAGCAGCTCATCTCGGCGCTCGAGCTGCCGCAGCTGGGCGACCTGGCGCGCGCGTTCACGCAGTGGTTTCACCTGGTCAACGCCGCCGAGGAGCAACACCGCATACGCCTCTTGCGACGTCACGACAAAGACTCCCCGCCCGAGGGCTCACTCGTGCAGGCCATCGAGAGCTTTGCCAAAGAGGGCCTCAGCGCGGCCGAGGTCAAGGCCCACCTGGCGCGACTGTTCGTCATGCCCGTGCTCACGGCGCACCCCACCGAAGCGCGGCGACGCACGCTGAGAGACCACCTCAGCGAAGTCAAAAAGCAGCTCGACGCGCTCGAGTCGCCACCGGGTCCACGCGCCAAAGAAGAAGCGCTCGCCAGCCTGAGCCTGGCGGCGCTCGCGCTGTACGGCACCGAAGACTCGCGCTCCACCAAGCCGTCTCCACGCGACGAGATCGAGGCAGGCCTCGACGTGTTCCGGCTGACCTTGCTCGACGCCACACCCGCGCTGTTTCGCGAGCTCGAAGACGTGCTCGTGCGCAGCTATCCCGGCGAAGACTGGCTCGCGCTCGGCGGCGACGACGCGAGCGCGTTCCCCGTGCCCTCCTTTTTGCGCTGGGGCACCTGGATCGGCGGCGACCGCGACGGCAACCCGTTCGTCACCGCGCACGTCACGCGCACCGTGCTCGAACGCAACCGCACGCTGGTGCTCGAGCGCTACCTGGCCGACGTCGACGCGCTCGGGCGCACGCTGTCGTTGTCCGCACGACGCGTCAAAGACCGCTCGGCGCTCGCCGAGCTCGAGCGCTCCATCCAAAAAGACCGCGAACGGTTCCCCGAAGTGGCCGCCAAGGTCTCACGCTTCACGGTGCACGAGCCGTGGCGTGAGAAGCTCTGGTACATGGCCGCACGCCTCCGCGCGACCCAGGCGCGCACCGACGAGGCCTACGTCGACCCGGCCGGCTACCAGCGCGACTTGCTCTTGCTCGAGCGCTCGTTGATTGCGGCGGGCCACAGCAAGCTCGCACGCGGACTGCTCCACGACAGCCGACGGCGCGCCGACGTGTTTGGGTTCCACCTGGCCAGCCTCGACCTACGCCAGCACTCGGGCGTGCACGAGCGCAGCGTCATCGAGCTGCTCGATGCGCTCGGGCTCGCGCCTGAAAAGCCCTACGCCGAGCTCAACGAAGACGAGCGCTGCGCGTTGCTGCACCAGCTGCTCGCCAAGCCCGAGTCGCTGGTGCCGGCCACGCGCGCATCGCTCACGAGCGACACCCAAGACCTGCTGGCCACGCTCGACATGGTGGGCCGCGCGCGCCGCGAGCAGGGCCCGCGCGCGTGCGAGCGCTACATCGTCA
>JBEGTL010000301.1:0-9456 GCA_041179425.1 Pseudomonadota bacterium | reverse complement strand
GAGTCGGCGGGATAGCCCTGCAGCTTGAGGTCGTCGGTGTTGACGACGAAGCCGTTCTTGTCGAGATGGAACTGGCCGGCGCGCGAGTAGAAGTTGCCGGACACGCCGCTGGCCGTACCGTTGACGACAAAGAAGCCGTCGCCAGACAGCGCAAGATCGGTGGCAGACTCGGTGCTGAGCAGTGCGCCCTGCTTCCACATCTGCTCTACCGAGCCGAGGCGCGAGCCGGCGCCGATCTGGGTCAGCTCGCTCTTGCCGGCGCTGGCAACCATGTCCTGAAAGTTCGCGCGCGACCGCTTGAAGCCAACGGTATTGGCGTTCGCGATATTGTCGGACACCACGCCGAGCGCCTCACCATTTGCAGACAAGCCGGTGGCACCGGTGTTGAGCGTACGAAGAATCGACATAGAACTCCTTACTTACTGGCTGATGGAGGAAATTTGAGAGAGCGGAACACGGGTCGTACCAATCACGAGCTGGGGTGCGCCGTTGTCGTAGTCGACCCCGGTCACGATGCCGGAGACCGTCTGGTCAGCTTCGATGGCGACGCCGTTTTTGTCCTTGGCGGCGATCTCGAACTTGTATGTACCGTTGGTGGCCCGCTCGCCTGAATCGGTCTTCCCGTTCCAGCTGAGCGTCTGCACTCCGGCGCTCGTCTTACCGAGCTCCATGGTGCGCACCACGCGTCCTGCGTCGTTGGCAATACTGACCGTCACCTTCTCTGCATTCTGCATGAGCTCAACGGCGGAGCTCACCGAGGCTGTAGAGGTCAGCTGCACGGTGTCCGCCGTGCCCCTGACCGTTTTTCCGATCAGACCCGACGATTGGTTGGCAGCCATACTGTTGGTGGCCTGGGTGAGCGACGCGAGCTTGTCGTTCATCGTCACTAGCTGCTCGACGCTGGTCAGCTGAGAGAGCTGGGTTACCAGCTCCTTGGTGTCGAGGGGGTTATTGGGGTCTTGGTTCTTGAGCTGTGCCACCAGCAACTTCATGAAGTCGTCCTTGGCCATCGCATTGGAGCCGACCTTGAGGTCGGACTTCTGCGCGGCTGCGGAAGCGGCGGAGCTCGGGTCTGTGTTGTTGATGCCGTTGATCGCCATGGTCAGGTCTCCCGTTCGTTCGCGCGCCGCCGGCGCACTTGCGCCTGACGTAAAGCGTTGTTTTCCTCGCCGCGCACGCGAACGCGCAGCGCGCTGAAGGTCAGTCCAGATTGCTGCACGCTCTGCCTGATGCCGCTCTCGTTGGCGCGCAGCACAGCCTCGGCGTGCACCGACTCGATCACTGCGTGCACCTCGATGCGGCCGGCCATGCGCTGCACGTCGAGCCGAATGGGCCCGAGGTCCGGGTGGTGCAGCGAGACGCTCGTGTTCTCGTTCTGAGACGCAGGCGGGCGGGCAGCGAACTCGACATTGGGCACGTCGACGATGGGCTGCGGGGGTGCCATCGGCGCCGTGGGCTGCGGGCTCGCGATGGGCGAAGGCGTCGCTTCCAACACAGGTTGCTGCACCTGCGCCAGCGCGCTCAGATCGGCGGCTGCGTTCGGCTCCGCGGTGCGCGACGTCTCGGGACGCGACTCGCGCTCCTCACGAAAACGGCCACGCGTCGATTGCTGATCGGTCGACTCGTGACCGCGTCCTCCGTAGGCGGAGAGCGCTTGGCCGACGAAGGCGCCGCGACTGAAACCCCGAAGCGGTGCGATGGGGCCGTCGGTCGATGGTTCACCCGCGCGCGAGGTCTTGCCGGAGGCGCTCTCGCTGGTGGCGCCTGCTGCGGTGGCCAGCGCGCCTTGTTGTACGAGGGCGCCTTGCTGCAAGAGCACCGGCTCGAGCGCAGCCTGAGACGTCGTGACGGTCGCAGCTGTCGTGCTGGTCGGCGAGGCCACCTCCGCGGGCGCGCCAGACGCCGAAGCACGCAGCCCCTCGGCTGTTGTTGCCCGAGCCACGGGCGGCGCGGCAGGGGCCGTCAGCGGCTCTGTCGATGTGGCCGGCGACGCAGCAGGCGCCGTGCCGAACGCGTCGGGCACCGGCGGCGCAGGTGCGACGATGCGCGAGACGAGCGCGACGATGTTCTCCAGAACTGCGGCGAGCGGCGCGGAGAGCGCGCGTTGCTCCTCGATGGGCGTCGTGTCCTCGACCTTCAGCTCCGCGCGCGGGTCGCGGCTCGCCGTGTCTTCTTCGTCCACCTGCGTTGGTTCGGGCGAGGCCGCTGGCAAAGCCGCGTCGTCCACGACGTCGTTCGCGGGGAGCGCGGCCATGGTCCCGGTTGGCGCTTCTCGCGCCGACTGCTTGGCCGCGTGGGAGATCGCGCTGTGGAACGAGTTGGGCCCACTTGGCAACACGTTCGAGGCCTCTCGACGCGGGTCTCTTTCGGGTGCTTTGGGAGTGGTCTTCAAGGGTACTTCTTCTGCGAGCGAGTTCGCGTCCGCGAGCTCGGCAACTGAGACCTGCTCGGCAAGTAGGGCGCGCCCGTGTGGTGCCGCGCGGCCTGCCTTGGTCGGCGTCGCCTCGAGCGCGTTGTCACCCACAGCCGGCGCCGCTTCGTCGCTCGACGCGGACAGCGCTTCGTCGTTGCTCGCGAGCGGCGTCGCGAGCGGCGTCTCGCCCGTCGTCGCGAGCGGCGTCTCGCCCGTCGTCGCGAGCAGCGTCTTGCCCGTCGTCGCGGGCGGCGTCTTGCCCGTCGCCGCGAGCGGCGTCTTGCCCGTCGTCGCGAGCGGCGTCTT
Organism: Pseudomonadota bacterium; assembly: GCA_041179425.1. GTDB lineage: Bacteria > Myxococcota_A > Polyangia > Polyangiales > DASUME01 > DASUME01. The sequence goes on along the minus strand of JBEGTL010000301.1, from coordinate 6,737 downwards.
GCCCGTCGTCGCGAGCGGCGTCTTGCCGCTCGTCCCCGGTGCTGCCTTGCCAGCGACTGCCGACAAAGACTCGTTTTCTACGGCCTCGGCCAACAGCGCATTGAACTTCTTGGCTTGTGTTGGCGACGTTCCTTTGCCGGCGCTGCCGCCACCCAGCTTGCCCGCGGGCTCGAGTGCCGGCGCGTGCGGGTCGTCCGTGCGCGAACGAACCAGTGACGAAAGAGCGTCCAAGCCGTCGAGTGGGGACTTCATTTGGGACTCCAGCGAGAGCTCGCGATGTCGTCTGCGGCGCTCTGCTCGGCGCGACGAGCCACCACGCGTCGTTCGTCGCGGTCGCGTTCGCTGAGCAGCTCGAACGTGCGCACGTCGCGCGTCGCGAGCATGCGGTCTTCTTCGCGCTTGGCCACCTCGAGGTCGCGCTCGTTGACTTCGTCTCGCGCCACCCCGACCTGTTTGCCGGCGAGCGCGACGAAGCGCGCGCGATCCATCAGGTCGTGCACACTCACTTCTTCAGCGGCCAGCGCAGCCACACGCGCGTCTTGTTCGTGCTGCGCGGCCACCAGCTTGGTCTGCGCTGCATCGAGCTCGTACTTGGCGTTGACGACCTCACCCTTCTTGGCTTGTTCGATCCGCTTTTTGAGCTCGAGCATGCGCTTGAGTTTTTTGCTCTCCATTACGCACCCTCCCAGATCGCGGCCAGCTGCTTCTGCATGTCGGCGGGTTTGGTGGGTTCGTCGAGGTTTTGACGCAGAAAGGCGTCGAGCTTGGGCATCCGATTCAGCGCCTCGTCGAGCCGCGCGATGGTGCCGCGTTTGTACGCGCCGACCGCGAGCAAGTCCTCGGCCTCGCGGTACGAAGTGATGAGCTCGCGTGCACGCATGGCCAGCTTCATGTGCGGCTTGTCCACCAGGTGCGGCATCACACGCGAGATGCTCGCGGACACGTCGATGGCCGGGTAGTGGCCGCGCTCGGCCATCCGGCGCGACAACACCACGTGTCCGTCGAGGATGGCGCGCGCGGCGTCGGCGATCGGATCGGACAGGTCGTCGCCCTCGACCAACACGGTGAACACGCCGGTGATGGCGCCGTCGCCAGACGACGTGCCCGCGCGCTCGAGCAAGCGCGGCAGCGCAGCGAACACGCTCGCCGTGTAGCCCTTGGTGGTCGGCGGCTCACCCACCGACAGGCCCACTTCGCGCATGGCCATCGAGAAGCGCGTCACGCTGTCCATGACCAGCAGCACCTCGAGCCCGAGCGATCGGAAGTACTCCGCAATCGTCATCGCGTAGAGCGCGCCGCGCACGCGCACCACCGGCGGGTCCGCACTGGTGGCTGCGATCACGACCGCCTTGGCGAGGCCTTCTTTGCCCAGCGTGCGGTTGACGAACTCCTCGACCTCGCGGCCGCGCTCGCCGATCAACGCCACCACGGCGACGTCGGCCTTGCCGTTGCGGACCATCGCGCCAAGCAGCGTGCTCTTGCCGACGCCACCGCCCGCAAAGATGCCGATGCGCTGCCCCTTGCCGAGCGTGAGCAGACCGTCGAGCGCACGCACGCCCACCCACGACGGCTCGACCACCGGCTTGCGGTTGAGCGGATTGTGCGAGACGCCCTGTAGTGGGCGCTCGATGTCGAGCTCCGGCTTGGGCCGCCCGTCGAGGGGCTTGCCGAGGCCGTCCAACACGCGACCCAAGAGAGCTTCGCCCACGGGCGCGTAAGCCGCGCGTCCGATGCGCCGCACGGGCACGCCCGATGCGAGCCCGACGGCGTCGCCGAGCGGCATCATCAGCAGCACGTCGCCGCGCAGCCCTACCACTTCGGCGTTCACGCTCGGGCCACCGAGCGCCCCGATCTGACACAGGTCCCCGATCGACGCGCGACAGCCCTTCGCCTCGAGCACCAGCCCCACCGCATTGCTGAGCTGGCCTTCGGGCAGCGGTACGGCTGCCGCGCGGGCGATGTCTTGGTAGCGCGATAGGTCGATCATTCGTCTTCCTCCGCGCCCTTCTGGCGATGGTCGGCGGAGATGGTCCGCAGCACGGCGGCCAAGCGCTCGCGCACGCGCCCATCGACACGACTCGCACCCGACTCGGCGACCACACTCAGCCCCTCGAGCGAGTTGTCGAGCATGAGCTCGACGCGCACCCCGTCCACGTCGACGGCCTCTTCGCCGTGTAGCTCGGAGATCGCACGAAAGGCATCGCGTGAGACGCGCAGCTTGGCCGCACGGGTGTCCCCGAGAGCTGCCACCGCGGCCCGCGCAAACGCGTTGTGCAGACTGGGGTCGCGCTCGACGGCACGTTCGATGAGCACCTCGGCGATGGACACCGCGAGGTCGAGCAACTGAGACTCCGCATTGAACAACACCCGCGCGCGCAGCGACCCAAGCTCGAGGGCCGCGTGCGCGTACGCCTCTTGTTCGGCCGGCGTGATGCGCACGATCTCGGGCTCGACGATGGCAGGCGGCGGGCGGGTGATGACCACGGGTGGCGGCGGTGCCGACATGCGCGGCGGAAGCGAGCTCCTGCGCATGGGACGCGGGACAGACTCGCCCTTGGGCTCGCGCCCCGACTCGCGTGCGGGCAGCGCCTGCGGGAACGGCTCGGGCTCGCCCTGCTCGTCTTGCTGGTCTTCGTCTTCGTCTTCGGGTGGACGCTGAAACGGACCGCCGAGGGGCGAGACGGAGTTGCTCGCGTGACGCAACCAGCTGGGCACGACGGGTTGCCCCTCGAGCGTGCGGAAGACCAGCGGTTTGACGTCTCTAGACAAAGTCGCCCGACCCTTCGCGTTCGATCTGGATCTGACCTTCGGACTCGAGCTGCAGCGCGCGCTCGACGATGGCGCGCTGCGCCGTTTCCACGTCCGAGAGCCGCACCGGCCCCATCATCTCGAGCTCTTCGCGCAGCATCGCCGCCGCGCGCGACGACACGTTGCCGAAGATCTTTTCGCGCATGTCGTCGCTCGCGGTGCGCAGCGAGAGCAGCAGCTGATCGGTGGCGATCTCCTTGAGCAAGGTCTGGATGCCGCGACCGCTGATCCGCGCGAGGTCCTCGAACGTGAACAAGGCGCGCTTGATCTGATCGGTCATCGCCGCGTCGACGTCTTGCATGGCGTCGAGCAGACCATCGAGCGCCGGCCCCTTGAGCCGCTTCATGACGGCTGCCGCAGCGTCGACGCCGCCCACCTTGCGCCGGCTCTGCTCGTTCTGCAGCGCCTTGAGCTCGCCCGCGAACTCTTCTTCGATCTCGCGGATCGACGACTCGGGCACGGCCTCCAGCTTGGCCATGCGAAACAGCACCTGGCCGCGCCGCTCTTTGGTCATCTGCGCCAGCGCGTCGGCCGCCTTGGTGGCCTCGAACTGCGCCAAGATCACGGCCACGGTCTGCGGCGACTCGTCCTCGAGGATGCCGAGCAGGGCCATCGGCTCGAGCCGCTCGAGCTCGCCGACCACGCCGCGCGCCTCGTCTTTCTGGTTCCACAGCTGGTTGACGCGACCCTCGCCGAACGCCTTGCCGGCGAGGCGCTTGAGGTACGCGCTGCCACCCTTGAGCGCGGTGGGTGCGCCGTCGTTCGCGCGCAGGGCAAACTCGCGGTGTAGCGCGAGCAGCGTCTGCGACGACACCTCGCGGATCTCTTCGCTCGCCTTGCGCAGGATCTTGAGCTCCTCGTCGGACAGGTAGCCCAAGATGCGGGTGGCGACGGCCTCGTCGAGGCTGATCAAGAGCAAAAACCCCTTCTGAGCGCCGGTCAGATCTTGGATGTCTGGCCCCTGCACCGGAATCGGTCGCACGTTGATCGCATTGCCAGTCATCAGGCCGCTTCCTCGGAGTTGGTTTCACTGAGCCAGCCGCGCACGACCCGCGCGGCGAGGTAAGGATCGCCCGACGCGATCTCGGCGGTGACCGCGCGGATGCGCTCGGCCTCGGCTTGTGCGTCGGCGCTGAGTGCGGGCCCCTCTTGGATGGCGGGTGCCGGCAGCGAGGCCACCGCCGTGGGCGTCGTCGCGTTGGCTTCGACCTTGAGCTGCGGCGGAGACTCCGCCGACAGCTTGAGATCGATGAGGGGCGCCTTTTTCTTCTTGCGCGACATCACCAACACGGTGCCGCCGATGGCGATCAACAACAGCGCGCCGGCTCCACCCGCGGCGATGGGCAAGTTCTTTTTCACCAATGCGTCGAACCCGCTGGCGACGACCTCGACCTCGGCAGGCTGCTCGAAGAACGGCACGCACTCGACGGTGACCTTGTCGCCGCGCTCGTCTTTGGTGCCCGCCGCGGTGGCGACCAAGCTCTTGATGGTGGTGAGCTCGGCAGCCGGGCGCATGACGAAGGTGCGCTTGTCGCCCTTGCCCTTCCAGGTGCCGTCGACCACCACCGCAACACTCAGACGCATCACGCGGCCCACCGGCTCGACGTTGCGGCGCACGGTCTTGCTGATCTCGAAGTTGCGCGTCTCGCTGCGGCGCGTGATGCCGTTCTGGGTGTTGGTGGTCAGCTTGTCGTCTGCCCCCTCGAGTGTGCCCACCGCGCCAGGCACGCCGCCTGCGGTCGCGCCGGCGGTGCTGTCGCGCTCTTCGGTGATCTGAAAGCTGCGCGCGGCCACCATGTTGGGGTCGACGCGCTCTTCGGTCATCTCTTCGCGGGCGAAGCTGACCTCGGCGGCCACGCGCACCATGGCGCGTCCGGGGCCCACCGTGGTGTCCAAGATCTGCTGCAACGAACGCTCCTGCGAGCGCTCGTAGTTGCGCTGAAACTCCATGCTGGTGTTGGCGACTTCGCTGTCGTCCTCGCCGCCAGACAGACGCCGCCCCGAGCCGTCCACGATGGTCACGGCCTCGGGCGAAAGCCCGCGCACGCTGGACGCAATCAAGTGGACCAGGCCCTTGGTCTGATCGCGCGAGAGCTTTGCGCCGGGCTTGAGGCGCAGCGCGACCGAGGCGCTCGCCGTGTTCTCGGAGTTTACGAACACCGAACGCGAGGGCAGCACCAGGTGCACGCGCGCGCTCTCCACACCACTCAGGTGCGTGATGGTGCGCGTCAGCTCGCCCTCGAGCGCTCGGTGATACTTGACCTGCTCGCTGAACTCACTCTCGCCAAACTTCTGCTGATCGAACAGCTCGAAGCCCTGACCACCGCCGTTGGGCAGCCCCTCACCGGCCAGCGACAGACGCGTCTCGTACACGGAAGGTTCGGGGACCCAGATCTCCGTGCCGCCGCGCTCGAGTTTGAACAAGACCTTCTGTCCCTTGAGGCGCTCCACGATGGCCGACGCATCGCCGGGCTCGAGGTTGCCGAACAGCACCGCGTAGGTGGTCTGGTTGGCCGCAGCCCAGCCCCACAAGCCACCGCCCACGATCATCGCGACGGCCACGATGAGGCCCATCCGGCGCTGCAATGGCAGCGCCTTCCAGCGTTCGAGCCAGGGCTTCAGCGCATCCAAAAGCGGCTGCATACTCTACTTAGGACCCCATCCGCATGACTTCACGGTACGCATCGATCATCTTGTTGCGCACGTTGGCCACCAGCCGCAGCTGCACGTCGGCTTCGGTCATCGTGATCATCGTGCCGTGCAGATCGTTTTGTTTGCCGGTCGCATAGTCGGCCGACACGGTCTCGGCCTTGACCTGCTGCTCGTTCACTTCGCTGAGTGCGTTCTTCAGCGTGGAGGCGAAGTCGGTGACGCCCTCTTGTTTGACGGCACCGGTTCCCGGCGTCTTGAGCGTGCCGACGCCGAGCTTGTTTTGCAGCTCGGGCATGGGCAGCCCCTGCGGTTTGATCGGCATAACCATCAGCCGCCCCCGATGTTGAGCGCGCTACGAGCCATACCCTTGACTGTCTGCATCACCGTCACGCCGGCCTCGTACGCGCGCGACGCGGTGATCATGTTGACCATCTCCTGCACCACGTTGACGTTGGGCAGCGCCACGTAGCCCGCCTCGTTGGCGTCGGGATGACTCGGGTCGTACACCATCTGCGGCGGCGAATCGTCCTGCCTGATGGACTCCACTTTCACCACCGACGAAGCCTGCGCGGCTTTCTCGCCGACCAAGTCGGAGAACTTCTCCGACATCGGGATCGACTTGAAGACGGGGTCCAGGCGCTTGTACGGGCCACCTTCTGCGGTGCGCGTCGTCTTGGCGTTGGCCAGGTTGCTGGCGATCGTGTTCATCCGCGAACGCTCGGCGTTCAAGCCCGACGCGGTGATCTCCATCGCTTTGAAGAAATCCATGACCTACTCCTGATGGCGAAGCGCGCCCTCGGGCGACGCGAAAAAAACCGGTACCGAACCGTCAGCCGCCAGAACCGTCGTTGGCTGCGTAGCGAAGCATCGCCAGTTGCTGCGAAACGATCTTCACCGCGCCCTCGAAACGAATGTCGTTGGCTGCCAGCTTGGACATCTCGTGCTCCAGACTCACCGAGTTGCCATTGGCGCCCGCGATCGACGTGCGATCTTCTCGCGTTTCGTAGCCGGCGGCGTCTTGATTCGCGGGGCCTACATGCGCTGCCGACGTCGCTACCATGGGCAGCTGAGCGCCGGTCTCTGTCTGCGTCTCCCGCAAGAGTTCGAGCGGCTTGAAGCCGGGCGTCTCCGCGTTGGCGATGTTGGACGACAGCACGCTATGGCGCGACGCGTGATAGTCGAGCGACGTGCGCAGACGATTTACGACGTTGAACATGTCGGCCATAGCGAGAGCTTCAGCAACGGACATGCCAGCAGTCTTCTACAAGGTGTCGACC
>JBEGTL010000300.1:0-9460 GCA_041179425.1 Pseudomonadota bacterium | reverse complement strand
AAGCTCACGTTTGGCGGCACCAGAGCCGACACGTCACCGCCCAGCGATGCCGCCTCTTTGACGATGTTGGAGCTGACGTAGAAGTACGCGTCGTTGGCCATCAAGAACACGGTCTCCATGTCCTCGTACAGGTGGCGGTTCATGTTGGCCATCTGGAGCTCGTACTCGAAGTCGGCCACCGCGCGCAGGCCGCGCACCACGACCTTGACGTCTTTGCGCCGACAGTAGTCGACCAACAGGCCGCCAAACGAGTCGACCTCGATGCGCGACTCGTCGACCCCCACCGCCTCGCGGATGAGCTCGATGCGCTCGTCTACCGAGAACAACGACTGCTTTTTGGGGTTGTTGAGCACGGCGATGATCAGCCTGTCCACCACCACTAAGGCACCTTTGATGATGCTGATGTGGCCGTTGGTGAGCGGATCGAATGACCCAGGGTAGATCGCAGTGCTCATGTGGTCGGTCCTCCGTTCGCGCTCGATGCTGCCGGGACGAACAAGATCACGGCCGTATCGCCGTATCGATAGTTGGAGATCACGTGGAAATCGCTTGGCAAGATGGGCGTGCCCTTCGTCCCATGCTCTAGCAGAATGTTCGCATCGGAAGCCAGCGCGCCGTGTGTACACAGCGCGGCTATGGCGTCGGTGGCCGCCTGGACGTCACGGTAGGGTGGGTCCGCGAGCATCAGTGCAAAGGGTCCGCGCTGTACGATGGCCGCCTGACCTTTGTTGCGGGTGACGTCTTCCACCAGCACCTCCACCTGTGTGGCTACCCCCAACGCCTCGGCGTTGTCCCGAATCAGCCGCGCCACGCGAGGATCGCGCTCGACGAACACCACGTGCTCGGCGCCACGCGACAACATCTCGAACCCGAGCGCACCCGAGCCGGCGTACAGATCCACCACGCGCGCGCCTTCGATCGCACCGCGCGACGCAAGCGCAGATGCGATGGCCTCGCGCACTCGCTCCGAGGTGGGACGCGTGGCGTCTCCCGGTGGCGCCGCCAAACGTCGACCCCCGAGCGTGCCTCCGACGATACGAATGCTTCCCATGACGACTACCGACGCGCCCCGAGAGCGCCCTCAAAAACTAACGGTAGCGGCCAGGCTGGCGGACTGCGCGTCGAATCGTGGGCTCAGGCGCACCGTCGCGCGCGGCTCGCGGTCGCCGCTGAGCAGCAGGTAGGTCCCCACGCCGGCGCCGAGCACGGTGCCGCCGATGAACACGTACTGCAGCGTCTCGAGCGTGCTTGCCTCGTCGCACAGGTCGACCGCGCTCTTCTCGAGTGCCGTCTGCTCGGGTTTGGTCGCCGCCAGCTCGCCCGCGCGCGCGCGGCTGCACACGTTGCGCACGCCGTTGGGGAGGTTGGCGCGTGGGTACGACGCTCGGTACGCGAGGTAGTCGGGGTCGTCGTTGATCTTTTCGATGCGCACCCACGAGTAGACCGTGGCGATGGCGAACGCCGCGCCAATGCCGATGCTGGTCCAGCCCAAGATCTTGCGTAGTGAGCGCTTGGGCTTGTCGGGAGGGGGCCGCTCCGAGTCGTCGCTGCTCTGCGGCACGCTGGCAGCAGCCGGTACGGAAAGGGCGACGGTGTCCTCGACGCCCGCCTCGATGAGGGCGAGCTGATCGTCGAGCGAGCTCGAGCCCGGACCCGCGAGGCGCACCGCGTGTTGGCCGGGCTCGAGGTCGAGGCGCAGCGACCCGGAGGTGTCGAGTACACCCGCCGCCTTGCCGTCGAGGATGAGGGTGGCGCCGGCGGGACCCGTGACACGGAGCTTGCCGTGGGTGGGCTTGGGTTTGGCGGGCGCGGGCGGTGCTTCTTGCGGCCCGAACAAACGTCGCAACAGTGCGGCCATGGTGTCTTTGGCGGCCGGTGCCGAGAGCTGCGCGGGCGTCGCGCCGTGCAGCACGGTGGACTCTAGCTTCGCCGGTGACGCCGAGAACGAGTAGAGCGTGAGCTCGTGCGAGGCGGCAGAGCCGATCACGGTGCCGTACACCAAGTGATCGGCCGAGAGTGCGCGCGCGATCTCGCCGAGGCAGCGCGAGTCGGGCTCTTCGCAGCCGTAGGCCAGGCTCATCTGGTCAAGGGACTGCTCGCGATCGCTGACCGTGTAGCCGGGGAGGTTGCCGGCTGCGGTGCGTAGCGCCGTCGAGAGCTTGCGTTCGAGCTCGTCTTCGCCGTCGAGCGAGCGCACGCCCATCGCGGCGATCTTGCCGTCGGCCAACGCGACCCCCGCGGGAGTCGTTATCTCGAGCGCCGCACAGACGGCGAGCCACACAAACAGCGAGTGCCAAGGTCTCGACTTCATTCGTTCCTCGCGCGCCACCATACTTCTGGCTAGCCCAAGACCGCAACGCTTTCGCCCTTGCCCCCGGCGATCGGATATGTCCTGCTTGCCGCCGATGCGGGGAGCACAACACGAGGTCTGCGGATGTTTCCCAACCGGACGCCACTATCCTGGCATCGCTGACTTCCTCGCGCAGGCTTTCAGTCGCGTCGAGGGGCTGTGGGAAGGGTTTCCGGCGCACCAGCCCTGGGCCGAGCTACCGCTGGCGGTGATCGACTTCGAGACCACCGGCTTCGACAGCGAGCTCGACCGTGTGGTCGAGATCGGCGTCGTGTGTTTCCAGCATGGCGAGGTCACGCGTCGGGTCAGCTGGCTCATCCAGCCCGGAATGCTGATTCCAGAGCAGGCCATCAACGTCCACGGCATCACCGACGCCATGGTCGCCGACGCCCCGCGCTTCGAGAACGTGGCCGAAGAGCTGCGCCAGGCCTTGGTGGGCCACCTGCCGGTCGCGTACAACGCGCTGTTCGACCGCAAGTTCATGCACGCGGAGATGGCGCGTGCGGGGGTGCTGCGCGACCTTCCTCCGGCGCTCGACGCACAGGTCACCTGGGTCGACCCGCTGGTCTGGGTGCGCGAGCTGATGGCCGAAGAAAAGAGCAAACGCCTCGGCGACATCTGCGAGCGCCTCGGCATCGCGCTGAGCGATGCACATCGCGCGTGGGCCGACGCCGAGGCCACGGGCAAGGTGCTGCTCGCCCTGATCGACCGCATGCCCAAGTCGTACGCCGAGCTGATCCGCATCCAGGCGCAGTACGGCGCCCATCAAGAGGCCGAGCTGGCCGACTGGCGCAAGCGCAGGTCCTGACCCCAGGTGCGCGGGCGCTGTTCCCCCCTGCACCCACGTTGGGGGGCGGCCGCTCACCCCATGTCGACTCCCGCGCCTGCAGGCTACTCGTGTCCGGTCCGCCGGCGCGTGTACAATCTCGCGGCGAAAGGGGCACGATGAACTTCACTTCCACTCGCTGGCTCGCCCTCATGGGTCTGGTGCTGGCGTCCGCATGTTCCGATGGGGATGGCGAGAACATCTCCAAGGGCCGCGCTTCGGTGCTCAGCCTCTCGGCCGGGCAGATTGCGACGTTCGCGCTCAGCGACTCGCCCAGTGCAGACTTCGTTGCTGCGCGGCAGCGGGTCAAGCAGCAGCTGCCAGCCGAGCGCGTCACCTATGCGCGCGCGTTCGCGCTGGGGCCGACGCGGGGCGCGGCCATGGTCAGCGACGCGACGTTTCGCCAGTCGCGTGATGCGGCGGCGATCGCGCTCGGGACCACCATCGATCAAAACAAGGCACTCAACGCAGCGACGGCGCAGACCACCATCGACACGTTGCTCGCCGAGCTGATCAAGGTCGCGCCCGGTGCGACCAGCTGCGACGCGCTGCCCGCGCCCAAAAAAGACGCCTGCGCGTTTGCGCTGATCATCATGGAGGTGCTGCGCAGCGAGGGCACCACGACCGACGGCGGCAGCGTCGGCGCAGATTCGGGTGCGCCGGTGGGCGACGCGACCGTGGGCGACGCGGCCGTGGGCGACGCGACCGTCACGCCGACCGACGGCGGCGGTGGTGCGCCCGTCAACCTGTTCAGCTGCGGCGTCCGCGATCCGGCGGGGGCCTACCTGATGGGAGCCTACGAGCCCAAGAGCACCAGCATCACGGCGCCCGAGACGTGGTCGGGCAAGGTGCACATCAAGGGCGCCACGAACGTCACGGGTGTGACCCTCACCATCATGCCCGGCACCGAGATCTTCATGGATGTCGACGCCACCCTGGAGATCGGCTGGAACAACTCCGAGGGCGCGATCCTGGCCGAGGGCACGCCCACCGCACCCATTCGTTTCTGCGGCAAGTCGGCAACGGCAGAGAAGGGCTACTGGGGCGGCATCACGCTAGGCAGCAACGTCACGTCCAACAGCGTCCTGCGCAACGTGCTCATCAGCGATGGCGCGGGCGCCGACAACGCGCTCGAGCTGCAGGCCGATGTCACCGTCGACAACGTGCAGATCCGCAACGGCGAAAAAGACGGAGTGTGGGCCACCGACTTCAAGGAAGGCAGTCGCGCGCTCTCGGTCGAAGGCGTGGGCGGCTCGGCCGTGGTGTTCAAGGGCGAGGGCGCGATCTCGCGGTTCCCGCTGGGCGGCATGCTGCTCAACAACACCAACAACCAAGCCGTGGTCCGCGTCTACGACATCACGAAGACGGCCACGGTCCACAACCTCGGCATCCCGTACGTGCAGGAGGACAACCTGCGCGTGACCGGGGGCGAGATCACGTTCGAGGCGGGTGTCGACTACCGCTTCAACCCCGACCGCACGCTCACTGTCGGCTGGAACAGCTCGACGGCCGGGGTGCACGTCAACGGTACGGCCGCGGCGCCCGTGAAGTTCAGCGCCCTGCAGGCCATCACCAGCCAGTGGGCGGGCATCTTGGTCGAGACCAACGTCACCACCAACTCCAACCTCTCGTACATGGAGGTGCGTCAGGGCGGTACCAACACCACCCCCGCTCTCGAGCTGCGCTCGGCGGTGCTGGTCGAGAACGTGAAGCTCGAGGACAACGTCACCGGCATGGAGATCAGCGACAAGGGCCTGGCCACCGGCTCCAAGAACCTGACCATCACCAAGACCAAGGGACGCCCACTCTCCATCGTGCCCGACGGTCTGTTCACGCTGCCGCAAGGCAGCACGTTCACCGGCAACGACCTCGACCAGATCGAGGTGAACGGCACGACGGTCAACAAGAGCGGGACCATCGCGGATCCGGGCATCCCGTACTACCTCACCGGTGTGGTGCGCATCTTGGGCGGCGCCAACGTGGTGATCGCGCCCGGCACCGACTTCGTGATGGGCGTCGACAGCGAGATCGACATCGGCTGGAACAGCGGCACCACGTCGTTCATCGCCGCGGGCACGGCGGCAGCGCCGATCACCTTCGTCGGCATCACGCCGACGGCGGGCTCGTGGCACGGCCTGTACGTCGAGGCCAACGTGCTCTCCAACTCCAAGCTCGACTACGTGCAGATCAGCCACGCAGGCGGGCCGAGTAGCAACCCCGGCGGCGCACTCGAGCTGCGCGTGGGCATCCCGGTGACCAACAGCAAGTTCCTGCTGTACGCGGGATACGGCATCTCCAAGCCCAGCACCATCACCACCGACTACGCGCCCACCAACACCTTCGACACGACGGGCCTAGGCCCGATCGGCAAACCCTAAACAGTGACGCCTGGAGCCGGATCCCTGGCTCCGACTCCATCCGTCACTGCTTCACACCGCGCGCAAAAGCCAGGCGCGGCGCAGACGGCGCCGATAAGACCTGGCGGCTTGTCATCGGTTGTCATAAGGTGGGCCGTGGCTGTCAGAACGGGCCAACCCGGGGCCGAACCAGGGGAGCTGTTGGTCCCCATCATTCCCTCCATCTACGCCGCACACGTGGTGCAGCTGGCGGGTCGCTGGCAGGTCACGCCCAAGCGGCTGCTCGAGGGCACGGGCATCGAGGAGTCTCAGCTCGACGAGAGTCAGGGTCGCGTCGCCCCGCGCTCGCTGCGCACCTTGTTTCTGCGCGCCATCGAGCTCACGCGCGAGCCGGGCCTCGGCTTTCATTTCGGGCTGCAGCTCAAGCTGTCGTCGCACGGGATGGTTGGCTTCGCGGCGATGACCTCGGCCACGCTGCGCGATGCGCTGCGGGTGGCCGAGCGGTTCCTCGCCCTGCGCGCGCCGTTCTTGACGCTGCGCGTGGTCGAGCAGAGTGAGCAGGTGAGCCTCGAGCTGGGCAGCGCCTTTCCCGACGCCGACGTGCGTGAGTTCGTGACCGAGGCCTTGATCACGGCGCTGGTGCAGATGGCCCGCTCGCTGCTCGGTCGGCCGGTGCAGGCGATGTTCGAGCTCAGCTACCCCGAACCGCCGTACTTCACGGGTTTTGCGCACCTCTGGCCGGGGCCCGTACGGTTTGGTAGGCCGGTCAGTCGGATCTGTTTTTCGCCGGCGCTACTCGATGAGTCGCTGCAGATGGCCGACGCTGTCGCCGCGCGGCAGGCCCTGGTCGAGTGTGAGCGCGAGCTGGGCAACCTGGTCGAGACCAGCTCACTGCTGGCCAGCGTGCGCCGCCAGCTGGGCGCTCGCGAGCGCGGGTACCCATCGCTCACCGAGCTCGCGCGCGAGCGCCATGTGTCGCCCCGCACCATGAAGCGTAGGCTCGCAGAGCAGGGCACTTCGTATCAGATCTTACTCGATGAGCTGCGCCGCAACCGGGCGCTCCAGCTGCTCGAGATCGAGAGTCACACTGTCGAGCAGATCGCTGATTTGCTCGGCTATTCTGACGCCGCCAACTTTAATCGTGCCTTTCGGCGCTGGCTCGGACGCTCGCCTTCGGCATGGCGAGATCAACACGTTCGAGCGGCCAAAAGGCCTGACTAGCGCGGCCCCCTCTGTCCGCTTCGAGCATGGCGCCGCGGGCACATCGGGCTCAGACTGAACAGTAAGTCTCATGTTTTGCGATCTGCACATGCACAGCACCGTCTCCGACGGCAGCCTCCCCGTCGAAGAGCTCGTCTCCGCCGTCCACATGGCGGGTGTCTCCGTCTTTGCCCTTACCGATCACGACAGCGTCGATGGTTTGCCTACCGCGCGCGCCCACGCGGCTCGGCTCGGGCTCAAGCTCATCAACGGGGTCGAGCTGTCGACCCGGCACCAGAACATGGAGCTGCACATCCTGGGCTACGGCTTCGACGCCGAGCACCCCCTGCTCACCGAGAAGCTGGTGTCACAGAAGGCGGCTCGGCACAGTCGGCTGCCTGCGCTCGTCGCCAAGCTCAACGAGCTCGGCTTGGCCATCACGCTCGAAGACGTGTATCGCGCGGCCGGGGACTCCAACCCGGGGCGCCCGCACGTGGCGCGCGCGCTGGTTGCGCTCGGCCTCGTGCGCGACACCGACGACGCCTTCCGGCGCTACCTCGGCGATGCGGCGCCAGCCAACGTGCGCAAGACCGTCCCGTCTCCGGCCGACGCCATCGCGTGGATCCACGCGGCAGGTGGCAAGGCCGTGTGGGCGCACCCGTTGGCGCGACCCATCCAGCGACAGGGTGGCTTCGAGACGCTGTGCCGCGAGCTGGCTGCCGCCGGCCTCGACGGCCTCGAAGAGATTCACCCCTCGCAAGATCTGAGCGTGCGGCGGAAGATCCGCCAGGTGGCGCGCGAGCTCGGCTTGCGCCTCAGCGGCGGGAGCGACTTTCATGGCGAGGCCACGCCCGGCGTGAGCATCGGGACGGGCCGAGGACGCGACCGGGTCGAGGCCACGCGTCTCGAGGCGCTGCTCGCGTGACGGGCCCGCTGCTCATCCTCGGTTGCGGGTACACCGGTAGCGCGGTCGCGCGTCGTGTGCTGGCACAAGGCCGCAAGGTCGTGGCCACGGTGCGTTCCGAGGAGAGTGCGGCGCCTCTTCGCGACGAGCTCGCGGGTCCCCACTTCACGCTGCTCGTCGCGCCCACGCTCGATGAGAACATCGGTCAGCACGTCACCCCCGAGACCCACGTCATCATCGCGTTCCCGCCCGACGGCAGCACCGACGCACGGATTGCACCCGCCCTCGCGACCGCGCGCGCCATCACCTACGTCTCCAGCACCGGCGTGTACGGTGGCCGTACCGGCACCATCGACCACACCACACCGCTGCCCGAGCCAGCGAGCCCGCGCGCGCAGCGTATCCTCGATGCCGAGAGCGCGTACCGCGCGGTGGGTGCGACCGTGCTGCGCTGCCCTGGCATCTACGGCAAGCACCGCGGGCTGCACATGCGCATCGTGCGCGGCGAGCACCGCATCCCGGGCGATGGCTCGCGCACCCTCTCACGTATCCACGTCGAAGACCTCGCGTCGTTCGCGCTCGCGGCAGGCGCGACGAGAGGAGAGACCCTGGTCATCGGAGATGCCGAGCCGGCCCGTCACATCGAGGTGGTGCGCTGGGTCTGCGAGACCTACGGGGTCCCTCTCCCTCCCAGTGTGCCCTGGGAAGAGGTGCACGAGACGCTGAGGGCCGATCGCTGCGTCGACGCGTCGTACGCGAGGCAGAGGTTGGGGGTCGAGCTGCTCTTCCCAACGTATCGCGAGGGGATGGCTCGGGGCTGAGGCAGACGTCGTCGGCGTAGGCGGCTAAGGGGACATCGACGTAGACGACTACGAGGACGTCGACGTAGACGACTACATCTACGAGGATGGTGACGCGCACGCGGACGAGGACGAGTGCGGCTTTGCGCATGCGCCCTTCAAAAAATGGCGTGGTCCGCGAGCGAGCACACCGGGCCGGGCCTCGCCGGGCCGGAATGCCCGACGGGACGTGCGAGGAGACGTCTCCCCGTTGACGTGCGCGTGCGCGTGCGCGTCGTCCTCCTCGTGCATGTAGTCGTCCGCGTAGACGTAGACGTCCTCGGCCGTCAGATCCCGATCCGCGAAGCATTGAGATGGGTGATCGCGATCGCGAGTGCATCGGTTGCATCGATGCCGGGCAGTTCTTTCAGCCCGAGCAGTGCCCCCACCAACGCCGCGACTTGCGTCTTCTCTGCCTTGCCCGAGCCTACGATCGCTCTCTTCACGACCGTGGGCGGGTACGCTGACACCGTGAGCCCGGCCTGCGCGGCGGCCAGCAGCGCGACCCCTCTCGCGTGGCCGAGCATGAGTGCGGCCTGCGCGTAGCGGGCAAAAAAGATGTCTTCGATCGCGACCGCGTCGGGCTTGTGCTCGGCCAGCACGAGCGCGATGCCTCGGTGGATCAGCTCGAGGCGCACGGCGAGCGCGGCTCGCTCGGGCACGCGGATGACGCCGGCCGCGATGCCGCGCGCGGTCTGTCCCTTGCGCTCGACCACGCCCCAGCCCGTGCGCACGCTGCCCGGGTCGATGCCCAGCACGCGCTGACATGCCGCGACCCGGGGAGCGGGCAGCGCGGCCGGTTGCGCGGCGCGAGAGCGGGGCGCCGAGGCACGCGCGGCCTCGGCGTGGGCGAGAAGATAGGCAGGGAGACGGGGCGCGCGCTTCACGACTCGAGATTCTGCAGCGCTTCGTCCGAAAGTTCGAAATCCGTGTGCACCTTCTGGACGTCGTCGTGCTCTTCGAGCGTCTCGACCAGGCTCATGC
>JBEGTL010000299.1:0-9470 GCA_041179425.1 Pseudomonadota bacterium | reverse complement strand
ATAGCCGACGACGCACCGTCGGAAGTCGGCTCGCACCTGCTGTTTCTTGCCCGCTCATCTGCACCTCGCCTGTCGAGGCTACGACCGCGCAGGCACAGACTCACGCACGCTTGCCGCAAGGACACAGGAGCTCGAGCGCGAGCGAGCCCGTGTCGGCGCTGACCGGCTCGAGCTCTACTTCCGAGTCCGATGCACACGCTGCGATGCCGGCCAGCAGCACGCATGTCGACGCGCGGGCGAGGGCGCGAACAGTCGCGGCGCTGCCTCGGGCTCGCTTGCGAGATGTGAACGCAACGAGTCCGGGCCAACCCTTACCGTGAGATGACATGTCGCCTTCGCGCTCCCCACGCTATTCATAGCGGGTTGACGTGACGGCGAGCGTGACGACTCAGCAGCTTTCAGGGAGCGTGAAGAGCAGGTTGCTCCCGACGGCCCCCTTTTTAGCGCAGGGCTTCTTCGATTAGGCGCTCTTGCTCAAGCTTGTGGGCCGAGTGGGAGCCGGTGGCGGGGCTGGCGCTCTCGGCGCGCGTGACGCCACGGAGCGGGTAGCGACCCTCGAGGATGCGCGGCAAGCGCGCGTTCATGAAGAACCAGGCGCCGCTGTTCCAGGGCTCTTCTTGCACCCAGACCAGGTCGGTGCCCTGCTTGTACGGCTTGAGCACGTCGAGCACGTGCTGCGGCTGCAGCGGGTACAGCTGCTCGACGCGGATGAGCGCGATGTCCGTCTTTTTCTGCACGGTGCGCGCGGCGAGCAGGTCGTAGTAGACCTTGCCGCTGCACATGATGACGCGACGGGCGGTCTTGGGGTCGACCACCTTGTCCGGGATGATGCGCTGGAACGACCCGTTCGCCAGATCATCCAGCGTGCTGGATGCGTCGGGATGACGGAGCAGACTCTTGGGCGACATGATGACGAGAGGCTTGCGGTAGGTACGCAGCACCTGACGACGCATCGCGTGGAAGATCTGCGCCGGCGTGGTGAGGTTGCAGACCTGCATGTTGTCTTCGGCGGACAGCGCAAGGAAGCGCTCGAGGCGTGCGCTCGAGTGCTCGGGACCCTGACCTTCGAAGCCGTGCGGCAACAACATCACCAGACCATTGAGGCGGTGCCACTTGTCTTCGGACGAGCTGATGAACTGGTCGATGGTGACCTGCGCCGTGTTGGCGAAGTCACCGAACTGGGCTTCCCAGATGACCAGTGCGTCGGGGCTGTCGAGGCTGTAGCCGTACTCGAAGCCGAGCACGCCCGCTTCGGAGAGCGGACTGTCCCAGACCTCGATCTTGCTGAGCTCGGGTGTGACGTGCATGAGCGGCATGTAACGCCGACCCGTGCGCGCATCGAACAGCACCGCGTGACGGTGGCTGAACGTACCGCGACGCGCGTCTTGTCCGCTGAGACGAACGCGTGTGCCCTCTTCGAGCAAGCTGCCGTAGGCGAGCGTCTCGGCGGTACCCCAGTCGAGCGGCTTCTCGCCCGTGGCGCGATCGTAACGCTCCTTGAGGAAACGTTTGGCCTTGGGGTTGGCCTCGAAGTCGTCGGGGTACGACGTGACCTTTTTGGCGAGCTCTTTGAGACGCTCGATGGGCACCGACGTGTCGGCTTCGGGGCAGTCGATGTCGGGACCACCTTTGTAGCCGCGCCACACGCCACCCATGGAGTACTCGGGCGGAACGTAGCTGCCACGCCGCGCTTCGAGCAGCTCGGCCTCCATCTGGTCGCGACGGCGCGTGGCGATGGCCTCGGCTTGATCGCTGTTGATGAAGCCGCGCTCTTGCAAGCGGCGCACGTACATCTCACGCACGCTCGGCTGCTTGTCGATCAACGAGTACATGACGGGCTGCGTGTAGCGCGGCTCGTCGGCCTCGTTGTGGCCGTAGCGGCGGTAGCAGTACATGTCGATGACGACGTCTTGCGCAAACTGCTGCCGGAAGTCGCACGCCAGGCGCACGACCTGTGCGACCGCCTCGGGGTCCTCGCCGTTCACGTGGAACACGGGGCAACGCAGCATGCGCGTGATGTCGGTGCAGTACGGACTCGAGCGCGCGTCTTCTTGCGACGTCGTGAAGCCGATCTGGTTGTTGATGACCAGATGCACGGTGCCGCCCGTGGTGTAGCCCTGAAGACGGCTGAAGTTGAGCGTCTCGGCGACCACGCCCTGGCCTGCAAACGCGGCGTCACCGTGGATGACCAACGGTAGGACGCTGCCGCGGGTGGCGTCGCCCTTACGATCACACTTGGCGCGCGCACGGCCTTCGACCACTGGGTTGACCCACTCGAGGTGGCTCGGGTTGAAGCAGAGCGTGAGGTGGACCTTGGTGTTCTCGATGAAGCGGTCGCTCGAGAAGCCCATGTGGTACTTCACGTCGCCGCGACCGACGTGCATCTCCGGGCGGTCGTCGTTGAAGGCAAAGAACAGCTCGCGCATGCTCTTTTCCATCACGTTGGCCAGCACGTTGAGGCGGCCGCGGTGGGCCATGCCGATCACGATCTCTTCGACCTTGTGCTTGGCGGAGCTCTGGATGAGCAGCTCCATCAGCGGGATGACGCTCTCTGCGCCCTCGAGCGAGAAACGTTTGGCACCCACGTACTTGGTGTGGAGGAACTGCTCGAACAGCTCGGCATCGATCAGCTTGGTGAGCAGCACGAGCTGCTCGTCGTTGCTGAGCTCGGTGCGGTTGAGCGTGCTCTCCATCTTGCGCTGCAGCCAGAAGCGCTCTTCCGGGTCCTCCATGAAGGTGAACTCGACGCCGATGGTGCGGCAGTAGGTCTCCTTCAGGCGGCCCACGATCTCCGCGAGCGGAAGCGTGGTGGGGCCGGCCATGTCGCCCGTGAAGAACAGCGTGCTCGGGTCGACCTCATCGAGCCCGAAAGCGGACAAGCTGAGCTCGGTGGGTACGGGCGGGTTGCGGCTGAGCGGATCGAGGTTGGCGTAGACATGGCCACGCACGCGATACGCGTTGACCAGGGCCGACACGCGCCCTTGCAGCTCGCTGACCAGCAAGGCGTCCGCACTCAGCGAGACGCCCGAGCGGGCAGTCGAGTGACTGGTCGCCGGCACGAACTCGGCGCCGTTCGGAAGAACGCCGGTCACACTGGAGACGAGCTGCGCGAGGCTGCTGCCGTTTCCGGCGGACGCGTGTGCACCGTTGCCGTTGCTCGCGTGCGCGGCACCGTTGGTGGAGGAAGCGCCGCTGCTGGGGGCACCGCCGTTTCCGTTGGAACCGACGCTGACCGCGCTCGACGAAGCCCTGACTTGCTCGTCGTACGTGCCGCCGCCGTTCGCACTGTCCGCGAGCGCCGCTAGGCTGCTCGCGTGATCGCGCGCCAACGTTTCGAAGAACCGTCTCCAGCTCGGATCCACGGCCGCGGGGTTTCCGCAGTAACGTAGATACTGTTCTTCGACAAAACCCTGGTTGACTCCGAAGTCGAGCTCCATGACACCAACCCGCTTGCCGGCTTCGACGCGGGTCGGTTTGACTCGCGGAGTCGGCTCCTTTCGCGGTGCAGTCGCGGGGTGCAGACTAACCCACTTGCCAGGGCAGGGCTAGCGATCAGCACGGTTGTCTGCGGCATTGTTGGTGCGGACCGTAAGTCCGCTGAGAGCGTGCGTGTACGCGCTACAAAATTGGCTTCCCACGTCCCACGATTTGCGACGATTTTCGACAATTTTGTAGGCTTTGCAGAGTCGACCCGAAGCGCGCATGGTTCGCCCATGCATCGGCTTTTCTTCACCTTCGCGGCGTTTCTGGGCTTCCTCTCCGTCGCGCTAGGTGCGTTCGGCGCGCACGGCCTCAAGGCGCGCATGGCAACACTCCCCGACGGGGTCGACCGCCTCGATTGGTGGAAGACTGCGGCGCTGTACCATCTCACGCACGCATTGGCGCTTGCGCTCGCGGCCGGGCTTTTTGGACAGACCCGTGCAGGGCGCGTTGCGTGCGTCGCCTTCTGCGTCGGAATCGCACTGTTCTCCGGCAGTCTGTACACGATGACCCTGACCGGGACGCGATGGCTCGGCGCTGTCACGCCGCTCGGAGGGCTGGCCCTCTTGGTGGGCTGGGCGGCGCTCGCACTCGCAGCTTGGTACACGGTCTGAGCGTGCGTACGCTTGGGCCAGCATGATCGACCCCGCCCAGCTCGAGCGCCATCGTCCTCGTATTTGGGGACTCTGCTACCGCATGACCGGCGTGGCCGCCGATGCCGATGAGCTGGTGCAGGAGACCTTTGTTCGTGCGCTCGAGACACCGCCCATTGACCTCACGCGCGACGTGCTCCCTTGGCTCGTGCGCGTGGCCACCAACGCCAGCCGCGATGTGCTGCGACGTCGGAAGACGCAGGGCTACGTAGGAGAATGGCTGCCCGCGCCGGTCGAAGACGATGCCCTGGGTGACGAGCAGCTCACGCCCGATGCGCGCTATGGACAAGCCGAGAGTGTCTCGCTCGCCTTCTTGGTGGCACTCGAGGCGCTCAGCCCCACACAGCGCGCGCTGGTCGTGCTGCGCGACGTGCTCGGCTACTCGGTCGCCGAAGCCGCCGAGGTGCTCTCGCTCAGCGAAGCGAACGTGAAGACGACCCATCACCGCGCACGCGCCGCGCTCGAGGGCTACGAGGCGGAGCGCACGCGGCCGCGCATTCCCATCGAGCAGGCGCGCGCGGCGATGATGCGTTTTATGGTCATGGTGCAGAGCGGCGAGGTCGAGCGCATCGCGAGTCTGCTCGCAGAAGACGTGCGCGCGGTCAACGACGGTGGTGGCGAGTTCCTCGCGGCGCTCAATCCCATCGTCTCGCGACAGCACGTCGCGCGCTTTTTTATCGGCACCTCGAAGGGCGCCGAGATCGTCGACTTCCAGCTCAAGGTCTACAACGGGCTGCCCGCTGTGTATCTCGTGCTGAAGCCGCTTCGGCCGCGCGTCGCGGTGCACAGCGTGCACTTGGTCGACTTGGACGCGGCTGGGGAGATCAGAGGGGTGTACTCCGTGCTCGCGACGCGGAAGCTTGCCCACTTGAGACAACCGCTCTGAGTCGAGCGACTCCAGTCTGCAAACCCGTTCCAGTGAGTGAAACAGTGACGGATGAAGCGCTAGGCGCGTCCCGAGGCGCCGCCGGTTCCGAGGACCGCGCGGAATGTACTCCTGTACATAAGCACGGACCGGAGCAAGCGGGGGCGGATCGGGGCGTGCCTAGCGCTTCAGGCGTTACTGTTTCAAGGATGCGCGCCCTGTGCCTGCATCTGCTGCTGCAACTGCTTCATGATCTCAGGAGACAGCTGCCCACCCCCGGGCCCGCCCATGCCCATCGGCATGCCGCCGTGCGGATCGGCCGAGGGAGGCGGCGTCGCGGGCTTGTCGCTCTTCTCGAAGAACTTGGCGTCGGGCATCAGACGCTCGGCCGAGTACTTGGCCAGGCGATAGATGACTTCGCTGCCCGAGACCTTGGCGAAGTAGTCCTCGCCCGCGCTGTGCTGCTTGCCGATCGAGATGTCCATGGTGCTGCCGTCTTTTTTGGTCAGCGCGACCTTGGTCTCGGGCGTGGCCAGGCCGGTGGTGCTGTCCGGCTCCGTGGTCGCCGCGAAGTCTGCCGCACGTAGGTGAGCCGCCGTGTTGGCGAGCGTCTCGACCTGCGCCGGGTCGAACTTGGCGATCGGCTTCTCGGCCTTGCCGAGCACTTGGGTCCAGGCTGCGCCTTCGGTGGTGGCGCGCTGAAACTTGAACGTGCCCTTGCCCGACGTGAGCGAGAGACCGGTGATCTCCGAAGCCTCGAGATCGGTGATCTCACGCTTGCGAAAATCTTTGAGGTCCTTGTCGAACGCGTAGCGAAGCGAGCCCTTGGCCGCGAGCACCTGCTCTTCACCTTCGACGCGCACCATGGTGTTGCCACCTCGCCCGGCACCCAGGTGGAGGTTGGCGAGCAGCTTGTCGCCGCCCTTGACCACCACGTGCAGGGCGTGCGCGGCGTCTACCTCGAGCTTCTCGTAGTTCTCTTTGCGCGTTGCGGCGACGCCCGCGGCTTTGAGGTCGGCGAGCTTGTCGAGCATGCCGTCGACGGCATCTTTGCTCGCCTCGGCGCTGTAGGGCGCCGTCAGGGCCCACTTGTCGCCCTGCTTCTGCAGCACGACCTGCGCCTGGCCGGGCCGCTGGATCGCGAGCTCCGTCACGTCTTCTTTTTTGACGGTCGGCAGACTCGCGGTGGGCTTGTCGATCGAGGTCTTTGCCTCGCGCGAGCGCAACGTGGTGGCCAGGGCTGCACCCAGCCCGATCAGGATCGCAAGTGCGATGAGTAAGCGGCTCTTGTTCACTTGGTCTTCCCCACTCAGAGAGAGATGTTGGCGCGCTTTTGTTTGCGCAGCTGCCAACGAATGAGTCCGAACAGCACCAGCAAGAGCGGCATCAGCCCGACGTTGATGAGCTTGGCGCGAGCCTTCTTGGCGTCCCAGTCGAGCAGCGCGTCTTTGCGCTTGTCGAGCGCGGCTTGTGCGCCAGCCTCGTCGCCCTGCTTGGCGGCCGTGTTGATCTCGGTCTCCGCTTCTTTCACGGTCGCGGGCACCTCGATCAGCGGCTCTTCGACGCTCTTGGCGCGGATGGCGATCAGCGCGTCTTCTTGCGAGAGCCAGTCGACCGCGTTGAGACCGAAGGAGACCGAGCTGTTGAGCTCCTGCTCGCCGCCGCGCGAGGGCGGCGGCAAGAACTCGTCGCGGATGAAGCCGCTCGAGCCGGTGATGAACACGTGCACCGGTTTGGTGGCGCGCTCGGGCCCGCGCGGACCCTGGGGTGCCGCGCCCTGCGTGCTGCTGAGTGCCTCGGCGCGGAAGGCCGAGGGCAGCTTGCCCTCGAGCACCACGGCGACCGGGAATGGACCGCGATCGCTCGAGCGCGACCACTGCCGCGGATCGCGCGGCTTGAGGTCGATGCTGTCGCCGTCGATGGTCCACGAGTCCTTGCTGGAGCGACCGATGACCGTGAGCTTGACGTCCTTGTCAGCCTTGAGATCGCCCGTCTCTTTCAGCGCGCCGATGAAGGGGATGAACACCTGCTGCAGCTTGTAGGCCACGGGGTGTGCGGACTGCGCCTCGTCGAAGTCGATCACCGGCACCGGCGGGAACGCGACCGGAATGGAGATGCCGAAGTTGGTGCGGTACGGAGCCTGACCGCAGCGTGTGTCGGCCACGATCTCGTCGCGCATCTTGACGCCCCACTTCTCGATCAGGCGATTGATGCCCGAGTTGACCGGGGTGGCAGTCAACGACTCTTGTTCTTGTTTGACCTTGATGCTGCCGCCAAACACACCGAGGTTGCCGCCGTTCATTACGTAAGCGTCGATGTTGCGCAGCTCGTCGTCGCTCAGCGCGGTCTCGGGCGCGATCACCAACAGAGCGCGCAGCTTGCTGTCGATGGGGCTGGCTGCACTCACCTCGACCACGTCGTACAGCGGCATCAGGCCCGTGAAGGTCTTGAGCCCTTGCGCCACGGTGGGACCCTCGTGGCCACTCAAGACGCCGATCTTGACCTTGTCGCCGGTGAGCAGCTTGATGGTCTCGGTGATGTCGTACTCGAGCCCCTCGGTGCCGTTGATAGCGCCGAGCGCGCGGTGCTCGCCGAGGTAGTTGAACACCAAACCGCGGTAACCTTCGACCACCTGTACGGCGTCGTTCTCGATCTTTTGGTGCGCGACGCGCTGCACGCCGTCGGACTCTGCCTGCTGACGCGCTTCGTCGTTGTCCGGGTTGACGAACCTGACTGTCAGCTTGGCGTCCTTGCTGCTGGAGCGCTTGGCCGCGGCCTGGTACTCGTCGAGGATGTCGCGCACGTAGCGCTCCGTCGCGTTGAACGGCGGCGGCAGGTCTTTGGTGAAGTAGGCCGTGATCTCCAGGTTGTCCTTGAGCTCGCCCACCGCACGCTTGCTGCCTTCGGACAACGAAAACAGACGGCTCTGGGTCACGTCGGCGCGCCCAAAAAAGAAGATGCCCAAAACGTTGAGCAAAACCAGGATGGCCGCGCTGACGCCGAGGAAGGCGAGCGACTCGGTAGCTCTACGGGTGCGCTTGTTCATCGCCATGACCGCCTCATTTCCACAGTCGGCTCTCGAGCGACCGGAACGCGAGCCCGAGGCTCAGCACGATCACCGAGAAGAAGAAGAAGACGTCGCGCGTGTCGATGACACCGCGCTCGAGCGAGTCGGAGTGGTAGCCGAACGACAGCCACTCGAAGACCGAGGCGAGGCCCTCGGGGAGGAAGAACAAAAGGTGACGAATCACCGAGAAAAATGTGCCGATCGCGAGCGCGACGATGAGCGCGACAAGCTGGTTCGACGTCCAGCTCGAAGCCAAGATGCCGATCGCGATGAACGAGCCGCCGCTCAAGAACAGCCCCAGGTAGCCCGACCAGACGGGGCCCCAATCGAGCGGCCCCATGCCGGCCACCGAGAACACCTGCGGCAGCGTGAGCGCGAGCAGCACCGTGTACAGCCCGAGCGCGCCGAGGTACTTGCCGATCACCACCTCGGCGTCGCGCACCGGGTAGGTGATCAAGAGCTCGAGCGTGCCGGTGCGCTTTTCTTCGGCGAGCAGACCCATGGTGATGGCCGGCCCGACGAACACGCTGACGATGTACGCCCAGAAGAACAAGCGGCGCACCGAGGCGCGCTGCTCGAGGAAGAAGCTGTTCCAGTACATGATCGAGATCACGATCAGGAACAGACTGCCGACGATGTACGCGGCCGGGCTGTTGAAGTAGCTCCGGAACTCGCGGCGAGCGATGGTCAGGGTGTTTTTCATGGCTCAGGCCTGCTTGCCTACGGTGAGCTGACGGAAGATCTCTTCGAGGTTTTGTCCCTCGCGCGACAGTCCGATCAGCGTGTGGTTGCCGGCGACGATCGCCTTGAAGATGGCGGGTCGTAGGTCTTCGTCCGCCTTGGGGATGACCTCGAAGGTCAGCTCGCCGCGCAGCGACTCGAGCGAGCGCAGGAGGTCGACGCCGCCGACCTTCTCGAGCTCTTGGAAGGCGCCCTTGGACTTGTCGCCCTCGTCGAGCAGCGTGACCAAAAAGCGCGGCCGACCGGCCCGATCGCTCAGCGCCTTGGGCGTGTCGTCGGCGACGATCTTGCCGCGCGCGATGATCAGCACGCGGTCACACGTGACCTGCACCTCGGGCAAGTTGTGCGTGGACAGGATGACCGTGCGCTCTTTGCCGACCGTCTTGATGACGTCGCGCACCTCGATGGCCTGGTTGGGGTCCAGGCCGCTCATGGGCTCGTCGAGGATGAGCAGCGGCGGCTCGTG
This sequence comes from Pseudomonadota bacterium, assembly GCA_041179425.1. Lineage (GTDB taxonomy): Bacteria > Myxococcota_A > Polyangia > Polyangiales > DASUME01 > DASUME01. Next base: position 198 of record JBEGTL010000299.1, on the reverse strand, counting down.
CACCAGCGCCTGCGCCAGGCCCACGCGCTGTCGGTAGCCCTTGGAGAGCGCACGAATCTCTTTGCCCACCACGTCGCCGAGGCTGGTCTGCTCGACTGCGCGCTTGATCTGACGTTTGGCGTCGGCGCCCTTGAGACCGCGCATGTCGGCGGCGAACTCGAGGTACTCGTAGACCAACATCTCGGTGTACAGCGGCGT
>JBEGTL010000298.1:0-9485 GCA_041179425.1 Pseudomonadota bacterium | reverse complement strand
ACCTCCTCGAACGGCTCACTCCACGCGATGCGCGACGAGAGCAGCGCATGCAGCTTGTAGCTGACCTGATCGCGCAGAAAACGGAAGCGACCACGGAGCAGCCGGTTGAGGCTCGGCTTGAGCACCAGGCCGTCCCACTTGATGCCGTCGAGCTCGAGCTTCTCGATGATCACGCGGCGCATCTGCGACGGGCTACCGGACAGGATGTAGAGCCCTGCCAGGTCGGTGGCAGTGAGCTCGCGCAGCAGGACCTTGGCCCCGGGGAAGGCCACCTTGTCGGACGCCTTCTCCATGGCCGCACGAAACAGGCCCTTGAGCGAGTCGAAGTCGGTGTTGAGGTAGGTCTTGTCGAGGTCCCAGCGATAGATGATGCGGCGTGGCACCACGCTGGGCAGCGCGCTGGCGCCGGCCTCTGCGCCCATCGGCGCAGACGAGGCCTGCGCCGCATCCGAAGTTGGCTCGTCTGCGCGCTGCGTGAAGTCCCGACTCACGCTCCGAAGCTAGCCCGCATGCCGGCTCGGGGCCAAGCATCGTCGCATCTGACAGAAGCAGTTCGCGAACACGAGCGAAGCGACACCAAGCCGCGCTAAGATGAGCGCGATGCATCCGTCGTTGCCGCTACCGCAGCTGCCGGTCGACGTACTCGTGCTGGCCGCCTACGCCCCGGAGTTCGTGGGCCTGCGGCCGCACATCGGCGACTCACTCAATGGCAGCGTCGCGGGCCTCTTCGTCGTGGCCAAGACCATCGGCGTGGGCCTGGCCGTAGCCGGCGCCGCCACCGCCAACCGCATCCACCAGCTCAAGCCGCGCGCGGTGGTGGTGCTGGGCAGCTGCGGCATCTACCCATGCGGCGTGGAGTACCGCCCGCTCGACATCGTGGTGCCCAGCCGCGTGCAGCTGTTCGATGCGACGGTGTCCGCCGGGAAAGCCGCCTTTCCAGAGCCCATGCAGACCGTCATCGAGCCCGACGCGGCGCTCACCGCAGGGCTCTTGCAGGCGGGCGATAGCCGCACACGATCGGCCCCCGTTGCCACCACCATGAGCATCACGACCGACGACGCGATCGCGCGCGCCGTCCACGGGGCCACTTCGCTCGAGGCGGAGAACCTCGAGCTCTTCCCAATCGCCCTCGCCTGCCACGCGGCAGACGTGCCCTTTGGCGCCGTGCTAGGCGTGACCAACCTGGTCGGCTCGACCGGGCGCACCGATTGGCGGCAGTATCAGCGCGACGCAGCGATCGCTGCGGCCGAGGTCATCGTGGGGTGGATTCGCAGGGGGGCACCTGGCCTGCCCCGTGCCGAGCCGGGAGGTCCCCCCCGCGCTCCCTGAGCGGGGGCCCCTCCACGCTCCCCACAATCGTCTGTGATTCTTCTCGCTCGCGTCTTTCCCGTTCTTATCCGCTCGCTCCTGGCCACGACGCCTGCGATCGTGGTAACGAAAGAAGTCTGGTCGATGTCCGAAACGCCGCTCCCGCAGACCCTGAGTGCGATGCACAGCGCCGACGCTCCAGACGAGACGTCGTCCACGGGTGAGTTTCGTGCGCGGCGGCGCAGCACGAGCGCAGAGCTGCGGCCGGTATCGGCGTTTGCCCCCGGTCACGGCACCGGTACGCACGGCCATGTCGGCAACGGCAATGTCGGCAACGGCAATGCCAGCCACGAGCGCGGCCGCACGAGTGAGCCGCCCGCAGCTGGGGTCGTACCCGCCCATGCCCGGGCGATCACCGAAGACGACCTGCGCTTCGTGGCCGCGCTGCGCTCGTCCGGGGTCGCCGGCGAGCTAAACGACAGCGAGCTCGGGCAGGCCATCGCCGCCCTGCCCGCCCGCTCTGGCGCGTTCGAGGCTGCCAGTCGGCGGCTCGACATCCTCTCCGCCTACTACGCCGCCGAGAACGACGCCCTGGCCGCACAGCGCCGCCAGGCGACCGACCGTTGGTTCATGTTCCGGGCCAACGAAGGGCTCAATGCGCCACAGCTGTTGGCGCGCCTGCTAGACGTGGTGCCCGAGCTGCAAGGGACCGCGCTGGAGCGCGTCGGCGGCAGCGACGGTACGCTGGTGCTCCGCGCTGGCGACGACGTGTGCGCGTTCGACGACGAACGTGAAGAGCAGACCGGGACCTCCACCATCAGCGTCAGCGACCTGGTGCGGGCCATCAACGTGCTGCTCGACCGTCGTTCGGTCCGCGCCCGCCTGGTGGGACTCATCGGAGACGGCAAGCGCGAAGCGTACCTGGGCTTACCGTCGGTCACGTCGGCCATCGTGCTCAGCAGTGGCGACTATTTGGCCGTCGCCGACGCCGAAGCCCTGCTCGATCTCACCGGCTGGTAAGGCAGCTGTTGCTCGCGGTGGGCGTCCCGGCTAAGTGGCAGCCATGGGCGAACCGCATAAGCTGAACGAGTTCGAGCCGGTGAGCTACGAAGCCTGGCTCAAGCTCGTCGAGCGCGACCTACAAGGCGCGCCGTTCGAGAAGAAGTTGGTCAAGCGCGTCGCCGGCATCGACGTGCAGCCGCTGTACACGAAGCGGGACGCCGAGCCCGATGCCGCAGGCGTTCCGGGCAGGGCGCCGTTCACGCGCGGCAGCTACGCCCTCGGCGCCAGCGAGATGGGCTGGGACGTGCGCCACGAGGTGGCTAGCGGCGAGCCCGCCAGCGCGGCCCAGAGCATCCTCGACAGCCTCAACGGTGAGGCCTCTTCGCTCTCGTTGGTCCTCGATCGCGCGGCGCGCGCGGGCAACAGCGAGCACGGCGCCGACGGCATCGCGCTCGAGAACGTCAACGAGCTGCACCAGCTGCTGGCAGAGGTGCTGCTCGACAAGATCGCCATCACGATCGACGCGGGCGCGACGGGCTTCGCACTCGCCGCCGGCCTGATCGGCGTCGCGCAGCGCAAAAAGCTCAAGCTCGACACGCTCAGCGGGAGCTTCGGCATCGACCCACTCGGCACGCTTGCGGCCCACGGCGCGCTGACCAGCTCACTCGAGGCAGCGCTCTCCGACGCCGCCGAGGTCGCACGCTGGGCGAGCGATCACGCGCCGCGTCTCCGTGCACTCACGGTCGACGTCTCGGCCTATCACGAGGCGGGCGCGGATGCGGCGCTCGAGGTCGGCATCGCCCTCGCGACCGGCGTCGAGTACCTGCGCGCGTTGACGCGTGGTGGACTGAGCATCGACCAAGCAGCACAACAAGTGACGTTCCGGGTCAGCGTCGGCCGCGACTTCTTCGTCGAGATCGCCAAGCTCCGCGCACTGCGCCGCACGTGGGCGCGGGTGGTCGAGGCAGCCGGGGGCGGCACCCAGGCGCAGACCGTGCACCTGTCGGCGCGCACGTCGCGGCGCACCAAGACGCAGCGCGACCCGTGGGTCAACCTGCTGCGCGGCACGGCCGAGAGCTTCTCCGCCGCACTCGGCGGCGCCGACGCCATCACGACCGAGGGCTTCGACGCTGCGATCGGCGACAGCGACGAGTTCGCCAACCGTCTCGCGCGCAACACGCAGCATCTGTTGCGTCACGAGTCCAACGTGCACCGCGTGGTCGATCCCGCCGGGGGCAGCTGGTACATCGAGTCGCTGACCGAGCAGCTGGCACAGCGCGCCTGGCAAAAGCTGCAGTCGCTCGAGCGAGCGGGCGGCATCACGCGGGCCCTCGTCGAAGGCAGCTTGCAGCAAGAGCTCAAGGCGCTGCTCGAGGCAGAGCGCAAGGCCGTCGAGTCGCGCCGGCTGGCGATCACGGGCGTGAACGAGTTCCCGTTCGTCAACGAGCCGCCCGTCGTGCGCACCAAGGCCGACGGCGACAAGGCGAGCGAGCGCGCCAAGCGTGCCGCCGAGCGCAGCAGCATCGGGCTCGCGGTGCTCGACACCACGCCCGGCGCGCGCTTCTCCAGCGCCATCGCCGCTGCCGAAAAAGGCGCGGCCTTCTCGGCCTTGCGTGCGGCACTGTCCGGCGGCACCCCGGCGCGTGCGTCGGCGCTGCTACGCGAGCGTCTGTCGCAGCCGTTCGAGACCCTGCGCGACCGCTCCGATCGCGCGCTCGAAAAGCACGGCCATCGACCGCGCGCGTTTCTCGCCAACTTGGGTCCCATCCCCGAGCACAAGGCGCGCGCCGGGTACGCCCAAAACTTCGTCGAAGCAGGCGGCTTCGTCGCGCTGACCAACCTCGGCTTCACCAGCGCGGCCGAGCTGGCCGCCGCGTTCACCGAGAGTGGCGCCGAGATCGCCGTGCTGTGCAGCAGCGACACGGTGTACGCCGAGCTGGCCGCGCCCGCGGCCGAGGCGCTCCACAAGGCAGGCGCGCGCGCCGTCGTGCTGGCAGGCAGCCCCGGCGAGCACGAGGCCGCCTACCGCACCGCCGGCGTCACCGACTTCATCTACGTCGGCGTCAATGCCGTCGACATTCTGCGCTCGCTGCTCGAGCGCGCCGGAGCGCAGCGATGACCACCAGCATCCCCAACTTCGCAGACGTCCCCCTCGCATCCGAGTCGAGCGCGCCTGTCGGCTCGGTGGCGGGCTGGCAAGCAGACGTAGAGCGCGAGACCGGAGCGTCCCCGGACGCCCTGCTCTGGGAGACCCCTGAGCAGCTGCCGGTCAAGCCGCTGTACACCGCGGCCGATCTCGCCGCGGTCGATCACCTCGACACGCTGCCGGGTCTCGCGCCGTACGTGCGCGGTCCGTACGCCACCATGTACGCGCTCAAGCCGTGGACGGTGCGCCAGTACGCAGGCTTCTCCACCGCCGAGGCCAGCAACGCGTTCTACCGACGCAACCTCGCGGCCGGTCAGATGGGCCTCTCCATCGCGTTCGATCTGGCGACGCACCGCGGCTACGACAGCGATCACCCACGCGTGTTCGGCGACGTGGGCGCGGCCGGCGTGGCCATCGACTCGATCCTCGACATGAAGATCTTGTTCGACGGCATCCCGCTCGACCAGATGAGCGTGTCGATGACCATGAACGGCGCCGTGCTGCCCGTGATGGCCAACTACATCGTGGCAGCCGAAGAACAGGGCGTGCCCCCCGAGAAGCTCAGCGGGACCATTCAGAACGACATTCTGAAAGAGTTCATGGTCCGCAACACGTACATCTATCCGCCCGATCCTTCGATGCGCATCATCGGCGACATCTTTGCGTTCACCGCGAAGCGGATGCCGAAGTTCAACAGCATCTCGATCAGCGGCTACCACATGCAGGAGGCCGGAGCGACGGCCGACATCGAGCTTGCGTACACGCTGGCCGACGGCATCGAGTACCTGCGCACTGGCATCGCGAGCGGTCTGACGGTCGACAAGTTTGCGCCGCGGCTCTCGTTTTTCTGGGCCATCGGCATGAACTTTTTCATGGAGATCGCCAAGATGCGTGCCGGGCGTCTGCTCTGGGCCAAGCTCGTCAACGAGTTTGGGCCCAAAGACGTGCGCAGCTTGTCGTTGCGCACGCACTGTCAGACGTCGGGCTGGAGTCTCACCGCACAAGACCCGTTCAACAACGTGGCGCGCACCTGCATCGAAGCCATGGCCGCGACGCAGGGCCACACGCAGAGCCTGCACACCAACGCGCTCGACGAGGCGCTCGCGCTGCCCACCGACTTCAGCGCGCGCATCGCACGCAACACGCAGCTGTTTTTGCAGCAAGAGAGCGCGACCACGCGCGTCATCGATCCGTGGGGCGGCAGCTACTACGTCGAGCGTCTCACGCACGATCTGGCCACGCGCGCACTCGGCCACATCCGCGAGGTCGAAGAGCTGGGCGGCATGGCCAAGGCCATCGCCACCGGTCTGCCCAAGATGCGCATCGAAGAGTGTGCGGCGCGGACGCAGGCGCGCATCGACTCGGGCAAGCAGGTGCTGGTCGGCATCAATCGTTTTAAGCCCAACGAAGACAAGCCCATCGACGTGCTCAAGGTGGACAACAACGCCGTGCGCGAGTCGCAGATCGCGCGCCTCAAGCAGCTGCGCCAGAACCGCAACGAGGCCGACACGCAGGCAGCGCTCGAGGCGCTCACCAAGGCCGCTGGCGGCGACATCCAAGCCAACCTGCTCGAGCTCGCGGTCGACGCGTCGCGCAAGCGTGCGAGCGTGGGCGAGATCAGCTCGGCCCTCGAAAAGGTGTGGGGCCGTCACGTCGCACAGATTCGTTCGATTCAAGGGGTATACAAGAGCACCGTGGGCGAAGACTCCTCAGACCTGCAGGCCGTACAAAAGCTCGCCGACGACTTCGAGAAGCGTGAGGGCCGCCGCCCGCGCATCCTGATCGCAAAGATGGGCCAAGACGGCCACGATCGCGGCGCGAAGGTGATCGCCACCGCGTTCGCCGACCTCGGCTTCGACGTCGACATCGGCCCGCTGTTCCAGACCCCCGAAGAGACCGCGCGGCAGGCCGTCGAGAACGACGTGCACATCGTGGGAGCGAGCTCACTGGCCGCAGGTCACCTGACGCTCGTGCCGGCGCTCAAGAGCGAGCTGGCCAAGCTCGGCCGCGAGGACATCATGATCGTGGTCGGCGGCGTCATCCCGCCTCAGGACTACCCGCAGCTGTTCAAAGACGGCGCGAGCGCGGTGTTCGGCCCGGGCACCGTGATCAGCAAGGCTGCCCAAGATCTGCTCGTCGAGCTCAACCAACGCCTGGGCTTCGAGCCCACTCCATGACGGCTGGCGACGGCAGCGAAGGTGCGCGCGTCGTCCCCCGTCGACGCGAGCTCTCGGTCGACGACTACGTCAGCGGAGTTCTCGCGGGCGACCGGGCCATCCTCGGACGCGCCATCTCGCTGGTCGAGAGCAACGCGCGCGCGCACTACGAGCTCGCACAGCAGGTGCTGACGCGGCTGTTGCCCGCTACTGGCAACGCGCGTCGGGTGGGCATCAGTGGCGTGCCAGGCGTGGGCAAGAGCACCTTCATCGAGGCGCTCGGCATGCAGCTCACGACGGCGGGTCACAGGGTCGCGGTACTCGCCGTCGACCCCACCAGTGAGCGCACTCGCGGCAGCATCCTCGGCGACAAGACGCGTATGGTCTCGTTGTCCCAAGATCTGCGCGCGTTCATCCGCCCCTCGCCCAGCAGCGGCTCGCTCGGCGGCGTGGGCCGCAAGACGCGCGAGACCATCTTGCTCTGCGAGGCCGCCGGCTTCGACGTGGTGCTGGTCGAGACGGTCGGCGTCGGCCAGAGCGAGACCATGGTCGCCGAGATGGTCGACTTCTACCTCGTGCTCATGCTCGCGGGCGCCGGAGACGAGCTGCAGGGCATCAAGCGCGGCATCCTCGAGCTCGCCGACATGATCGCGGTCAACAAGGCCGACAGCGGCAACGAGAGACAAGCCGAGCGCGCACGCCGCGAGTACGAAGGCGCGCTGCACCTCATGCACGCCCACAAAGACGGCTGGCAGGTCCCCGTCATCAAGTGTTCGGGTGCGACCGGAGATGGTCTGCTCCCACTGTGGGAGAACATCGAGCGCCACCGCAGCGAGAGCGAAGCATCGGGCGCGCTCGCACTTCGTCGACAGCAGCAGCTCCTGCGTTGGACCTGGCAGATGGTCGAGAGCGAGCTCATGAGCGCACTCCGCCATCATCCGGCGGTGGCTTCGGTGGTGCCGGGCGTGGAGAAGAGCGTCCACGAGGGGAGCCTGACGGCGACACTGGGGGCGCAGCAGATCTTGGAGGCGTTCGGGATCCGGCGGTAGCTCCCCTTCGGTCGTAGTCTGTTCGTGGGTGTCGAAGTCTGACGAGTACGCGCTCGGTCCCGATGACGCCGACCTCAGCGAGGAGTAGACCTGCACAATGCTCGACCGCGAATACGTCCGCCTCATGTCTGAGTACAACGCCTGGATGAACAGCAAGCTGTACGAAGCTTGCAGAACCCTCTCTGAAGAAGCGCGTAAGCAAGACCGGGGCGCCTTCTTCAAGTCCATCCACGGCACCCTCAACCACTTGTTGTGGGCCGATCGCGCCTTCGTGGTGCGGCTCCTCGAGCTGAATCAGCCCATCGCCGGCAAGCCGAGCGACATCCTGTTCGAAGACTTCGCCGCCATGCAGGCGGAGCGCACGCGCCTCGACGCGCAGATCAGCGCTTGGGCCGAGCAGCTGCCAGAAGGCAAGCTCAGCGAGCACTACGAGATGGTCAGCATCGCGTACCAGCGCAGGCGACGTATGCCGCGCTACCTGATGGTCGTGCAGATGTTCAACCATCAGGCGCATCATCGCGGTCAGCTCACGACCTTACTTACGCAGCTCGGCATCGACGTCGGCATCACCGATCTTCCCTTCATGCCGTTTGCCAACACCCTGTGCGAGGATCTCCCGTTCGAGAGCCAGGGCTGACCCGCACGTAGATCAACGCGGCGCGTCCTCGTGCGCGTGCGCGTACTCGTTTCGTACTCGTGCGCGTCCTCGTCCTCGTAAAACCCCAGTCCTCCATCACCCCAAACACACGCGAGCATTGCGCACAAGGCCCAGCCTCTTGCGCCGCCGCGAGCTCACCCCGAAGCCCTGCAAGGACAGAGGCGCAGTCGAGACTAACCAAGTGTTGAAAGCGAGGCGCAAGTCGCGTGTGGCGACCGCGCGCACGTCATCGATGCGGGCGACGCGAGACCTTTTTGTCGAGAACACGAACGAGGATGGCTGCGATGAGAAAATCAACGATTGGCGTTTTGATCAGTCTTTTGTCGGTTGGCTGCGGCGACCCGAACGACGGACAACAAGACGACGCACCGGAGTCCGAGCAAGCTGCACGAGGGGGCGGCTTCTACTCCGTCACCTTTGCGGTAAAGGCCAATCCGGCGAGCCTCGGCGCTGCGTCGGTGTCGATCTTCAACGCGCTCGGAGAGACGTGCGCCGGCACCTCGTGCAAAGCGTACCCACTCAACCAGGCGTACTTTCAAGCCACGCCCAAGGGCGCCGCCAGGTTCACGGGCTGGAGCGGCTGCTCGTTCGTCGGCCTTGGTCACTTCTCCGCCGCGACGTTTCTCGAGAACGTCGGGGTGCTCAACGAGACCTGCACCGCCAACTTCACGGACGCGTCGGGCACGACGCCGGAGGGGATCGACCCGTCCACACCGTCGTTCCCCCCGACGCCCGACCTTCCCACCACGCCGTCGTTCCCCACGACGCCCGACGAGCCCGGCGTCGATCCCGCGACGCCCGGCTTTCCCACCGCGCCGTTCCCCACCCTCCCCGCGGATCCGGAGACGACGCCCCCGCTGATTCCGGGCACCGGGACGACACCAGACAAGCAGACCACGCCGGACAAGCAGACCACGCCGGACAAGCAGCCCACGCCGGACAAGCAGCCCACGCCGGACAAGCAGACCACGCCTGGCAAGCAGACCACGCCAGACAAGCAGACCACGCCAGACAAGCAGACCACGCCAGACAAGCAGACCACGCCGGACAAGCAGACCCCTCCGCAGCCGACCGAGACGGTCGAAGAAGAGCCTGAAGTCGAGCCCGAGGGTGGAACGACCGCACCGCAGCTGCCCGCGAGCCCCGGCGCGCCCGTGGGTCGCTAA
>JBEGTL010000297.1:0-9521 GCA_041179425.1 Pseudomonadota bacterium | reverse complement strand
GCGATCTTACTGCCTCGCGAACGAGCCACTGGCGTGCAGCGCTGGGAAGGCCGCGAGGACACGGTCGCAAGCCCGGAGACCTACCCACGCTCGATCCCACTCAGCCTCGGGACACGGGCCATGGGTCGACTTGCCCGTGGTAGTGAGTCGAGCTGCATGCGTGTACCTGGGGCGGAAAGTCCGCTTCCATGTCTCGGTCCACTCGTGATTTCTTCATCCACTCCGTTCTGGGTCTGATCCCGGCGGTCGTCCTCCTGCACGCAGGCAGCACAGCGTACGCGCAGGCCCCTGCGACCGACGCAGGCGTGCCCGCCCTCGAGCTCGACGCTGCAACGTCTGCAGACGGCGGCACCCTGGTGAGCAGCAGCGACGCAGCCGCGCCGGAGCTCGCGCCGGTGGCTCCTGCAGCACCCGTGTTGCCCGCCGAACCCGCCGCGCCCAGCGCGCTGCCGCCCGCCGCCGTGGCCGCGCCCGTGCTGGTCGTAGCCCTGCCTGTGGTCCCCGAGCCCGTCCTCGTCGACGACGGTACGTACGGCGCGAGCACCGTGGTCGAGCGCCCGGCAGGCCCTGGAGAGTACGCTGCCGCGGGCACCGGCTCACGTGTCAACGCACCGCTCGAAGAGCTCCCCGTCACCGTCCACACCATCGCGGGGGAGACGCTGCGCGAGCGCGGTGCGGTCGACCTGTCGCAGGCGCTCAGTCTGCTGCCGGGCATCAATGCGCCCAACACCTACGGCGGCTTCTTGGAGATCCGCTCGCGCGGCTTTCAGGCCATCACACTCAACGACGGTCGGCGCGACGCACGTCCGATTCGTGCGAGCTCGGCACCGCAGGCCGGTCTGGTCGATCTCGATCGTATCGAGGTACTGCGAGGACCTGCGTCGGTGCTGTACGGCTTTGGCGCGGTCGGCGGCGTGGTCAACTTGATCCGCAAGCGCGCCTCGGCCACGCCGGGCTACGAGCTCGAGCTAGGACTCGGCACGCCAGGGCAGTACCGCGTGCACGCCGGCGCGCAAGGCCCACTCACCGACACGCTCTCGTACCGCAGCGACGTCGGTCACACGTCGTACGAAAACTTCCGCGGCTACAAGAGCCAACGCAGTCAGGTCGCCACCACGGTGCGCTACCAGCCCACGTCGCGAAACACGTTCAACGCGCGCTTTGCGTACTCGTTCGATCACTACAACACCGACGTCGGCATCCCGACCATCGAAGACGTCAACCGCCCCGGCAAGTGGGTGCTGCCCTACGGCACACGATACAGCGCGCGCTACAGCAGCAACCAGGACTACTTCAAGTACCAGCGCATGGAAGCCGCGCTGGACTACCGCTACGACATCGCCAAGGCGACCTACCTCGAGCTGCGTAGCGCCATCACGTCGGACAACTATCAGTACCTCGCCGCCGAGTCGCTCAAGTACGAGCCGGCCGTGGGCGCACAGCGCGCGCAGGTCGCACGCGAGTACCTGTTCTTCAAGCGCAACTGGCGCCCCATCTACTTCTCCGGCGAGCTGCACTCCGACGTCCACACCGGCCCGGTGCTCCATCAGCTGGTGCTCGGCTACAACTTGGACTCGTTCACGGGCATCAGCGATCGCGGCGCCCCCGCGCAGGCCATCGTCGGCGCGCAGAGTGGAAAAGACGAGGCTCCGCTCGCTCCGGTCGACTTTGTGTTCCCTGTCGATCAGTCGCCCAACGTCACGTTCGTGCGCAACGCCAAGGACCACTACCGCACCGCCACCCACTCGGTGTACGCGTTCGATCACGCCAAGCTGACCGAGGATCTGTTCCTCACGGGCGGCGTGCGCTTCGACCGTCTGCTCAGCCGCAGTCGACGCGACGACCTCAGCCGCGACGGCGGCACCTCGATCCCCGATCGGGACAGCGGCGAGTTCCGCAAGCCCAACCTCAACCAAGACTCCGTCGTCACCGGCCAGGTCGGTCTGGTCTACAACTTCTGGAAGCCCGTCACGACGTACGTCTCGTACGCCAGCGGCTACACCCCGCAGTTCGTGTCGCCGTCCAAAAAGGCGGTCACCACCTACAACGCCGAACACAGCCAGCAGTTCGAGGGCGGCGTGCGCCTGCGCGTGCAAGAAGCGCGTCACGTGTTCTCGCTCGACTCTGCCGCCTTCTTGATCCGCAAAAAGAACCTGCTCGTGCCGCGCGGGCCCGACGACCAGGTGGCGGCAGGGCTCGCGCAGAGCCGCGGCCTCGATCTGATTGTCCACTACGCGGCGCCGGTGTTCTTTCAGATCGACGGCGGCTACTCGTTCGTCGACGCGGTGTACAAAAAGTTCGTCGGCCCCGATGCCGTCACCGGCGAAAACCAGACGTTCAATGGCAATCGTCTGCAGATGGTGCCGCGCCACAGCGGAAACTTCTGGGCGCGTGGACAGCTCACCAAACTGATCGGCATGGGCCTCGGCTCGCGCATCATGGGTCGCCAGTACGCCGACGATCAAAATCGTTTCCGTATGCCCAACTATGCGCTGTTCGACGCCAGCGTCAGCTACGGCACCGAGCACGCGACGTTCAGCATCAGCGCCAACAACATCCTCGACCGCACCGACTACATCAGCTCCGTGATCAACAGCGGAAGCCCTCAGATCCAGGTCACGCCGGGAGCAGGCCGCGAGATCCTCGGCACACTGCGGCTGGCGCTGTAGATCGACTGGTTGAGGGGCCGCGCGCTCGACCGCTCGCGCGTCGCTCAGACCTGCGCGCTGCAGAGTCGCCCCAGAGTCAACGCATGGCCGTCTGCGGCCTACCTTACTGCTAGGGATGACGCTATCGAATACGCACACGCCGAGCGTAGGGCTCGGTGTGCGTCACGCGGCTCGCCCCCGCCTGTGCACCGTTCGCCGGGTTCTCGGGCATGACGGTTGACACTCGAGACGAGCCCCTCGTATGAAGAAGTGACAGCGTGTAAAGCCCCCAACACGACGACGACGCGGACGTAGTTCTCGCCTGCGCGCCGACAGGAGTGTGGCCATGGTCACGGCAAACGTAACGAAGGTTGCCATCATCGGCGCCGGCCAGATGGGCGCGGGCATCGCGCAGGTGGCGGCCGTCGCGGGCCTCTCGGTGGTGCTCGTCGACGCTGAGCTCGCCTTCGCCGAGCGCGGCAAGCGCGGCATCGAGGCACTGCTGCGCAAACAGCTCGAAAAGGGCCGCATCACGCTGGCCGACGTGACCGACACACTGGCGCGCATTCGTCCCGCGGCCCAGCTCCTCGAGAGCGATGCACTCGACCTCGTGATCGAGGCGGCGCCCGAGCGACTCGAGCTCAAGTGCGCTCTGTTCTCCAAGCTCGACGAGGTGCTGGCAGAGCACACCATCTTTGCGTCCAACACGTCGTCGGTGTCCATCACCGCCATGGCTGCAGCCACCAAGCGCGCCGACCGTGTCATCGGCATGCACTTCATGAACCCCGCGCCCGTCATGAAGCTGGTCGAGATCGTGCGCGGTCTGCAGACCAGCGACGCCACCTACGCGTGCGTCAAGCAACTGGCCGAGCGCCTCGGCAAGACGACGGTGCTGTCGCGGGAGGCGCCCGGCTTCATCGTCAACCGCATCCTCATTCCCATGCTCAACGAAGCCGTGTTCGTGCTCGAAGAGGGCCTTGCGTCGCGCGAAGACATCGACGCCGCGATGGTGCTCGGCACCAACCAGCCGCTCGGCCCGCTCGCGCTCGCCGACCTCATCGGTCTCGACACGGTGCTCGCCATCGCCGAGTCGATGCACCGCGAGCTGGGCGACGACAAATACCGCCCCGCCCCGCTCCTGCGCCGCTACGTCGCCGCAGGTTGGCTAGGCAAAAAGACGCGGCACGGCTTCTACGAGTACTGAGTCTGCTCAGCTGGCGGCTGCGGCCTCGAGCAGCGTCGCCGTGACGCGCTCGAGGTCGAGGTGCTCGCCGATGACGACGAGCTCCGTCGTACGCTTCTCCCCCTCGGCCCACGGGCGATCGAAGTAGCTGTCGAAGCGCGGGCCGACGCCTTGCACGACGAGGCGCATCGGCTTGTCGTCCACCTCGGCGAAGCCCTTGGCGCGCAGCACCTCGTGGTCGCGCACCACCGCGTCGAGGCCGCGCAGCAGGGCCTCACGGCTCAGCTTGCCGGGTCGCACCACGATGGTGTCGAACAGCTCGTGGCTGTGTTCCTTGCGGTGCTCGTGATCCTCGTCGTGATGCGTGTGCACTGCGTCGATGGTGTCCTCGGTGCCCTTGCCCAGGCCGAGCAACACATCGAGCGGCAGCTCGCCGTGCTTGGCGGTGACGATCTTTACGTTGGGAGGCGTGTGCTTGAGGATGATGGCGCGCAGCTTCTCGAGGTCGCCGTCTTGGAGCTCGTCGAACTTGCTGATGATCACCAGGTCGGCCGCAGCCAGCTGGTCCTCGAACAGGTCTTGTAGTGGACGCTCGTGATCGAGGTTGGGGTCGTCGCGACGTTGTTGATCGACCGCGTGTGGGTCGTCCGCAAACTGGCCCGAGAGCACGGCGGGCCCATCGATCACGGCGATCACGGCGTCGACCGTGCAGGCCGCGCGGATCTGCGGCCACTGAAAGGCCTGGACCAGCGGCTTGGGCAACGCCAGACCACTGGTCTCGATGACGATGTGGTCGATGCGGTCGCGCCGCTCGAGCAGCGTCTCGAGCACCGGCACGAACTCTTCTTGCACGGTGCAGCAGAGACAGCCGTTGCTGAGCTCGTAGAGCGGACCGGACTCGCTGTCTTCTTCTTCACAACCGACGGTACAGCTCCTGAGCAGCTCTCCGTCGACTCCCACTTCGCCAAACTCGTTGACGATCACGGCGAGCCGGCGGCCGTTGGCGTGGGTGAGCATGTGACGCAGCAAGGTGGTCTTCCCGCTGCCCAAAAAGCCGGTGACGATCGTGGTCGGAAGCTTGTTCATAGAGGGTCCTTCTGGTGATCACGGGACACGCGGCGCAGGAGCTGCGGCGCAGCGTCCCGACTTCTCACTCGCCGCGCGGTGTGACGAGAGGGCCGAGCGAGGCCACGCACTGGCTCTCGGTCCGCGCCCTTTCGCCCTCCCACGAGGCTCCAAGGTTGCGGCGAGGGAACTGTTTCCCGCACCGCGCCCAGGCAGGTCTTCGGGCTTGCGAGCTCGTGGGGCATCGAGGAGTCCCTCGCCACACACCTACTGTCCACCGCTTCCCAGTCTCCCGACCAGTGCTCGACGTGGAGGTCGTTCTCGCGTACCGCTGCGGGGCAGCCCCGGAATCAAACCGGGTTCCCTTTTCAGCTCCGACGCTCGTCGGAGCACCTGTGCAGGGCACGCTATAGAGGGTTGTACGGGTGCCGTCAAAGCCCAGTGGCGTGGCGTCCAGCAGCATGTTGGCATGAAACGAGCTTGGTATCCTTCGAGAGGAGCAAGCAGTCATGCAACGGCACGGCAGGCGCGCGCAGACGGGCCTCGAAGGAGAGCTGCGACCCAAGACCGAACGCATTTTGGTCGCAGCTGTGGCGGCGATTGTGCGTCCACTCGAGGGCGCTCCTGCATGACGTCCAACGACCTGGACGTCGACGCAGAGCGCCACGACCTGCTCGGACTGTTCGAACAAGCGCCCGGCTTCGTCGCGTTTCTGCGCGGCTCGTCGCTGGTGTTCGACCTTGCCAATGCGGCGTACTTTCAGCTCGTCGGCCATCGCGAGATTCTCGGTAAGACGGTGCGCGAAGCACTCCCGGAGATCGAGGGTCAGGGCTACTTCGAGCTGCTCGACGAGATGTACTCGAGCGGCAAGCCCTTCGTGGGCCGCGCGATGCGCGTGGAGCTGCAGCGTGAGCGGGGCGCGCCGCTGACCGAGGCCTTCGTCGATCTCGTCTATCAGCCCATTCGTGGTCGCGACGGAAAGGTGCGCGGCATCCTCGTGCAGGGTCAAGACGTGACGGAGCTCAAGAAGCATGAGGCGCAGCGAGAGCACGCCGAGGCCCTGCTACGTGCCTCCGAAGAACGGTACCGCTCGCTGTTCGAGTCGATCGACGACGGCTTCTAGCGAGTCGGCTCAAAGACGACTTTTTGGCCACGGTCAACCACGAGCTACGCCCCCCCCTCAATGCGATGTTGGGCTGGGTGCACATGTTGCGCACGGGCACCCTGGCGCCCGACCGCCGCGAGCGCGCACTCGAGACCATCGAACGCAACGCGCGGGCGCAGGCGCAGCTGATCGAAGACCTGCTCGATGTCAGCCGGATCTTGTCGGGCAAGCTGCGTCTGCAAGTGGCGGTGGCACTCACCGCCTACGCACGCACCGAGGACCGGACGCGCGCGCTGCTCTCCGGCTTCAACAACCACGTGACCAAGCCGGTCGAGCCTCTCGAGCTGCTCGCGGTGGTTGCCTCGCTCGCCAATCGCACGCAGCAACAGAGCGACTGAAGGCGTACGGGCCGCCCCGCCGTGGACGGCGATTTGAAGGCGACCTTACCGTCGCCCTCCAGGCCGATCCAGCCTCAGCGCCATTCGACACTTCGACAACCTTCTGTTCGTGCTGTCCCTGGAACTTGAGTCCCCAAGGCCAGGAGCTCGGAGATAAAGTACGCGCGTGGCGTCCCCCCCGGCCCTACGTTCCCCTCCGGCGATCGGTCGGTATCGCGTGGAACAGCCTATTGCGTCCGGCGGCATGGGCACGCTGCACCGAGCGTTCGACACGCTGGCCGGGCGCGAGGTCGCCTACAAGCGCTTGCGGATCGATCGCGAGCAACATCGACCGCGCATGACGGGTCTGTTCCGCAGCGAGTACGACACGTCGTGCGCGCTGTCGCACCCCAACACGGTCGAGGCCTACGACTACGGCTTCGACGACCAGGGACCTTACTACACGATGGAGCTCCTCTCCGGGGAGGACCTCTCCACGCTCGCTCCGCTGCCGTGGCAGGCCGCTTGCCGCGCGATGCGCGACGTGGCGTCCGCGTTGGCGCTGCTGCACGCGCGCCGGCTGCTGCATCGCGACCTGAGCCCCAGCAACGTACGACTCACGCTCGGAGGCAAGACCAAGCTGCTCGACTACGGCGCAGTCAGTCCATTCGGCGAGAGCAAAGAGCTGGTCGGCACGCTGCCCTTCGTGGCCCCTGAGTGTCTGCACGGTCTGGCCCTCGATCAGCGCAGCGATCTGTTCTCGCTCGGCGCCCTGCTCTACTGGACGTTGACGCAGCGGCTGTGCTTTCGCGCGCAAGAAGTCGAAGACTTGTGGGCAGCGTGGAGCAAGCCCATCGTGCCGCCCTCGCACTTCGTGCCGGAGATACCGCGCGAGCTCGACGAGCTGGTGCAGTCGCTGCTGGAGGTCGAGGTGCACGCGCGTCCGAGCAGCGCCGCCTACGTCATCGAGCGGCTGACCGCGATAGCGCAGCTGCCCTGCGAGCGCGACGAGCAAGAGCTTGCGCTCGGCTACTTGAGTCGCCCCGCGCTGATCGAGCGAGAGACCGTGCTTTTGCCGCTGCGTGCGGCACTCGCCAAGGCCGTCGCGGGCACCGGGAGCGTCGCGCTGGTCGAGGCGAGTGCAGGCATGGGCCGCTCGGCGCTCCTCGATCGTGTGGCCTTCGACGCCCAGCTAGCCGGGGCCATCGTGCTGCGCGCCGAAGGCACGGGCGACGCAGCCAGCTTCGAGCTCGGTCGTCGCCTGGTGAAGGTCGGCCTCTCCACGTTCGCCGACCCGCAGCTCGGCAAGGAGCTCACCGGTCGCTACGCAGCCTCCGAAGCGACGGGCGTGCGCGCGCGCAGCGTGGTCGAGGCCGTAGAGCGCCACGGGCGTATCGCGAGTCTGCTCCGTCAGCGCCTCTTGGAGTTCAGCAAACGTTGCCCGCTGGTGCTCCTGATCGACGACGCCCAGCGCGCGGATGCCGACTCGCTGAGTGTGCTGGCCGCGATGATCGACGAGCTGCACGAGCACCCCATCTTGTTGATGCTGAGTGTGTGCACGGACGATCAGCCGCTCCCGGCGGCCGTCCGCAGCAAGCTCGTTCGCTCGGCCGCCATCAGTCCGCTCGTGCCGCTCAGCGAGCAGGGCATCGTCGAGCTCGTGGCCAGTGCGTTCGGCGACGTGCCCTACTCACGAAGGCTCGCGCTGTTCTTACATCGCGAGAGCGGAGGCGTCCCGGGCCCCGCCATGGATCTGCTGCGTCTACTCATCCAGCGCGGCGAGATCGTCTACAAACAGGGCTCTTTCTCGCTCCCCCAGAACGCGACCTTGCGTGGCGAAGAGCGCAGCGGCGAGGCCCTGCTCGCGCGCACGCGTGGGCTCAGTACGTGTGCGCACGACCTGCTGCACGTCCTGTGCGTGCACCGCGGCTCGCTCTCCCTGCTGCAGCTCTCGCTGGCGAGTGGTCACGGCGAGCGCGAGGCGATGCTCGCCCTCACCTCCGCCATCCATCGCGGGCTCGTGCTCGAGAGCAATGGCTCCTACTTCGTCGCCAGTCAGCTGCTCCGTGCCGAGCTGCTCCGGCAGACCGACACGGCGGTCCTCCGTGCGCACCACGCCGCCGTCGCACGCAGCATCCTGCACACGGCCGGCGACGAGCTCGAGCCTCGGCTGCTCGCTGGCTACCACCAGCTGCGCAGTGGCCCCGAGCACGAGCACGCAGGCGCACGCCTGATCGCCGAGACGGCTCGCGCACTGCGCTACGACGCGCCGGCGCTGGGTGGGTCGGCCGACCTGTTCGCCGAGGCTCTCGCCGTGTACCGCAGGCACGGCGAGAGTGAAGACGAGTGCCTCGACCTCTTGGTTCCCCTCACCTACGCGGGGTACTACGGCGAGCTCGAGGCGCACAGAAACCACGTCGTGCCCACGCTCGACGCGCTCGCTCGACGTTGCGGCGTGGGTCTCGCGCGGTGGCTCGGGGGTTGGCTCTCTGCCCGGCGCGCGCTCGCCGTCGGCATGCTGTGGGCCACCGTGCGCGCGTACTTGTTTCGCACGCGCGCACCGCGCACGTTGCGCTACGACATCGAGGCGCTGTTCAGCTGCGTGTCGTGCGCCGTCGCCGCAGCCGCCAGCGCGTTCGACACGCGGCAGGCCGAGCGGATGGTCGGCTACCTCGATGTGTTCGCGTCGCTGCCGCCCGAGAGTCCCGGCGCGCTGAGCCGTGAGTTCTGCCTCGCCACCGCGGAGCTCTGCCAGAACCGCATCACCAGTGCACGCGCACGCTACGAACGAGTCCTCGCGCTGCTCACGCAGCGGCTCCCCATGGAGCCACGTCTGCAAGACAATCTTCGTCAAGGATGTCTGCACGGGCTCGCGCAGTGCGCGGTGGAGAGCGACGACCCGCTCGCACTCGCGCTCTCCGATCAGCTCGAGCAAGAAGGCCTGAGCTTCGCCGCCCACTGCGAGACCGTGCGCGTCGGCTACTACGCGGCGCGCGGCGACAGCGACGACATCGAGCGGCACCGTGCGCGCGCCGAGACGGTGGCGCTGCTCGGCGGCGTCTCGTGGGCTGCGACGGCCATCCTGACCATCCGTTGTGTGTACGCGAGCGCGCTGACCGGCGACGCGTTTGGTCTGGCGCGCG
>JBEGTL010000296.1:0-9531 GCA_041179425.1 Pseudomonadota bacterium | reverse complement strand
AGCACGGACGGCAGCCTCGCGAGCGGCGATGCTGCAGCTCTGGCCGACGCTGCTCTGGTCACGGCAGACAGCGGGAGCCCTGCTCTCGACGCGGGTCCGATCGCCGATCCGGGGCCCTGTTCGGTCAACCATCCCACGTACGGCTGCGGTCGAAGCGTGAGTGACAGCTGGGTCGTGTTCGACAACGGACTCGAGATCGATCGCGTGAACCACAAGGCGTGGACGCCCGTGGTCGAGGTGCTCGACGACGATGCACTGCGCGACCTGTGCACGCCGTTGTCGCTTGGAGGCCTGACCGGCTACGACATGCCGCAGATGGACGACGTGCGGACCCTGGCGGCCGGCTGCGCCGCGACTCTGCCGGGCGGCAGCTGCCAGGTCGACGAGAACATGGTGTTCATCTCCGAGGCGAGCAACTGCGTGTGCAGCGGCGGCGTCGGCCCCAACGCGGGCAAGTTCTGCCGACCCGAGGTCTCGGACTGCGAGACGCTCTGGGTGTGGACGCACACGGATGAGACCGGCTGGTACCAGCACTGGTTCTACGACGTCGACACGGGCTCCATCGTGCCGCAGCAGGTCGGCGTGGGCATCGCGGTTCCCGCCAAGGGGCGTTGCGTCCGCGACCTGAGCAGCGACGAGCTGCCCTGACCTCTGTGCTGCAAACGACACCGGTTGTTCTCGAAACAACCGTCGGCGGGCGCCTGCACCGGCGGCAAAATCACAAGTACTCTCGGCCAAGTTCAGGTGTTCCGGGCAGATAGACCTATGTTTTGGTCGCCACGAGCGGTGCTTGGGCCGAGTGGTCAAATCACCTGGCTTGAAAAGCAAGCGAGTGCGGGGGGAGACTCCCGCCACACCGACGTCACCTCGCGGCGCGCTTTCCGTTCTTTCAGGCCATAGGAGCCCTCATGCTTCCCTCCTTTCTTCGCTCGCTCGCCCCACGGCGCTCTTCAAAGCGCAGCCCGCTATTCTCGGGCGGGCCGCTGCTCCTCGGCGGGGCCGTTGTCTTGACGGCCAGCTCTGCTGCCTTGGCGCTCGCTGGCCCCGACGCCACCGATGCCGCTTGGGATCCGCTGGTCGTGCTCTACGGCAGTGGCGAGAAGGAGTCCGCACTCAAAGAGCTGCACCGACTCACCAACGCGTTCGATCTGTCGCTTCATCACACCGTGATCGACGACTCCACGCAGGAGTTCATCGACGGCACCATCGAGGACCTCGAGGACTTCAACCTCGGCGACTTCCACGACCGGCTGCCCAACAAGGTTGGCGACTACCGCGAGCTGTGGGTGCGCGGCGAGATCAAGGGCAAGAGCTACGTCATCGGGCAGGCCAAAGACAAGAAGGGCTACGCAGTCACGCTCAAGGGTGACCGCAACGACCTCGCGGCCATGTCGACCACCGTGCGCTCGCGCGAGACCAAGGGCGCAGGCGACACCTCTGCGTACTTCATCGGCTACCGGTTCGGCCTCGGCATCGGCAACTTCCGCTGGGAGACGGCCATGAGTGCGCTCGAGAACTGGGCGCGCCTCAACATGCAGGGACACACGGCCGCCGGCGAGGCCGATGCAGTGCAGGCCGCTTCTGCTGCAAAGAGCAAGGCCAAGGCCCTGCACCCCAAGCTGTCTGCCGAAGACCTCGAGCCGCTCGCGGTGTTGTTCGAGGCGTACCCCGCGCTCGCGCCTGCGCTCTCTCGCCTCGGTAGCATCGACGACATGCGCACGACGTGGTCGAAGAAGGGCTACCAGCAAGTCAGCCTCGCCATGCACGCCGACATCGAGCGCTTCGAAGATCACTACCCGGCGTTTGCAAAGTACGCGGACAAGCTCAACGACCTGGCGCTGATCGACATCAAGTGGCTCGACAACAAGGGCCGCACGCTGATGACGTTCAAGATCGACAGCGACAAGCTCTCGTTTGCTTGGCAGTGCTTCGTCAAGGACGGCAGGCTGCTGCCGTTCAAGGGCGTCAAGGTGTACGAGAACGAGCCCATCGATCCGATGAGCGCAAGCCTCAACAACACCACCATCGTCAGCGATTCGCGCCTCAAGCTGCTGGGTGTGGTCATCAAGCTGACCCAGCTCAAGCTAGACGCGTTCTACGAGCCGCACCCCGGCTACGCCGAGATGGGGCTGACCTTCACCAAGGTGCCGTCGATCCACGTCGAGGGTGCCGCGCTAGGTTTTGTGCCGACGGCCATGGTCGACGCGTTCATTCCGGGTAATATCGAGAGCGTGACGCGCGACTTCCTCAACGTGGCCGCCAAAGGCAACAACGGCAAGGGCCTCGTCGCGGCCATGAAGCTGGGCATCGCCAAGGACGGCTCCAACAAGGGCGTCCTCGAGGCGGGCATCGACTTCGACGCGCTCGACAACTTCCTCGTCAAGATCGGCCTCGGCATGGTCAGCGACAAGCTCATCCCGGACACGGATGCGTTCAAGGAAATCAAGCAGTTCAACACCGACGTCTACGACGGCTTCGTCAAGGACCTGGCGCGCTTCGAGTCGCGCGGGGCTTCTGCTTCTAGGTGAGACCCGACGCGCGCGCCTTCTCGTCAACCTTCGTAGGGGCACGCGCGCGCTTCCGAGAGGCCGCGTCTAGCGCAGGCTTCGAGCTGAGCTGCCACCGGATTGGGCAGCTCGGCCCCGACGGCACGGAGCTCACCATCGACGTCGCCGTGCGCGGTTCTCACCAAGCACGGCGCGCGCTCGTCATGTCGAGCGGCCTGCACGGGGTCGAAGGCTACTTCGGGTCGGCCGTGCAGCACAGCTGGCTTACCGGGGCCGGCAGCGTGCCCAGCGCGGAGCGGCGCGAGGTCCTCATCCACGCGCTCAACCCTTTTGGGTTCGCCTGGCGGCGGCGAGTCAACGAAAACAACGTCGACCTCAATCGCAACTTCATGCTGCGGGGCGCGCCCAACCAGGGCGCGCCGCAGGGCTACCGCGACCTGGATACGTTGCTCAACCCGCCGAGTGCACCGCGCCGCCTCGAGCCACCGTTCGTGCTGCAGGCGCTCCCTCCGCTGGTTCGGCACGGCTTCCGCTCGCTGAAAAACGCGGTCGCGCAGGGTCAGTACGAGTTCCCGCGCGGGGTGTTCTACGGCGGTGACAAGCCGGCGCTGACGCAGCAGATCCTCGCGCAGCACCTACGGTCGTGGGTTGGCGAGCCCGAGCACGTGTTGCATCTCGACTGGCACACGGGGCGAGGTGCCTCGGGTAGCTACGCGTTGTGCGTCGACCTGCCGATGGAGAGTCCGCGCGTGGCGCGCCTGCGCAACACGTTCGGCGACGAGTGTGTCGAGAGCTTCGACCCCAACGGGGTGCTGTACGAGATCAAGGGAGCACTCGGGCCGTGGCTAGAGCAACAGCTCCCCGGCGTGCAGTACGACTGCCTGCTCGCCGAGTTCGGCACCTACAACGCCATCAAGGTGCTCGAGGCAATGCGCTTCGAAAACCGCGCCCACCTCTACGGTCAGCACGACCCCGCGCTGCTCGAGCAGGGCCGGCACCGCATGTTCGAAGCATTCTGCCCCGCGTCACCGGCCTGGCGCGAGCGAGTGCTCGCGAGCGCCCTGCACGTGGCGGAGCAAGCGGCTGCGGCCGTAGGAGCCTAAGACTACCTCGGGTCTTTGTTGACCCGGCTCATCACCGGGCCTAGCTGGCCCTGGTACTTGCTGCCGCGCGCCACTCCGTACGGGCGCTCTGCGGGGCTGGTCATGGTGTGGAACACGATCTGGCTGATGCGCGTGCCCGGGAAGAGCAGCACCGCGCAGCGACCCAGGTTGGAGAGCTCGAGGGTGATCTGACCTTCGAAGCCGGGGTCGACGAAGCCCGCCGTGGCGTGCACGACGACGGCCAGGCGACCAAAGCTGGACCGACCCTCGACGCGAGCCACGAGGTCGGTGGGGATGCGCACACGCTCGATGGTTGAGCCGAGGACGAACTCACCGGGGTGGAGCACGAACGGCTCTCCCTCGGCGATCTCCAGGCCGCTGGTGTAGCTCTCGAGCGTCTCCGGCGAGCGCGGGTCGATGACCGGCACGTGCGGGAGCTTGTACACCACGAACCGCGAATCGAGACGCAGGTCGACACTTGCCGGCTGCACTTGCAGCTCGGGGTCATCGAGCGGGTCGATTACCAGGTCACCTTTCTCGAGGCGCGCCCGGATCTCGCGGTCCGACAGGATCAAACGGTTTTGCCAGCCGCGCGCATGTCGCGGACGACCGCGTCGATGCCGCGCTTGTCGATCTCGCGCATGGAGGAGACGGTGAGGCGCAGCTTGATCCAGCGCTTCTCGCTCTCCATCCAAAAGCGCTTGGACTGCAAGTTCGGGAGGGTGAACTTGATGGTCTTGTGGTTGGAGTGAGACACCCTGTTCCCACGAAGAGCGCGCTTGCCGCTGACCTGACACACCTTCGACATGATCCGTCTCCCAAAGCAGTGGCACGCTCGACTTACGTGAGCGGGACGGCCTATTTGCCGCCTCCGCCGCAGTTCGTCAAGGCGACGGATCGGGATCGCCTGGCGGAATGGTGGGCGGGCGGCCGCGGGTGGCCCGCATGGAGCTGATCACGCCCACCAGGACCGCGCCCACGATGACCCCCAGCGAGGCGGCGATGGGGATGTGCCAGACCTGGTGCAGGGTCATCTTGATGCCCACGAACACCAGGATGAAGGAGAGGGCGTACTTGAGGTGGTCGAAGCGGTTCATCATCGCGGCGATCACGAAGTACAGCGAGCGCAGCCCGAGGATGGCGAACACGTTGGAGGTGAACACGATGAACGAGTCGGTCGACACCGTGAGCACCGCGGGCACCGAGTCGAGCGCGAACACCACGTCGGCCCCCTCGACGCTGAGCAGCGCCACCAGCAACGAGGTGGCGTGCAGCCGCGAACCGTGGCGAAGAAAGAAGTGCCCGCTCGGCGTCTTCTCACGCAGCACCGGCACCACTTTGCCGACCAGGCGCTCGAGCAAGGGTCGCTTCTCTTCGTCGTCGTCGTGGTCGTCTTTTTCGGGACGCAGCTGCAGCAGACCCTGGAACACCAGGTACGCCCCGAACAAGTACATCACCCACTGGAAGTTGGTGACGAGCCAGACGCCACCCAGGATCATGCCCGCGCGCATGACGACGGCTCCGAGGATGCCCCAGAACAGCACGCGGTGCTGCAGGTGGCCCGGGACGCGATAGGTCTGAAAAATGAGCACCATCACGAACAGGTTGTCGATGCTGAGCGACTTCTCGAGCACGAACGCCGTGAGGTACGTGAGCACGGCGTCGGCGCCGCTGTAGGGCACCGTCCCGCCGTCCAGGTCCCCGTACAGCTTGCGCTCGTAGATGAAGTAGACGAGCAGCGAAAAGGTCACGCTGAGCGCGATCCAGCCGGCGGTCCAGGCTAGGGACTCGGGCACGCTCGGCGTGTGCGCACGGCGGTTCAAGACCCCCAGGTCCAGCGCCAGCAGCACGAGAACGAGGCCGAGAAAGCCGATCCAAAACCAGATCATCGGATCGTGTGGAACTAGCCTACCCGGCTCGGCACCGCAAGAACCGGGCGGGAGAGTGCGTCTCGGTCAGCAGCTCTCTTCGTTGGTCTGGACCGACAGCACGCCGTGGGCGGCGAGCCGCGCTGCCACGGCAGGCGACTTGGTCTTTTGAAAACGCTCGTAGAGTGAGAGCACGTCGTCGGGGGTGCCGAGCGCGGTCGCTTCGCGCACGTCTTCGAGGACCTCGGCGTAGGTGCGGAAGTGCGCGCCCAAGTCTTGAAACACCTGTGCACGTGCGCGCTCGCCGCTCTCCCGACTGACGCACGCAAGCTGGCCGGCGGTGCGATAGGCGCGGCTGCCGAGGTCGGCCAGATACGTGCGCGAGATGCCGCGCCGCTCGAGGTGCGCATCGAACAGGCCCATCACCGACAATGCCTGGTCGCCCACGCTGCGCAGGCGGGTGAGCCGTTCGCCGCGTGTGGAGCCCAGCACGTCGAAGCTGAGCTCGACCACGGAGCGC
This sequence comes from Pseudomonadota bacterium, assembly GCA_041179425.1. GTDB lineage: Bacteria > Myxococcota_A > Polyangia > Polyangiales > DASUME01 > DASUME01. The sequence goes on along the minus strand of JBEGTL010000296.1, from coordinate 3,533 downwards.
GAGAGCGCCGCGGTGTCGTGCCCTAGCGCGGTGAGCAGCCCGACCAGGTAAAACTCGGTGGGCGCAGGCGCGTCGACGCGGCGTGTGGCGAGGGCGTGGGTGAGCGTCTCGTGAAAGTACGCGCTCAAATCAATGTGGCATTCAATGCGAATACTCTGCTTGTCAGTCTCCGCGTGACTTTCGCTGGAGAGCTCGCATAGATTCGGCGTTCCAACTGAACTACGCATGTTAAACCGCTACCACGCCCAGCGGCGTTTGCGGCAAATCGACGGAGTTTTGTTGGCAGTCACGAGTAGCGAGTGCCAGCTCAGCACATTTGATGCGATGTGTTAACGAGTCGGCAACATCGTTACTTCGTGCGCTGGCTCTTGGCGGCCTCGAGCGCCGCGAGCACACGTGGTGAGGTGCGCACCGAGTCGAGCTCGAGGTCGGGCTGCTTCTCCAGCGCCCGCGAGAACGCTCGTATCGCCAGGTCGTCGCGTGCGAGCGCAACGTAGGCGGTGGCGAGCTCGCGCTGGATACTGATCTCCTGGTTGCCCGTCAGCAGACCGCGACCGAGCAGCTGATTGCCGAGCGCCAAGGCCTCGACGAACTGGCCTGCTTGTACGGCTTCATGCACGCGAGGGATGTCGCGCGCGATCTCGGCCTGCACACGTCGCGTCTCTTCGCCGTCGCTGCCCGTCTTGGGGCCGATGCTGAGCTGCACACGCTCGAGCCCCGCGCGCGAGAGCACGAGGTCGTAGATGGGGATAAGCACCGTCTGGCCACGCGAGACTCTGGAGTGCGCGCTCGCGTTGAACGCACGCAACAGGCGGACCTCGTCGCGCGTGCCGTAGAACTGCTCGGCCAGGTTGGAGAGCGACTCGCTGCTCCGCGCGAGGTAGCGCAGCGGGTGCGGAATGAGCAGCTGCGTGCCCTCTTCGAGCTGTCCGTTGGCCTTGGCGTGGTTGGCCTTGAGCAGCGCGACGGCGCGGTTGGGGTCGCCGTAGTAGTGCTCGGCGATGCTGCGCCACGACTCGCCCGCCGTGACGCGGTGATGGCGAACCGTGGGGATCAGCAGCCGCGTGCCGGTCGGTGGCTCGCCTTCGCCGAGGGCGTTTTCTCGGACCAGCACCTGATCGCGACGCGGGTCGCCATAGTAGGCCTGCGCGATGGAAGAGAGCGTCTCGCCGGGACGCACGATGTGCACGTAGGCTTGCTCTTGTGCGTGCGCAGGGGCCGAACCCAGGCAGGCCAGCATCGCACCCAGCAGCATGATCGAGCTCGCGCGAGAGCGGCAAAGGCGCGCGGTCGCCCGGCGCGCGCAGGCGAACAGCCGCGTCATGGCGTGGAGACGACCGACTTGTTCGCAGGCGCACTCTCGACCAAGTGCACGTCGATGCGCTGGAGCTTGCCGCGGGCGATGGTGATCTCCCGCGTGGTCGCGCCGTAGTGCGGATGAACGAACTTGAGGAAGTGGCGACCAGGGCGCAGTCGCAAGCGCTCGGCCGTGGGCGTGACGGCGATTAGCTTGCCGTCGGCGTACACCTCGGCCCAGGGCTCCACCACCAGCGACAGGTAGCCGTAGTCGTCGCTGTCGGGAGCCTCGATGATGGGCGCTGCGGCCGCCTGCGCAGCGCGCTCGCCGGCGCCTGCAAAGGCTTGAATGCTCGCGCCGCTGAGGGCGATCCCCGCGAGGACGCCCGCCATGGAGAGCGCGGCATGGCGGATCAGTGTGCGGTCTTGGTCGCGTTTGCGCGTACCACGGGAGCCGGCCGCCTCGAGGATCTCGTCGGCCTCGGCGTCGCTGATGACGGCGACCTCGCGCAAAAACATGACCAGTCGTGCGCTGTGGTTGATGGGCACGCGGCTGGCGAGGAACTCGATGAGCTCGTCGATCAGTGCCTGCGTGCTGGCGTAGCGGTTGGCCGGCAGCTTCTCCATGCAGCGCGCCATGATGTGCTCGAGCCGACGCGGCACCGCGTGGTTGAGCTTGCGTGGCGACACGTAGCGATCGAGCCGGATCTTCTGCATGACCGTGTGCGAGTCGTCTTCGACGAACGGCTTTTGCCCGGTGACCATCTGATAGAGCACGATGCCGAGCGAAAAGATGTCGCTGCGAAAGTCGAGCTTGTCGCCGAGGATCTGCTCGGGGCTCATGTAGCTCGGCGTGCCGAGGCCCGTGCCCGTCTCGGTGAGGTCGTTCTGCGTGTCGTCGCGCGCGATGCCGAAGTCCATGAGCTTGACCTCGCCCTGGCGCGACACCATCACGTTGGCCGGCTTGACGTCGCGGTGCACGATGCCGCGGAAGTGCGCGTAGTCGAGCGCACGCGCCACGGCGAGCGCGATGATGGCGGCCACGTCGACGGGCAGCTTGCGACGGCGCTCGAGCAGGTCGAACAGGTCGATGCCCTTCACGTACTCCATCACGATGAACATCGACCCCTCCTGCTTGAGGAAGTCGTGCACGTGCAGGATGTTTTCGTGCTGGAGCGAGGCCATGAAGTTGGCTTCGCGCTCGAACCGCTTGGCGAACTGGCTATCCACCGCAATCGAAGGCTTGAGGGCCTTGATGGCGACGACGCGGCCGAGCGGCTGCTGAACGGCGCGGTACACCGTGGCCATGCCGCCGCTGCCGATCTCTTCGAGGATCTGACAGTTGCCGATGCGGTTCAGCCCGCCGTTGCCCATGGCCTGTCCATATACGTGTGCCTGTGTACGCCCGTACACCTGGCCAGACGCCTGGCTGACCCTGGGACCAATACCGGGAACGGAGGCGCGACCTGGCGGTGTCAAAGCACTCTACTCCTGGTTGGCGGCGGGTACGAGACACAGCTCGCGGACTGCGTAGTCGATGCCTCCGCGCTGATCTCTAACTGTGAAGTAGAAACGTACCAGGCGGCCATTTTCGGGGACTGTGTGATCACCCTTGCCATTGGTGTCGGGTGGAGAGTAGCTCACCGAGACCTCGGCCTTCGCGTCCACCTCGTCGTCGGCGAGCAACGAGTCGAAGCGTCCCACATCTCCGCCCTTGGTGGTGGCGGCATGAGTCACGGCAAGCGCCTCGCGGACGTCACGGGTGGTCGGTACGCCGTTTTTGTCGATGTCTTCGGTGTACTGCTCGCGGTCGCTGGGATCGAAGCGCATGCGCAGCGTGTGCTCGCCGCTGTCGACGCGGACCTGGAGCAAGCTCGGGTTGCTCGCGCAGCCTTCCCAGGGCAGCGCCAGGTTGTTGTCGATGGCGGGCCAGGCGACCACTTCCCGTGGACCGCCTCCCTTTTTGGGCTTGGGACGCGCAAGCACGAATGAGCCGGGCACCACGGCCTCGCCGTCGTGCTGGACGCCGACTGCGCAGGGGCTCTGTGGAGCCGCCGGGTCGCACCCGAACAACGGGTTGTGGTTGTCGTCGCCCGGCCTGTCGCGGTTGAGCAGCACCGACAACGTGAACGGATTGGGGTCCGGGAACGCGGCCCCAGCGTTGTCGACGCAGCGAAACAGCTGCGACGGCGGGTCGGTGGTGATGAGCTTGCCCGGTACCGCCTCGGCGCGGCCAT
>JBEGTL010000295.1:0-9560 GCA_041179425.1 Pseudomonadota bacterium | reverse complement strand
ACGCAGCTCACGTTCGAGTCGCTGCGTCAGAGCGTGCTCGAGCTGCCCAACCAAAAGGTGCAGCGCGCGTTGCTGACTGCGCTCGATACCGCACACAACGATCTCGACCTCGCGCGTAAAAATCTCGAAGCCTGGTACGACGGCTCGATGGACCGTGTGTCCGGTTGGTACAAACGCTCCACGCAGACCATCATCATGCTGATTGCACTGGTGGTCGTGGGCGGGCTCAACGTCAACGTCATCACCATCGCCGACCACCTGTACCGCGATCAGTCTCTGCGCGAAGCCGTCGTTGGCTCCGCAGCCGGCGTCGCCAAAGACCTCAGCTACGCCGATGCGTCGAGCAAGTTCGAGGCGATGCGTTTGCCGGTGGGGTGGGGCGACGGCCAAGCAGGGTGGGGCGCGCCGAGGACCCGCGGCGAGCGCGTCGAGCTCGCCAACACCAGGCTGACGAGGGACTACGAAAAAAAGCTCGCGCTCGACGCGGCGACGGCGGGTGCACCGCCCGTGCTGGTGACTCTGCAGTCGCTGCCCGTCGACCGCTGGCACGATGTGTTTGGTCCCCTGGTCGGCCTGCTCGTCACCGTGCTCGCCGCGATGCTGGGCGCCCCGTTCTGGTTCGACGTGCTCAATAAGATCATGGTCATCCGCGCGACGGTAAAGCCCCACGAGAAGAGCCGCGAAGAGGGCTCCGAAGATCGGCAGTCTCGGCCCCTGCAGCTGGTCACGGTGGAGTCGCGCGTCCCGGCCACCGTACAAGCCGCGGCGCCGGCCAACGATGTGGGTCGGTGAGGGTCGACCTGGCCGTGTATCCAGAAAATACATGCGTTTACAAGTTTTGACATTTGACCATACCCTTTCCCGATGGGTGGTCGACCGTTGGCGTGGCTCGTCAGGGCTTGTGTTGCCGGACTTCTGATGCCCGTGGCCGCGGACACGCCGTCATCACGGCCGTACCGCACGACCTCGGTGGGAGCCCGCGCGGCTGACAGCATGTGGGTCGGCATTGCGTCGAGCGTGCCGGCGCGCAGGCGGGCTGGTGCCTCGCCCAAAGCCTCCGCGCACATCGCGAAGCGCGCGTCGCGACCGGCCACATCGCCAGCCGTCGTGGTGCCCGCCGTCGTCCTTTTGCCCGCACGACCGAGGGCGCAGCTCGACCCGCCGGCGCAGCTTGGCTCGGCCCAGACCAGCGACGGGCTCGAGCTCTCTGCTCTGCCGTCCCCTCTGCCCGCCAATGCCAAGCGCTCGACATTCGTGCCGTCGGCCCCGCCGTGTGCGGGCGACCTGTGGCTCGCCGGCAGTGTGGTCAACGATGCGCGACCTCGACTGTCCCTCGCGATGGTGCGCCGGTCGGCAGGCACGGCGGTGGTGTCGCTCGGTGCGCGCGTCGACGACTTCACGGTGCTCGCCATCGAGGCGACACGCGCTCGGCTGCGCGCCTCGGACGGGACCGAGTGCGCCCTGTCCGAGGTGCCTCCTGGGCCGAGACCGGTCGCCGTCGTGGCGCCGCCGCTGCCGACCGCCGAACCTGCGGACAAACCGCCGCCCGGCAAGGCCATGTTTGCGAGTGGCGAGCTCGCCGGCGGAGTTCGTACGCGCGGGCCAGGTAGCTACACGATCAAGCGCGACTTGGTGCAGAAGGCGCTGGCCAATCCAGGGGGCGCGGCGGGCGGCGCGTGGTTTCGTCTGTCCGAGCGCGATGGACAACGGATCGGCATGGAGGTGCGCGCGGTGCGCGACGGAACGCCCCTTCAGGCGATGGGTCTGCGCACCGGCGATGTCGCGCGCAGCGTGAACGGCATCGCGCTGGACACGCCGGCTGGCCTGATCGAGGCCCTGCGCGCGGCCCGCGAGTCCGACACGATTGCCATCTCCATTCTTCGTGACGGCCAAGCCAGCGACATGCGGTACACCATCGAGTAGTCTCTCGGCCTATCGTTTCGTCGCTCGCGCGCGCAACAACCGCGCGCTTCGACTGGGGCCGGGAGAGCAGCATGGGGAACTCGCTCGTCAGTAGTCTTTCGCTCATCGACACCAGCGGCGTGGTCATCATCGCGATCATCGTCGGCATGCTTTGCGCAGGGCTGGTGCTCACCCTGTACATCCGTGCGCGCTACGCGAGCATCGCCGCGGAGCTCGCGCGTAGCGACGGAGGAGCCGGCTCCTTCGACAGTCGTTTTTTGGCGCGGGTCGTTCGTGAGGCGCTGACGGCGCAGCGCAACGCAGGCTCCGTCAATGCGCAGGCGCTGGTCGAGCAGCTGGTCCAGTCCGAGCTGCGCGGGTTGCTGATCGGCGAGCGCTTCGTGCGCGCCTCGACCGGCCTCGTGATCATCCTCGGTTTGGTCGGCACGTTCTACGGCCTGTCGTCGTCGATAGGTCGGCTCACGTCGCTGCTCGCGGGCAAGACTCCGGTGGGCGCCGACGTCACCGCCTCGCTGACCGAGGGGCTCACGCAGACCCTGTCCGGCATGTCGGTCGCCTTCTCGGCGTCGCTGTTCGGCATCGTGTCGGCCATCCTGATGACGTTGCTCGGCGTGTTCTTGAACATTGGCGATCGACGCGCCGAGGTGATGGTGTTGGTCGAGAACTACCTCGACAACGTGGTGTTCGTGCTCGTCCGCGGCAACGTCGACCCAGGCGCACAACAGAGCGCGCACGGCAGCCCCGGTCACGGCAGCGCCCAGGTCAGCCCGCAGCTCGCGGGTCTGCTCGCCGGCTTCGGAGAGTCCGTGTCTCGGCTCGAGGGGGCGGTGGTCCACTTCGAGTCCGCACTCGGGCAGTTCGCCAGCAGCTCACGCGACTTTCGTGAGTTCAACCATCACCTCAAAGACAACATCCAGCGCATGAGCCTGAGCTTTGGCGACCTGAGTGAGTCGCTGCGTCAGCAGGCCGTCGCCATCAACGGCGTCGTGCGCCCCCGCGATAGGTCCTGAGAGGAACACACACCATGTCTCGATCCAGGCGTCGCAACCTGTTCGGTGAAGACGAAGTCGAAAACTTTTGGCCGTCGTTCGCGGACCTCACCTCCACGGTCTCGCTCATCTTGTTCATGCTGGTGTTGCTTGCGTTTTTGCAGAACCTCTCGAGCGGCAAGAAGCTCGAGCAGGTGAAGGACGAGCTGCGCGCCACCATCGGCAACCTCGGCGCCGCGCGCACCAAGATCGACCTCGCGGAGAAAAACCTCAAGTTGCTCTCCGCGCAGCTCGACGTGGGTCGTGCCGAGCTCAAGACATCCGAAGACAAGCTCGCCGCGCAGCAGCAGATCATTGCCGCCAGCAACGTCGAGCTCAGTAACCTCCGAAACCGCATCTCGGGCGTCGCGGTGCTGCGGCTCGACGTGCTGCAGAAGGTCAAACAATCGCTCGAGGCACAGCTCGGACCGGGGCGCAGCGCGAGCTCACCCGTGATGATCTCCGACAACGGCAACATCGTCATCAACGAGAGCGTGGTGTTCGACGCCAACTCGTACACCATCAAGCGCGAGGGCAAGCCGCTGCTCGACATGCTCGCGCACGCGTTCGCCAAGGTGCTCGCCGACCCCGGCGTCCGCGAGAACATCGACGTCATCTTGGTGCAGGGCCACACCGACGAGCGAGGCGAGGTCGCCTACAACCGTGAGCTCTCCGCCAAGCGCGCCAACGCGGTGGTCGATCACATGTTTGGCGCCGACCACACGCTCGAAGAGAGCTACGGCGCGTACTTTGCGTCGAGCGCGTACTCCGAGTTCCGGCCGCTACGCACCGAAAAGAACGAAGCGGCCTACCAGCAAAACAGGCGCATCGAGCTGTCGGTGGTGCTGCGCGACAACAGCGTACGCACGTTGATCGACGAGTACATGAAGAGCATCGACAGCTCGCTCCAGCAGGCGCCCCCCACGCAGCCTGCGCCGGCCACGCCGTAGCTCACAGCGTCGGTCGCGTCACGACGCAAACCACGCGCTCGTGCCCTCGACAAAGCCGCGCGCCTCGAGCTGCGGCGCGATCAGGGTGCGCGCACCGCGCGTGGCGACTGCGACCACCACGAGGTCGCGCGAAGCGTCGAGTGCGTCCACGCTCGCCACCGGCGCACCTTGCGCCGTGCGCCCAATCTTTTGTGGATCGATGTCGATGAACAGCTCGCTCCTAGCCCCGTGCTGTCGCAGCGCGCGCGCAAGACGTTTGCCGGTCGCGCCCGCTCCCCAGATCACGAGCCGGCGACCGGCCTCTGCGATCACGCGGGCGAGGTAGGGGGCCTTGACCGTACGAAACGCGGCGAGGCCGTAGCGCGCGTCCCGGAACGTCGCGCGGTTGTCGTGGTGGCGCCACGAGAGCAGCACCTCGGGCAGCTTGGCCAGGCGCGCGCCGTGGGCGACTGCGCGCAGGAACAGCTCGTAGTCTTCGGGGCCGTCTAGCTCGCGGTAGCCGCCGATGTGATCGATCAGGGTGCGCCGCACGACGATGGAGGGGTGGCACAGCGGCGACTCGATGAAGCGTGCGTGCGCGTGATCGTCGGGCGTGAGCAGCGCGTTTTGCCAGGCGACGTAGCGCTCGAGTCCCTCGCCGAGCGCACCGCCTTCGACGAACGCGTGCACCTGACAGCCGAGCACGTCCACCTCCGCGTGCGCGCGCAGATACTCGCGCTGACGTGTGAGGCGTTCGGGGTGAGAGATGTCGTCGGCGTCCATCCGCGCAAGGAGCGCACCCGTGGCCGCGCTGAGGCCCATGTTGAGCGCGGCGATCAGGCCTCTGCCGTGGTTGTGCAGCAAACGCACGCGTGCGTCGCGTGCTGCCCACGCACGCACATGGAGCGCTCCGCTGTCGGTGGAGCCGTCGTCGATGGCGATCACCTCACGCGCGGCGTCGGCTTGCGCGAGCAGGCCCGACAGCGCAGCGTCGATCGTCGCTGCAGCGTCGCGAAAGGGCAGGATGACCGAGATGCACGAAGGGTTCACGCAGGGCCCCTTGGTATACACCGCTTCGGCGTGTACCCTAGATGGGCGCGCACAATGCCCCTGGCATGGTCATTCGGAGCGCGTTTTGTTTTCTCGCTCGCGCGCCCCAATGCGCGCTTGTTTTTTTCGCTCGCGCGCCCAAGGGCGCGCTTCGACACCCACGTCCGGAATGTCATGAGCCTTTTGGTCCGCTTCACGCGCGCGTTGGTCGCGTTCAGCATCATCCTCGGCGACTACCTCTCGCAGCGCTGGCTCACCAAGCTGGTGGCGCCCAAGCGTCGCGACCCCGCGACGGGTCAACGTCGTCGCAATCGGCCCGCGTGGCTCAAGGCGCGTGGAGAGCGCGTCGACGAGCGCAACGCCCAGCGCCTGCTCGACACCATGCTCTCGCTGCGCGGCGTGTACATCAAGCTCGGGCAGGTGCTCTCCATCATGGGCGGCTTCTTGCCGCGTGTGTACATCAAGAAGCTGTCGGTGCTGCAGGACAAGGTACCTCCGCACCCGTACGCCGAGGTGGAGCAGGTGTTCCGCGCGCAGTTCGGCAAGCCGCCCCAAGAGTGCTTTGCGTCGTTCGAGAACGAGTCCATCGCGGCCGCATCGCTCGGGCAAGTGCACGTCGCGTACCTACACGACGGCAGCAAGGTGGCGGTCAAGGTGCTCTACGCGGGCATCCGCGACGTCATCCGCACCGATATGATCATCGTTCGGTTGGCCATCCGTGTGTACAAGTGGTTCGTCCCGGTCGACAGCATCGAGAACGCCTACCACTCGCTGGTCGACCTGCTGCGCCGCGAGACCGACTACTTGCACGAAGCAGGCTGCATGAAGCGTATGGCCGGCAACTTCGCCGGCCAGGACGACATCTTGTTCCCTTCCGTAGTCGACGCGTGGACCACACGCGACATCCTCACCATGACCTTCATGGAGGGCGTCAAGATCACCAACTTCGACGCCTTCGCCGAGCAGGGCATCAACCGCAACGCGGTCGCCACGCGGCTCATTCAGTCGTTCTACAAGCAGCTGTTCGTCGACCGGTTCTTCCACGCCGATCCGCACCCGGGTAACTTCCTCGTGCAGCAGGGTGAAGACGGGCGGCCGCGCATCGTGGTGCTCGACTTCGGCGCCATCAGCGAGGCCAAGGACGAGCTCATCGACGGACTGATGGAGGTCGTGCAAGGCCTGTTCGGCGGCGACAGCGACAAGCTCATCGCGGGCTTCTTGCGCATGGGGTTCGTGGCACCGGGAGCCGATCGCAAGGGTCTCGAAGAGATCACGCGCACCTACTTCGGCAAGCTGATGAAGTTCAAGGACCGCAGCCCGGGCGCGTTCCTCAAACAAAACCCGCGCGAGCTACGCCAGGCGTTCGGCAGCCCGGACATCGACCTCGACGACATGCGCGAGCTGATGAAGTCCGTGCACTACCCGGAGACGTGGTTTTACGTCGAGCGCTCGGTGGTCCTCTTGTTCTGGCTGACCGCGATGATCGACCCCACGGTCGACGGCGTGCAGGTCGGCTTCCCCTACGTGCTGCCTCTGCTGATGGAGCACAACCGCCGCGCGGCCGAAGAGAAAGCCAAGCGCGAAGCCGCGGTGGCGTCCACGCGTCCCTCGGCGCCCGACCCCGACATCGGCGACCCCATCATCGCAGGCTGAGCGTCGCGCTCGAGCATCGGTCTGCGGAGAGCGGAGCCGAGTGCGCGTGAGCGTCGTCTTCGTCGCCGCTCGCGAAGTCAGCTGCTCACGGCGCGAGCGAGCTGGCAGCGCGCGCAGCTTGCAGCTGGCAGACGAAGCTGGTGGCTGCGTCGATGGGCGCAAGGCAGTCGGCCGCGCTCGGCGTGGGGACCCTGAGCGCAGCGGCACTGCCGAGGCTCTTGGGTTGCGACAGGCCAAGCGCGCTGAGCCAGTCGAGCAAGCTCGCAGGCGCGCCACTCATGCTGGGCTGTGCACCGCCGGCAGACGGCGTCTGCGCGAACGCCGCGATGAGATCGGCGATGGGATTGCTCGTCGCGGCCCGCGTGGGCGTCGCGCCGGGTTGGGTCGTGCCGCCCAAGAGCCCGTTGAGCAAGGTCGCGATGTTGCTGAGCCCGCCGGCGAGGTTGATCAGGTCGGTCAAGCTCGGCTGCGTGGTCGCGGTGCCGGTGCCGGTCGTGCCCGTGGTGGGTCGAGTGGTGCCGGTGAACGCACCCAGGACGGCGGCGATGCTCTCGAGACCGCCGGCGCTGTCGAGCAGGCCGATCAGGTCGGTGATCCCGCCCGTGGTCGTGCCGGTGGTCGTGCTCCCGGTGGCGGGGCGGGGAGTCGTGAGGCTGCACAGCAAGAGGGAGATGGCGTCGGTGCCCGTGCAGCGCGACATCGCGCCCGCGTCGGCCACTGCACGTACGCCGGTGTCGGCAGGACCTGCATCGACGATGACAGGCGTGCTGCCTGCGTCGGGGGTCGCCTGCCGCGACGGGAAGTCGACGAGCTCTTCGTCAGCCGTGCGCCGCGCGTAGCAGCTCGTCACCAAGCTGAGGGCCGAGACGGTGCCGAGAACCCGAACACAAGTGAAGACTCCGTGCGCCAAGCTGACCTCCGCGGATTCGAGACTCGCTCGTGCCGCATGACCCCTAGGTGCGCGAGCACCCGTGTAATGTTCGCGTTCGAGCCGTTCCGTGTCGTGCCGTGAATCAATCTGCGGCGATGCGTCGTGACCGAGCCCAGGGGGGCCGGGCGAAGCCGAGATTGCGCACATTATGGCTGGTTTCTCGACAGAACCGCAAAGCTATCGTTCGCGAGGGTCAGCGAGACCACGGTCCCTCCCCGTCTCCCAAGCTGCTGCGGGTGGGAATGAATCCGTGGCTGGACGACCCGCGTCGTGCTTGGTGCGCTCCAGTACAGCGCAGGGGTCGAGGTCGGCGGCAGCACTGGTCTGTCGTGGGTAGGACGCTAGTTTAGTCAGGTGCCGAAGCCGGGGACGCACGTGCTCAGCGCTCGCGTGTGGCCAGACGCTCGTACAAAAAGCTCTCGATCTTTTCTGCCCGTGCATCCCAGGTCAGCTCGGCTCCGGTCGCGCGCGCGTGCATGGCGAGGCGCGCCCGGCCCACGTCGTCGTGCAGCAGATCGTGCAGTGCCGCCGCTGCGGCTCCGATGTCGCCCGGCTGCACCAGGATCGCGTTGTCGCCGTGGGTGAGCAGCTCTTCGACGTCGGGCGTGGCGGGCGCGAGGAGAGCGCGGCCGGCAGCGAGATACCCAAACAGCTTCATCGGGAGCACCGTGTGGCCCGCGACCTTGAGGCCCACGCTGCTCGGCGGCAGCACCAGAACATCGGCGCTGACCATGTACTGCGCCGCGACTTGGTAGGGCTGCCAGGGCAGCACGCGGACGTTGTGGTGGCGCTTGGCGGCGCGCTCGACGAGACCGTCGCCCTCGGAGCCGACCATGAGGAAGAGCGCTTCGGGCGTGCGCTCGGCGAGGCCGAGCAGCGTGTCGAGTCCCTTGAGCCGGCTGATGTGGCCGGTGTACACGACCAGCTTGCGATCGAGCGGCAGGTCGAGCGCGCGGCGTGCGTCGTCGCGGCTGACGTCGCTACGAAAGCGCGTGGGGTCGTAGCCGTTGCGGATGGTGCGGAGGCGCGCTGCGTCGATGCCTAGGCGCAGGTAGCTCTGGCGCGCGTACTCGGAGTGAAACAGCGCGCCGACGAAGTTGTCGCGCTGCATGACCGCACGAAACAGCGGCTTGGAAGGGGGGACGTGGTCGGGCCAAGCGCGGTGGGTGTCGTAGACGGTCTGGGCGCCGCGCGCGACGAGGGCGATGAAGGTGGCGCTGTTGCGGGTGTACACGAGGTCGTGCGCGGGGAGGGCTCCGCCCGCGGCGATATAGGCTGCGTACCAGGCCTTGCGTAGGGCGAGGTGGGTGGCGAATGGGACGTCGACGTGCAGGACGTTTAGGGGGCCTTCTACCTTGAACTTGGTGCGGAGCTCATCGGCCGAGATGCCCTCTGTGCCTCGCAGGCGGGGGAGGAGGGCCGTTACCTGGTGACCTCTGCGGGCGAGGGCTGCCATGGTGCTGGTGGCCTGTTCGGCGTCAGTGGCCGTGGTCGGGAGGAGCCGGTCCCACGCGTAGAGGATGCGTATCTTCGTCACGGGGTCACCATGATCGCAGCTTGCTCTCTCGCAAGTGGAGATCGGTCGCTTGTTGCGGTTCTCGCTCGCTCACTTGTGGCGGTGGAGATCGGCGTGGCCGGCCGCCTGCGGGGCGTATCTCTCCGTGCTCGCAAAGCCTGCCCGCAGAGTTACGCGCCCTCCGGCGCAAACCGATTTGCAGGCGCAAATCGGTCGGACCCACGCTGAACTCGAATGGACCCGGTTTACCCTACCGAAGACGGCGGATGGGTGGTGGTTGGCGGCGCGTTCGCTCGCTGCGCGTTCGCTCGCTTCGCGTTTGCTCGCTGCGCTTTGCCCTGAACCGAAGCTTCGCTCGCGCTTGCCGGCCTCGTTAGAGTTGGCTGGCTGTGCTTGCGGCTTCGCGCACTGCGGTGACTAGGAGCGTGTCGGGGAAAAGATTCCGGCGTGGATCGACATTGCGGCCGCGGGTAGCCTATGTTGCCTCCGATGGCGAAAGAATACCTGCCGTACGACGTCAACCAACGGCT
>JBEGTL010000294.1:0-9584 GCA_041179425.1 Pseudomonadota bacterium | reverse complement strand
AACGATGAGGCTGAAGTCACTGCTGGATCGTGCGCGGCGCGCGTCTTGTGCCCGCACGGCCAGTCTCCGTGGGTTTCACGCTGCCCGTGAGCGAGAAAACGTTTCGGGGCGGTCCACTCGGCTGCATGGGGAGAGCACGGCCATCACTCGCCTGCCTGAGCGCGCTGCGCTGGTCCAGAAGGACTCGGGATCGTGACGGCGAACATCGATCGGCGGGCTTACGAGCGACTTCTTCACCGAGCAGTGTTCAGCCGCGCGGATGATGGCCTCGCGATACTTCTCGGGTAGTCCCGACGCCGGGATCAGCACAATCTCGACACGTGTAGCGAGGGCGCGCCCGCATGCGTATTGCTCAGCCCGATAGCGCTCATTCCAGAAATGCGAATTCATCGGAGAACATCCTCGAGCGAGGATCTCACGCAAGACGTGAGAGTGCGATCGCTAGCTTCTCGCGCACCACGTGCGCTAACGCTTCGAGCTTCGGATTGCCGACGCTGGCCATCGTTTGAGTCGGATCGATCGCGGAGACAATCGTGTTGCCGTCGTCGCCTTCATATACGATCACGTTGCAAGGCAGCATCAGACCGATCTCGAGCTCCGCTTGCAACGCTTGATGAGCCAACGCCGGATTGCATGCGCCGAGGATCTTGTAGCGTCGAAATTCGACTCCAATCTTCTTCTTCAACGTGTCTTTGACGTCGATCTCGGTGAGCACGCCGAAACCTTCGGTCTTGAGCGCCTCAGGCAACTGCCTGAGGACCTCGTCGTAGCTCGCAGTGAGCTGTCTTCGTGTTTGGAACGTCATGTGTTCACTCCTCGTGGTTCAGTGCCCTTAACGTAACCACGACCGAGCGCGCCATTGTCGGGGCTCAAGTTGATTGCGCAGTTCGACATGTTTGTGCCGCGTAGAGGGGGTCGTTCACGCAGTCGCTGACTGCGGTCGATCGGGCGAGGGCACGGTGACGAGATCGAGTCGGTCTTGAGCAGACCTCGGCGCCGCCCACGGCACCACCGCTACGCGCGCAGCGAGCGCGCGAACCTCAGCGTGAAACCGAGCCTCGTTCGCACGCCGACGAACGAGGACCGGATCGCTGACGTCGAGAGGCAGCAGGCTCTGGTTGATGACCCACGCGAACGGGTGGATGTCTGCGCGCGAAAGGTCGCGCTGCAACGCAGCCGCTTCGTGCACGGGCGTAGCCTCGGGCAGCGTGACGAGAAGAATCTTCGTGAATGCCGGATCCCGCAGCCGCGGCAGCAGACGGCGCACTTCCTCGGGCGCCGCCCCCGACGTTCGCAGAACCTCACGGTGGTATGACTCGGCCGCGTCGAGCAGCAGCAGGGTGTGTCCTGTGGGTGCGGTGTCGATGACGACGAACCCATGTTCGCCTTCGTCGACGATGCGCGCGAAGGCTCGAAAGACCGCGATCTCCTCCGTGCACGGGCTGAGAAGATCCTCCTCGAGCAGCGCGCGCCCAGCTGAGTCGAGGTTCGCTCCCGCGGTTCGCAGCACTTCCTCGGCATATGCATGCGTCTCGGCGACTGGATCGATACGGCTCACCTGGATGCCATCCACCGTGCTACCGAGTGCTTCGGCGACGTGAGCGGCGGGATCGGTCGTCGTGAGATGAACCTTGTGCCCGCGCCGCGCCAGCGCGACGGCGACGTTCACAGCGACAGTGGTCTTGCCGACACCACCCTTGCCCATCGTCATGATGACGCCGCGACCAGCAGCGTCCAGAAGAGGAACGAGCTCTGCGAGGCTAGGCGCGCGTTCGGCCGACGCCAACGCGGCCGGTTGCTTGAAGTCGGCGGATGGCGTGCCGGGCGCGGTGAGCAATGCGCGCAGCGCCGGTATGCCGACGAGGCCAAAAGGCAAGAGCGGCAGCTCGGTACGTTGCAGTGCGCGCAGCCCAGCCGGCATAGTCTCGAGCGCATCCGCGCCCTGGCGCTCCATCGCGTCGGCGACGGGATCTGTCGCGTGCATTCCGTGGAAGATGCCGTTGATGACGAGCTCCTGGCGTGCGACGCCGAGCTCAGCCAGCTCGCGACGCGTCCGCTCAGCCTCGCGCAAGGCAGCACGGTCGGCGCGCGCGACCAGCACTAGCGCGGTCTTAGTGCCATCAATGAGCGTCTTGCGCGAGCCGTCGTAGAGTGCCTGCTGGGCCTTGAGACCTGCGAGAGGTCCAAGGCACGACGTGCCTCCGATGTTCGTCTCCAGGAACCCGGTCCATGCCGCAGGCAGCTCTAGGAGTCTAAGGGTGTGCCCAGTGGGTGCCGTGTCGAATACGACATGATCGAACGCCGCGGTTGCGCGCTCATCACCGAGCAGCTTGGAGAACTCGTCGAACGCCGCGATCTCGACGGTGCACGCACCCGAGAGCTGCTCCTCGATGCTGCGCACGGCCGCGTCGGGGAGAACGCCACGGTAGGGGCCGACCATGCGTTCCCGGTAGGTATGCGCCGCGGCTTCCGGATCGATGTTGAGGGCGAAGAGTCGCTCTACGCCGACGATGGGTCGCGGTTCGCCACACAGCGGCGTCTCGAGCACCTCGTCGAGGTTGGAGGCTGGATCCGTGCTGACCAGCAGCACACGACGACCACGCTCCGCGAGCGCGAGCGCGGTCGCGCAGGCGACACTCGTCTTGCCGACACCACCTTTGCCGGTGAAGAAGAGGTTTCGCGGAGCGCGTTCGAGAAAATCCATCGGCATGCTCCTCAGCAACAGCTGGTCTTCGACTTCGCGGAGGTAGACGGGCTACAGCATCCGGTCGACGCGGTAGGCGCAACGCCGAGCTTCTTCACGACCACGCCCGCGAGCGCGGCCAGCGTCTCGCGCGTCGGGTATGCGCCCTCCGAGGCGATGCGGTCGCCGACCAGAACGAGCGGCAGCACCTCCATGCCACGCGTGAGCGCTTCCTTCACCGCCGGCGTCTCGGCGAACGCTGCGGGCTGTTGGGAGAGATTGAAGCGTTCGACGGTGACGCCTTGTTTCTGGAGCCAGTCGACGTCAGCGGCGAAGCGCGCCAACTCGGGATCGATGCTCGGACCGCAGATGCCGGTCGAGCAGCACATGGCGGGGTCGTACACGCGGATGACTACGGACATGATTGGATTCCTTGTTTAGCGGTGAATCACGATTCGGATACCGAATAAGAGGCCGGGCGCAGGTTTGTTGAGGCGCGGAAACGTGGTCACTACGGTGTTGCTCAGAGCTCGCTCATGGTCGATTCCTTTCGAAGAGCGTTCGGACCCTGTCCCTCAGCGTCTGCGCCAGCCCGCCCACACGGGGATGCCATTTTCGTCCCGTAGCTTGAGGACTGCGTCGCCTCGTTCGACGTCTTGAGCTGAACGTGCACGCCGCTACACATCGGTCCCATCGGCGTGAACGCCTCGAGTCCGATGACTTCGCCTGAAACGGTCTCGACGGTCTTGGGATCGTAGAGCCTGCCGTATGCTGCTCCGGGGCCCCAACCACCACCACCGCGGCCGGACCGCGGCTGCGCTGCGGCATATCGACTTGCCGAGAGCCCACCGAACGCCGTGGCTGCGGCGACTGGCTGCTTGGTTCACGGGTTGGCTGGGCATGTGCGTAAACCGAGAAGTCGATACAGTGGACAAAACCCAGCGGCCCCGGTGGCGAGTGGTACCAGCCCGACAAGCCCGAACCACGTATGCGGCCCGACGAAGATGAGCGAGAGCAGCGCTAGCCCCACCACGATTCGAATGGCGCGGTCGATCGTGCCTGCGTTGTGAGTCATTGAACCTCCGGTCGGCGCACTGCAACTGTCAGACCAACTCGTTGACCGCGCAATTCAACGCGTTTGATGGACAGCCGGCGCAATTCGCTGCGTAGTCCACGCAGCTTTTGCGCGCATGTGTCTGACGGCCTGCAGCTGCCACGCGGCGCACGACACCCGGCACGGCCTCAGCCTTGGCGAGCCTCGATGTAGCCGCGTTCGACCGGTCCCTTGTGCGCGTTCCACTCCAGCATGCCTCCCTGCAGCGACGCGACGCGCTTGAACCCTGCCGCTGCGAGCTGCAGCGCCGCTTTTCCCGAGCGCCCGCCCGAGCGACAGATCGCGACGATCGGGCGGTCAGTCGGCCATGAACGCGCCGCCGCCTGTAAGGTACTGAGTGGGACGAGCACGCTGCCGCGGAGATGACCGAGCTCCCCGCGATACTCGTCCTGCTCGCGTACGTCCACGAGCAATGCGCCCGAGCTACCGAGCCGTTCGACAGCTTGTGCCGTCAGCTCGGGCACACCCACGCCGGACATCTGAATCGGCGCCCAGTCGTTGAGCAACTCCGGTGCGAGGGTCGCGGGTTGATCCAGCAGGCCGCAGCGCGAGTTCGCAGGCAGCGACGCATCGATCTTGCGTGGATATGGCAGCTTGAGCTCGCTCATGATCTTGGCGAAATCGGCCACACTTTTGTTCTGACCGAGACGCGGGTTCAAGCGCCGCTCTTCACCCACACTGCTCGCCGTACGGCCCTTGTAGTCGTGTGCGGGATAGATGGTGGTGGCGTCGGGCAACGCGAAGATCTGTTCGTGCACGGAGCGATAGAGGGTGTGGGAGTCGCCTTGCTGGAAGTCGGTGCGTCCGCAGGCGCGGATCAGCAGCGCGTCGCCGGTGAACACCAGCCCGGCCTCGGCGCAGAAGAACGACAGGCAACCGCTGGTGTGACCCGGCGTTTCACGCACCTCGAGCGTGTGCTGGCCGAAGCCGATGCGATCGCCCTGTTTGACTTGCCAATCGGCGCAGACCACGCCGGCGCGCTCCGAGACGACCGACTTGGCGCCGAAGTGTTCTCGCAATAGACCGCTGCCGGTCACATGGTCCGCGTGGACATGGGTATCCATGACGTACACGAGCTTGAGCTGGAGCTCCTCGATGAGCGTGCGGTCCCGGTCGAACTGCTCGATCACTGGATCGATCATCACGGCTTCGCGAGTGACTTCATCGGCGAGCAAATAGCTGTAGGTCGAGGAATCCTGATCGAACAATTGTCGAAATAGCATGATGGCCTCCAGGGTCACGAACTGACGGTATGCGTGTGCGATGCGATGCGCTCCGGCGCGGCGGTCGTCGTCGCTGACGGCTGCAGACTGGGTTTTTTCCGAGCGAGGTACGACTCGAGTTTGGCCGTCGCGAGCATCCCCGTGATCATCGCGGCCACGAACATCGAGGCGGCGACGCCACCGCCGGGCAAAGATACGATGCCTGGCCCGGGACAATAACCGCCGAGGCCCCAGCCCGCGCCGAAGATGAGCGCGCCGAGCATGAGTTTGACGTCGATGTCGCGTCGGGTAGGCACCAGGAACGTAGACCCGAACAGCGGCGCTGATCGCCCTTTCTTCCAGCGATAGGCGAAGAAGTGCACCGCGATCGCGCCGACCATGACGAAGATCAGACTGGCGTCGAAGCGACCCAGCGGGTCGAGAAAGCCGAGCACTTTCTGTGGCTGGGTCATGCCACTCACGACCAGGCCGGCGCCGAAGGTCAGACCCGCTATGAGCGCCGCTAACTGCTGCCCTAGGGATTGCCTCATGGCGAGCCTCCCACCCACGCGATGACGCGCACGATCAACATGCCGGCCGTGATGAACGTCACGGTCGCGACGAGGGAGCGCGGCGAAAGACGGCTCATACCGCAAACGCCGTGCCCGCTCGTGCAGCCATTGCCCAAGCGCGTGCCGACCCCAACCAGTAGGCCTGCGACGACCAAGAGCGGCAGCGAGCGCGGTGAGCTGCCGATGCTGTGCGGCGCGATCCAAGCCGCGACGGCCCCGGAGACGAGCAGTCCGAATAGAAACGCGATGCGCCACGAACGGTCGCCGCGCGTCGGCGTCAGAAGGCCACCAAGGATCCCGCTGATGCCGGCGATGCGCCCGCTGGCGAGCAGCAGCACAGAGGCAGCGACGCCAATGAGCCCGCCACCGACCAGGGCCGAGAGGGGTGTGAAGTCGTGCATGGGCAGTCAGCGTGAGCACGGGCCGTGCCAAGGCAGCGCGGCGCTAAAAGCAACGCTGCGTGCGCGCATGAAACGGGACTGTTTCACCCGTTTCAGGGCGACGTTTCAACGACCCACCCGCGTGCGCGCAGCGCGCTGACATCGCCGGCCGGACCGGCTGGCACGCGTGTCGCATTAGCGACCCTGCGTGCTACTCATGGCAAGCCTTCTCGCGCTGCTCGTCGGGGTTTTCGAGCCGCGAGCCTCGAAGGGCCCGCGTGAGCGAAGCGCGCTCGCGCGAGCCACGACGAAGCTGCATCAAGTGTCGGATCGCGCTTGCGATCCAGCGACTACAAGAGAGAACAGGATCATGTTGATCGCCCATGCCACGGAGCATTTCGACGAGACCGACAGCAGCTTCATCCATGCCATCGGCTTGGCTGCGGCGCACCGCACCTCAGCCGAGGTCGTCACCCTGCACATCACGCAGGGGTTACCGGAAGCGGCGCCGGCTCCGCGGGCCGCGTCGCTACTCGAGCGCTGGAAGGCGCCGCCCGCGCTGTCTGTGTCCCAGCGCGTTCACGAGTGCGCGGGCCACGACGACATCGCCGACGAGCTGATCGCCGCTTGCGGGAGCCTGCGACCCGACCTCGTGATCATGTCCACGCACGCGCGTACAGGCCTCTTGCGCGTGCTCGCGGGCAGTGTCGCGGAAGCGGTGGCCCGCAATCTTCAGGTCCCGGCGCTGCTCTTGCCAGTTAGGGGTCGAGGGTTCATCGATGCGGAGTCGGGGTCGCTGGATCTGACGCGTTTGCTGGTACTCGGCGGCTCGGAGTCGGACGCGCAACGGGGCATCGACGCCGCAGCGTGGCTGGTGCACGTGGCCGGACGAAACAGCGCCGAGCTGATGGTGCTGCACGTCGGCAGTGGCACGCACGCTCCGGCGCCACGTGCCCCCGAGGGCATGCAAATCCGCAGCGAGCGCCGGCTCGGCGAGCTCGATCAGGTGGCAGCGGCAGTGACGGAAGACTGGCAGCCGGCGCTGCTGGTCATGGTTTCCCACGGGCACGATGAGCTGCGCGACGTGCTTTGGTCGAGCCACACCGAGCGTGTGCTGCACGCGGCGGCTCGACCGCTGCTTTGGGTCCCTGCCACTTGGAAACCCTGACATCGGCGTGCTCGAGCCGATTCATGACGGGTAGTCCTTCAGGGCGCCGCGTTGCGGACACGCGAACGGTCGGCCCGTGGACAGGGGCCATGACGTGCGGGCCGCCGCGTTTCACGTGTTTCATAAAACGTTTCATACGCGTCCGCTGAGAGCGCTTGCAACGCGAAATCATCTGCTTCTTGCTCGCTCACCCACCTGGCACGGTTGTCGCTCTAACGAGCTGTATGCTGATCGTCGCCAGCCTACTCGCGGTCCTCGTCGGCGTCTCCCTGGGAATCATGGGTGGCGGCGGCTCGATCCTGACCGTGCCCATTCTACGCTACGTGCTCGGCATGGAGGCCCATCGCGCGATCGCGGTCTCGATGATCGTCGTAGGGACCACGAGCCTTGCGGCGCTGGTTCCCCACGCAAGGCGCGGTCGAGTGCGCTGGCGCGTCGGGCTCGTGTTCGGCCTTGCAGGGATGGTGGGGGCGTATGCCGCGGGACGGATCACCCACTTCATTCCCGGCATCGTTCTGCTGAGCGGCTTCGCGCTGATGATGTTTGCGACGGCGTTCGCCATGCTGCGCAAGCAGAAATCAGTCATCACCCAGCGGCCAGCAGTGGCCGACAAGTCAGTGCCGCTGTTCAAAGTCATCTATCAGGGAGCCGCAGTGGGTGCAGTGACCGGGTTGCTCGGAGCCGGTGGTGGATTCGTGATTGTGCCCGCGTTGCTGCTTCTGACCAAGCTGCCGATTGAAGAGGCAGTGGGCACGTCGCTGCTGGTGATCGCCATGAACACAGCCGCTGGTTTCTTGGGCGTGGTCGGCGCGGTTCCAGTGGACTTCAAGCTAGCGCTGGTCGTCAGCGGCGCCGCTGTGCTCGGCAGCATTGCAGGCGGCGCGATCGCTGGCCATATCTCGCCCGCCGCGCTCAAGAGCGGCTTTGGTTGGTTCGTAGTCGCGATGGCGTTCTTCATTCTCGCGCAGGAGCTGCCCGAGCTTGCGCATCACGCACCTTCGGTGCTCGTTGCGCTCTTGATCTCGGCAGCCGGCACGACCGCCTGTGCACTGCTCTTTCATCACATCACGCGGCGCGCCGCACGCATCGCGCGGATCCCGCACTTGGCCCGAACCAAAAGCCTCGGAGGCAAACCATGACCGAACCCACTGTCGAAGCGTTCTTTGATCCGCGCACCTTCACCCTGACATTCGTCGCCTGGGATGAACAAACCCGCGACGCAGTCGTGATCGACCCGGTGCTCGACTACGATCGCACCGCCTCGCGCACCTGGACCGAGTCTGCCGACAAGCTCGTGGACTTCGTACGCAGTCGCGACCTGCGCGTCCACTACGTGCTCGAAACGCACGCCCACGCCGACCACTTGTCGAGCTCACAGATTCTGCGCCGAGCGTTCGATGCCAAGCTAGCCATCGGCGAGCGGATTCGAGAAGTTCAGCAGACCTTCCGCGCTGTGTTCGACTTGCCGGAGAGCTTTCCGGCCGATGGCAGCCAGTTCGATAAACTGCTACGCGACGGCGACGTCGTCCGCGCGGGCACGCTCGCGATCGAGGTCATCGCGACGCCGGGTCACACCCCGGCCTGTGTCACCTACAAGATCGGCAGCACCCTGTTCACGGGCGACGCCCTGTTTATGGATGACTACGGCACGGGTCGCTGCGACTTTCCCAAGGGCAGCGCCGATGCACTCTACGACTCTATCCAGCGGCTCTACCAACTCCCGGATGAGACACGCGTGTTCGTCGGGCACGACTACCTCCCAAACGGCCGGGAGGTCCGCTTCGAGACGACCATCGGAGCTTCCAAGCGCAAGAACCCCCAACTGAATGCACGGACGAGCCGCGCCGCGTTCGTAGCCATGCGCCAGGAACGCGACGCCTCGCTCGCTGCGCCGAAGCTGCTTTTTCAGAGCGTGCAGGTCAACATCGACGCCGGGCGCCTACCCCCGCCGCACAAGAACGGCGTACGCTACTTCGCGCAGCCGCTAAATCTGTTTCAGCCGAGCGATGAGCTCGGCCGAACCGTCCCGAAGAAGCAGGCGTAACACCCTGCAGCATAGTGAGTTCGACGAACGCGACGCCGCGTGAGCTGTGACGTGCAAGCGAGGCGAAACGCGTACGTCAACGCATGTCAGACAGCGCGTATCGGTGTTCATCGACCGGTCCCGCGCCGGCTGCCAGCCGATGGCCCAAGCCCGCTGAGATCCGTAACGACAATGATAGTCACTAAGAGGAGAAGCGGGCTCGCGCCGTCGAGCAATCGCAAACGTATGGTCCGCATGGCCACGCAGCGGGCGGCCATTCTCCGCGTCTTCGTAGAAGCCGCCGAGCAGATTGAAACGAGGTGAAACGCGCGCGCCTTCCCAGCGACCCGGGCGCTGAAACGCCGGCATTTGGCGTTTCACGTCAATGTCAGATCGCCGAACCCAGGGACGGTTCGTCGCCACGTTCCAGGCCTAGGTTGCG
>JBEGTL010000293.1:0-9614 GCA_041179425.1 Pseudomonadota bacterium | reverse complement strand
CCGGGCTCGCGCGCTCGTCAGGCAGCTGCCAGGACCCCTGGAGCGCTGGGCCGCGCCCAGAGCCTGCCTCCTGCAATGCTCCTCGTCACGCACGCGTGCCGAAAGCACACCAAACATACGGTGGGTGCTCGAGCTGCATCTGCAAAGTTTACCTCACTACTTTTGATTCCGGCCAATCACTCTGCACGATGAAGACTGCAGGAATATGGCTTAAAATCACCCCGCGACGACAGCCAACAGCGGGAACACCGCATGCCGCACCTGTGTCTCGATCTCCGCCTCCGACGGCCGAGCCAGCTGACGAAACAGCTCAGCCTCCGCCGCCTGCAGCTTCGGCACGAGCGCATCGGCGTCCTCAGACGGCCTCTGCCTCACCGTCGCATCCATCAACGCGCGCACCACCTGCGCACGCGTGCCAGCCTCGAGCTCCTCGACCCGCTCGGCGCTGACAGCGAAGCCATGGAGGCTGACGCCAATCTCCGCAGGGTCGGGCCCCGACAAACGCAACGTCTGCCGAGCAAAGAACAACAGCCCGAGCGGCCGGTCCGCACCGGCGAGCGCGAGCGTCGTGGAGTCACTCCACCGCACGTGCGCGGCCCCGGCACTGCGCTCCCCAAACGCAAACTTCTTCAGCAGCGACGACAGCTCCTCGCTGTTGATGCCGAGCAGCTTGGCCTCGGTCCCCTTGCCGCCGGTGATCGGCATGCCGCCGTAGTCGCCGACCGCAAAGTCCTTCGCGCCGATCCGCAGCACAGAAGCGGTCTCCGACGCGTCGATGACCTCGTTATCTTGGTGGAGGAAGCGCAGCGCCGTGTAGCCCTCCGCAGGCGCGGCCCCGAGGTGGTCGCGTGCAAGGCGGCTGATGTCCTCCCAGGTCGCTTGACCCGGATCAAGCCCACGAATCTTCTTCTGCTCGTTGCGATAGGTACCGTCGAAGGAGGACCAGCGGTCGAAGCCGGCCGTGACGAGCTTCTCGACGTCGCTTCTGTCTTGCGGGCTCAGCGGTGACAGCGGTCCGCGCCCCATCACTTGGAGCAGCTCGTCTGGCGGCACCAGCGCCATCACGCGCGCAAAGATGGCCTGGGAGCGGTCGGGACTAGCCAGGTTCCGTGCGATCAAGTCGAGCTTCTCCCGCGCGACCTCGTAGACATCTGCCTCGCGGCTCTGCTTGGTGACGAGGGTGTCGACCAGGATGGTGCGCCGAGACTTGAAGCGGTGCACGCGGCCGATTCGCTGCTCCATCTCCATGGGGTTCCAGGGCACGTCCACGTGCACCAGACGACGGGCGACCTGCAGGTTCAGACCCTCGCCACCTGCACGGGAGGAAACGAGGTACTGCGGACCGTCTTCCTTCCAGAAGGACTCGATCTCTTTTGTGCGTTCCCCGTCGTCCTGGTTTCCCATGATCAGGGCGGGGCGCTGGCCGGTCTTCCGCTCGAGATAGCGCGATAGAGCGGTGACGGTCTCGATGGGCTGTGCAAACAGAACGACCTTTTCGAGCCCAGCTGCCGCCAACACACGCTGGTCCAGCTCCCGCCACTTGGCGTCGGGGTCGGCCGCAAGCAACGACACCCCCTGCGCCAAGAGAGACGAGAGTTTCTCTGCGTCGGGCTCCCAGCGCTGGACCTCGTCTTCTTCGTCGAGCTCTTCGATGTCGGAGACATCGTCGTCGCGAATCTGTCGGCCGACTTCCTTGCGCATACGCTCGATGAGATCGACGGGCGACTCATTCGGCGCGCCGCCGCGATATGGCCGCAGGGCGTCCAGAGCTTCGCGCATGAGGGGAAGCGTCAAGTCCCAGCCTGCCCGAATGCCCTGCCGCACCAGATAGCCAAGGCCGGCTTCTACGCTCGATGTGGCCCACTGGAGCGCTTGCGCGCAGCGCCAGGTGCCTGCCCGACGGCCGGCTTCGCTTTGCGCCAGCTCCTCGCCCGGCTCGAAGTAGCGATGAATGTTCTCCAGCCAGTGCCGATGCTCGGGCCCGAGATCGATCACGACTGGCGGACGAACATCCCGCTTGGGGAACAGTGGTCGCCCCTCCCAGTCCGCGACATCTTCCTTGGTCCGGTAGATGACTCGTCCTGGCGCGCCTGTCTTCTCGCCTGCTCTACGAAGGAGGCGGAGCAGATTGTTAAAGCGATTGGGGTGGCCCTGGTGTGGAGTTCCGCTGAGCAGGATCAGACGCCCGTCGGGGCTCATCCGGCTACGAAGCTCGTCGACCAGCTTGTACTTGCGCAGTGGAGAGTTGCCCTCGGGGGAGTAGTCCGAGAGGTGGTGGCACTCGTCCACGACCACGATGTCCCAGCGGCTCTGGGAGAACTGCTCGTAGTGTGCGGGTGCCACGGCTCGGTGGATGCTTGCGATGACCCGGCCATCGCTGAGTCGCGCATCCGAGTTCGGTCCAGCGACCCAGCTGCGAAAACCGAGATCCAACAGCTTGAACTCGCGCGCCACGTTTGGGACCAGCCGTGCTGGGGCCAAATACAGAACTCGCAGCTTCGGACTCTGGGCAAGCAGTTCACGGAGGATCAGGCCGGCTTCGATGGTCTTTCCCAGTCCCACCTCGTCAGCGATCAACACGCTCTGCAGGTTGGGGTCGCTCAATACGTGCCGCACTAGGCTCGCCTGGTGCGCGAGGCTGGCGACCTGGCTCTGGTCGAGACGCCGCTGCGGATCCTCGGCAATCATGAACCAGGCCGAGAGGCGCGCGATGGAACGGCGCGTCATCGCCTGCCAATTGTCATTCTCGGGCAGCTGCGCCAGCAGCGTGCTGGGCATCGCGAGCGGATCGAGCTGCCTCACGCTCCAGTTGCTCAACATGGGGGGCGGCGCCTGCTCCTCCGCGCGCCAAAATCGCAAGGGCGGACGAGCCAGGTCGACTGTGCTGACGCCGAAGTCGTCAGTGACGCGGAGCGTGGTCCACTCGCAGCCCTCATAGTGAGGATGGCGATACATGCGACGGCCCTCGGTCATTAGACGTTCTCCGTCTGCGGCGAGCCGCTCTGAATGGGCAGCGATTTAGCCAGAGCTTTGGCTTGGCGAGCGATGGTGTGCTGAAGCTCCACGTTTTTGCGCTGCTCGAGGGTCAGCGGTTCACCGACGAGCTCGTTGGTCGCGGCGTCGACCGGATTGCGGAACTTGTCGAACTTGGTGCGGATCTCTTCTTCGACTTCTCTGTAGCGTCGGGTGAGAACTTCTTGGGCGGCGGGACGCGCGGCGTCCACGACCAGGTCAGCGAGCTCGTCGAGCATGTCGAGCATCCGCGTCTTCACTCCCACGCCGCGATCTCCACCGCCGTCGACAAAGCGCTGGCAACGCTGGCGGACCTTCTTTTCCAGCTTCTCGTAGAGCTCGCTCTTGACGAGCATCCTGAGCTCCTCAATGGCTTCGCGACCCACTCCGGCCAGACCCTTCATCTCGGCCTGGAGCTCGCGATGGAGGGCTTCCAGAACCTTGTGATCGACGGCGTCACCTTGCTTTCGGGCCCACTCGACGATCTCGCCAAGTATCGATACGTACTCTTTCCCGATGCGGGCGGTACGCGTGCGCAACTCGGCGAGGATATACAGCGACCATACGATCGCGATGGGGTCTTCAAAGAGCAACGCGAGATCAGCAGGGAGGTCGATGGCGCGTGACCCGTCGTAGATGCCTCCACGTCGAATGGCCGCGCGTAGGGTGCCCCAGTGGTAGTCACGAAAGCGCTTGAGGTACTTGCGGATGTCGCTTCTCGCGTTGGACGCGGCCGCGTCCACGCGGGCTTCGATGGCAAGTGGAATGGTAGAGCGCAGAAACTCGCGGAACTCGCCCTGCTTGTTGATCACTTCTCGGCGAAGCGGTTCCGCGAAGAGTTCGAGCTCCTTGCGAACTCGGTCCGCTTGTTCCTTCTGGGTCGAGCTCTCTTGCTCGCCGCGCGCTTGGGTGAGCTCGAGGACACCGCGAAGGCGGTCGCTCACGTTGCGCGCCAGAAATTCAACCCGAGCATCGATGCGTGCGTTGCGCTCATGTACGAGGCCTTCAAACGCGCGTGCAAGCGCTGGGACTCGCGACTGCTCGGCGGTCTTGATGCGTGGGCGGTCGTCTTCGTCGTCGGTCAGGAGCTTGCGGTACTCGGGGGCGACCACTGGGTGCACCTGCATGCTCTCCAACACACGTCGAATCACGGCAGCGCGCTCGTCACGAGTGGACTCGCCTCCCTGCTCCGCAACCTTCTGGAGCTCTATGGAGAGCTGTTCGCGGATCATCACTGTGGCGCGCTGGCATGCTTCCTCAAAGTGCACCGCCCAGGGGCGTGCACTCGACGGGCTGATCAGTCGTTCCGAGGCGCGCGCATCATCAGCGGTCGCATCCAGCTTCACCACTGCCACGAGTAGGGTCGCGTTTTGGCTTTCTGGATCGTTGGACTCGTGCAGCAAGCTGTTCAAGAAGCCAGAGGAACGCAGCAGGTCGGCGCTTGCTTCGGACATGCCTGAGCGGTCGACGACGAGGACGACACCACGTGCGCGTCTAATCCAGTGCGCGGTCACGCGCCGGAACTCATCATTGGCGACGCCGAGGCCGGGTAGGTCGATCAGCACAGCTCCCGACTGCAGCAGGGCGTTGTCCCAGCCAACCTCGATATTGCGTACGAGCGGCGCGAGGTGGCCAGCAGCATGCTGCTGTAGCTCGAGGCGGAAGGCCATTTCATCGCGGCTCGCGCTCACCTCGAACGTGCCCTCGTTGCTACGCGCGCGGACAAGAACGTCTTGGATCCTAGTGATGCGCGCAACATCCTCGGGGAGAATCTCGGTACCCCAGCGCCGCGCTACTCCGAGGCAATCACGAAGACGGTCGAGCGTGTACGCTCGGTCGACGGCGGCGTATTGATCGCCGCGGATGAGGTGAACCGCCTGCCGAGCGAGGGCGCCAAGGAGGTCCGGAACCTGCGAGGGACGACCGCCAGAGGGCTCGGCAGTCGAGCTGTCCACCAGCTCGGCATCCTGACGGTCCTCGTCGCTCAGCATCTTCTCGATGTCCGAGGCCGTTGCGGCGGCCTGGCGGCCCTGTCGTTCCAGCTCTTTCTCGTAGGCACGCTCGAGCGCAAACAGGAGCTTGTTCAGTTTGGCGGGTGGGTGGTACGCCACTTGGAAGCGGCGTTCGCTCGAGAATCGAACCAGGGTTGCCTCGGCGGTGAGCGGGCCGACACCTCCGGCCGGCAAGATCACATCTTTGCCCGCCACGACGGCGTTGATCAGAGTGCTCTTGCCGACGCCTGCAGTACCCAAGAAGCAGACGGGCATGTCGGCGTCGAGCATCTTGCGCAAGCTCTCGAGTCGCACGAGCTCCTGATCGAGCTGGGCGACGCGGTCGCTCGCAACGTCGGCGAGGAAGGGCCGTGCTTCGCTCTGGTACCAGGCTTTCAGCGTCTGCGCGTACTTTGCATGCTCTGTCATGGTGGAATCATCCTGCTCGTGGCTTCATGAGGTCACGTAGCTCGAGGTTGAGAACTTCAGCTTCCGCGCGAGCGGGGCCTTGCTTCAGGGCGGGGAGTGCCCGGCGGCACGCGTGAACAAGGTCGACCTTGTGGGCCCGCCCTATCTGCGCGAGGCGCGCCGCGAGTTTCGGGACACCACTGGCGTCTGCTTCGCGTAGCGACGTAGGCTCGTCCGGATCCGCCCGGTACAGGCGTTGGTACTCGCGCGGAAACACTGGAAAGATCCCCAATCGCGCGCTCACGCGCTCGCCGAACACTTCGTCATCTGGCTGCAGCGAGCGCGCGAGCTCCATGTCGAACTGCGATCTCAATACATCGCGTGCGCGTGCTGCACAGGTCGCCGCGGCTTCGGTCCAGCTGACGCGCTCGGCGCCCGACTGCTTGCCGGCGAGGACTGCGTCGGAGACCGGCTGGTCCAGCTTGGTCACGGCGATCGCCAGCTCCAGGGTCGCTGGGCGACGTTCCCTGCTCTCTTCCAGCATTCTGGCGAGGAACTGCGTGCTCTGGAGAAGGTCTGCGGAAGCCTGTGTCAGTCCTGACCGATCGACAACCCAGAGCAGCGCGTCGAGTCCCTGAAGCGCTGAGGAGGTGCGGTTGCGGTATTCGTCGTTGGCCACGCCGAGCCCAGGTAAATCGATCAAGACGATTTCTTCGCGCAGTAGTGCTGCGTCCCAGCCAATCACAAGCGAGGAGGTAAGGGGCGCGAGGAAGCCGGCGGCATGCGTGGAAAGTGTCGAGAGCATTGCCGGAAGATCGACCCCGGCGATTACCTCAAGGGTCGGTGCCTCGGAGTCTCCGCGAGCGACCACCGACTGTGCAGCGAGTAGCCGGTCGAAATGTACGGCCGCCACGCGCTCGTCGATTTCGCCAGACAGGCACGAGAAGAGGAATGCCAACATCGCCGGCGAGTCGAGGTCTGCGAACTGACTGGCGCCAACCAACAGCCTGGCGAGCTGTCGCCAAGCTCGGAGACGCGGGCGATCGGCGTCCTGGATCTGCGGGGCCATCGAGTTTGTTGCTACTGCTTCAATGAGCTGACGAACGCGAGCGCTACCCAGGCAAGCGACGCGGACGTAAGGTTGACTGCTGTAACGCACCTCGATCGGAGTCGCTGTAAGTGGCCCGACTCCGCCCTGTGGAAGAATCGGAAGCCGCTCTGAGAGCAAGGCGTTGATCAGCGTGCTCTTGCCGACGCCCGCCTCGCCGATGACGCCTACGCGTAGTTCAGTGAAGCGACCGTCCCCAGGGCGGGCCTTCTTCATCACGGCGTCGAGCTCGAGCAGGGTGTCGGGTGCATGCGCGCACAGCAGAGGCCGCAAGCGAGTGCGGTACCAGACAGGGACCAACGGCTCATTCGGTGGCACTGCGCTGTCGGCGCGCAGCGACGCACGCGCTGGGCGCTCAGCTCGAGCGGCTTGCCTCACCGGTGCAAGCTATCACGGCCTCTCTTTGGGCCATAGGCTACTCGCAGATTGCGCGCGCGGTTGGTGCGCTGTTGTGGAAGTGCCGACTACGTCCGCCCAAGCAAGCGATGGGTTTGTAAAAGGAGCCGACGAATACCGAGCTGAATGAGCAGGCGGAGATCAGACTTTGGCGAAGGCTGAAACAGGCAACTCAACAGGGGCATGAGTGCCGGTTGATCCCGTGCAGGGTGGTAGTCTTGGCTTGGTTAGCTCGGGTGGCGGTCACCGCGACTGCATTCACTGTGCGAGAGTGGCCGACTCATTTGTTTCCGCAGGCGAAACTCTCCGCCGCTGACACTGCTGCCGCCGCTACGATCGTGAAGCGGTGTGCTCGCAGGCGCTGAATGTGTCGACGTGCGTAGTGCGAATCAGCGCGGGCAAGCAGCGGTCGATGCGTGTGAGTGAGCCGCGCGTTGCATGACCGGGTGCGGACACCAACAGCCGGTGCGCTGTGCTCCGTCTGCTGTGGTCCGGCTCTGATCGGCACACAGGTATTCGTCCGACCGGTCCGCCTTGTTTACGGAGATGTAGTTGAACGTCACGATCATCCTGAGTGTCGCCATCGTATCTCTTGCGGGCTGCGTGATCGCCGCCCTGTGGGTGCGAGCTCGCGCGAGAACGGCGGCAGAGCAGCAGGCCGCTACATCACCTGGGCAGCTCACTGCACTTCAAGTCGAGCTGGAGGGCGTGCGCTCAACTGCGCGCGCTCTCGAGGGACAACTGGCGGCTGCCCGTCAGGACCGTGAGCTCATCGAGGGCGCCATGCGCGACGAACGCGCGCGAGCCACAACCGCCCTCGAGGCGCTCAGGAGTCAGCTCGCAACCGAGAACATCCGACTGCGTGACGCCAAGGAGTCGGCCGAGCGCAACGCAGCCGTGCTGGCCGGGAACGTGCAACAGAACGCGCGGGCACTCGAGGAAGAGCGTGCGCTGGCTGCGCGTAACGGCGCCGAGCTCAAGAATACGGTGAGCGCGCTAGCGCAAGCGCGAGAGCAGGGCGCGACGCAGCTACAACAGCTCAGCGAACTGAGAAAGCGCGAAGCGGAGCTGGTCGCCCTACGCCAGTCGTTCGATGCAATGCAGTTGCAGCTGCGGAGCGGCAGCGAGCGCGCAGCGACTCTGGAGACTTCGCTCGAGCAGGAGCGCAAGGCCTCCTTGGAGAGGATGTCTCTGCGTGAACAAGAGCACCTCCGCCTCACGCAAGCGCTCAGCGCGGCGAGTGAGTCCGAGAGGAGCCTTCGCACCGAGCTCGCGCAGGTCCGCGAACAGACAGCTGCACAGCAGCAGCAGATCGGTGACCTGCAAAAGCGCGAGAGCGAGTTGGGCGAGCTGCGGCCTCGCCTCGACGTGCTGCAAGCTCGCCTGAGCTCCAGCATGGAACGCGCGGCGGCACTCGAGACGGAGTTGACACAGGAGCGAAGCGCATCTGGGGAGCGCATCGCCACACGGGACCAGGAGCATCAGCGCACGCTCTCCGCGCTCACGGCCAGTCTCGAGTCAGACAAGGTCGCGCGGTCCGAGCTGGCGCGAGTGCGCGAGCAATCCGCTGCTCAGCAGCAGCAGATCGGCGAGCTTCAGAAGCGCGAGACCGAGCTCCGAGAGGTGCGCCAGCAGCTTGACGCTGTTCTGGTTGCCATCGCCGAGAAGAGCGAGCGGGTGGCGACACTCGAGACGCAGCTCGAGCAGCAACGCAAGGGAGCCGAGGAAAGGGTCGCCATGAACCGTGAGCTGCACGAGCAGCTCGAAGGCAAGTTCAACGGCCTGGCCGCGCAGGTGCTCGAGAAGAACACCGAGAAGTTCGAGGTGAACACCAAGTTGCGCCTGAACGAGATGGCCGACGCGCTCGGCAAGCACGTAAAGGAGCTGCAGGCCAAGGTCGAGCTCACGCACAGTCAAGACGTGCAAGATCGGGTGGCGCTGCGGACCGAGCTGCAGAAGATGGTGGAGGCCAGTCATCGTATCGACCAGGATGCAGCCAACCTCACGCGTGCGCTGACCACGGACCGCAAGGCGCAGGGTGCTTGGGGCGAGCTCATTCTGGAGCGCATCCTCGAGCAGTGCGGCCTGCGCGAGGGCACCGAATACGAGCGGCAGGCTGTTCTCACGAACGACGACAACGACCGGATGCGTCCAGACGTGATCGTGAGGCTGCCAGGCAAGCGACACGTCGTCATTGACGCGAAGGTCTCGCTCACGGCGTACAACGAGTACGTCAACGCCGAGGACGAGACGACGGCGGCCTTGGCGCTCCAGCGTCACGTGTCGTCTGTGCGCACACACATGAAGGGCCTGGCGGAGAAGGAGTACTGGCGGCTCAATGGCCTCGACACCGGCGACTACGTGCTGATGTTCCTGCCGCTCGAGTCGGCATTTGCGGAGTCGCTCCGCACTGCGCCCGGTTTGTTCGAAGAGGCCTTTCGCCAGCAGATCATCCTCACCTCGCCGTCCACGTTGCTCGCCACGCTGCGCACCATCGAACACACGTGGCGGGTCGAACGGCAAAACGCGACGGCGCGAACCATCGTCGACCAAGCTGGCAAGCTCTACGACAGTACCCACTCGCCTGACCGCGTCTTCCTCGCGCGCCCAGTGATGGGCGATGTTTCGCGCCCCACCTACAGGAGGCGCAGAAATGGCGAGACAGCAGAGGGCGGAGTTTGACCCCTACGAAGGCTTGA
>JBEGTL010000292.1:0-9630 GCA_041179425.1 Pseudomonadota bacterium | reverse complement strand
CGGCGTGCTGGTGGTGGTGCTGATCGGCAACCTTACCTACTCGAGCTACGGACGCGCGCTCGAGGCGATTCGCGACGACGAGATCGCCGCCGAGGCTGCAGGCATCCCCACCACTCGCTACAAGGTGCTCGCGTTCGTCATCAGTGCGGCGGCCGCTGGCGTAGCAGGCGGTCTGTTTGCGCACCTGCAGAGCACCATTCAGCCCAACGACTTCAAGTTCGACAAGTCCATCGACATGGTGGTGATGATCATCGTCGGGGGGCTCGGCAGCGTCAGTGGCGCGGTGTTGGGCGCGTTCTTCGTGGGCATCACGCTCGAGCTGACGCGCGACCTCTCGCAGTACCGGCTCGTCTGCTACGCGCTCATGCTCGTCTTGCTGATGTTGTTCCGGCCGGAGGGCATGCTGGGCACACGCGAGCTGCGTATCCCGTTCTTCAACCGCAGCAAGATTGGCCCCGCATGAGCACACAGCCTCTCCTCAAGCTCGACCGCGTCGAGAAGCGGTTTGGGGGGCTCAAGGCCATCTCCCAGGTCAGCTTCGAGGTGCACGAGCGGCAGATCTTCGGCCTCATCGGGCCCAACGGTGCCGGCAAGACCACGCTGTTCAACTGCATCACCGGTCACTACACGCCCGAGGGCGGCAAGATCGAGTTCGCGGGCCAGTCCATCGTGGGTCACAAGCCGCACCGCATCGCGCTCAACGGCATCGCGCGCACGTTCCAGAACGTCCGGCTGTTTGCGGAGATGAGCGTCATCGAGAACGTGCTGGTGTCGGCCCACCACCGCGTCGAAGCGGGCGTGCTCGGGGCCGTGCTGCGCACGCTCGGGTACGCCGAGGACGAGCGCAAGATGGGCGCGCGCGCCGAAGAGCTGCTCGAGATCTTCGAGCTGCAAAAGCTCAGACACGAGCCGGCCGCGTCGCTACCCTACGGCTCGCAGCGTCGGCTCGAGATCGCACGCGCGCTCATGCTGTCGCCCAAGCTGCTCCTGCTCGACGAGCCGGCCGCAGGGCTCAACTCGCAAGAAGCAGACAAGCTCAAGACGCAGATCAAGTGGCTGCGCGATCACTTCTCGCTCGCGGTCGTGTTGGTCGAGCACAACATGCGTGTGGTGATGGGCGCGTGCGAGCACGTGCACTGCGTCGACCACGGCGAGACCATCGCCGAGGGCACGCCCGAGCAGGTGCAGGCGCACCCCGCCGTGCTCGAGGCGTACCTGGGCAAAGATGCCCCCGATGTTCCCCTGCCGGCAGAGAGTGCGGGAGCTTGAGCTCATGAACGATGTCCTACGCAGCGGGGTCAACGAAAAGCGTGTGCGCGACGCCACCGAGTCCGCTGGCCAGCTCGCGCTCTCCGTCGAAGGTCTGAGCGTCAACTACGGCGGCATCCGTGCGGTGCGCGGCATCTCTCTCACGGTAGGCCGGGGCGAGATCGTCACGCTGATCGGCGCCAACGGGGCGGGCAAGAGCTCCACCTTGCGCGGCATCGTGCGGCTGCTGCGGGCCGAGGGCAGGGTGAGCGTCTTTGGGACCGACGTCTCCAAGCTCGAGGCCAACCAGGTGGCCGCCTTGGGTGTGGCGCTGGTGCCCGAAGGCCGCGGCGTGTTTACGGGCCTCACCGTGCTCGAGAACCTGGAGCTCGGTTCGTACCTCAAGCGGGAGCGTACGGGGCTCGAGGCGCGGCTTTCACGCGTGCTGCAGCTGTTCCCCCGGCTCGGTGAGCGCTTCACGCAAGACGCCGGCACGCTCAGTGGTGGTGAGCAGCAGATGCTCGCCATCGGTCGCGCGCTGATGGCCGATCCACGCATCATCTTGCTCGACGAGCCGTCGCTGGGTCTGTCGCCCAAGCTGGTGGGCGAGATTTTTTCGGCCATTCGTTCCATCGCCGCGGGCGGCCTGACGATCTTACTGGTGGAGCAAAATACCCGTCTCGCACTCGAGACAGCGCAGCGTGCCTACGTGTTGGCGACTGGCGAAATCGTGCTCAGCGGCAGCGCGGCCGAGCTGCGCGACGACCCACGGATCAAAGAGGCGTACCTCGGCGGCTCGGTCCGCTAACCGTCCACAACTCGGTACGGGTGGTTCTGTGCTCACGCGCGACACCTGGGCGGAACTTGCTTGCGGTCTTCTCGTTTGCGCTAAATGGTTGTCTCTCCTCTAGGGGGTGGGCATGCGTTGGTGCAGTCCGGTCTTCGCTCGCACGCGGGGCCGCACGCTTCTACTTCTCGCTCGCGCGCCCGAGGGCGGGCCCCAGTTTTCGCTCGCGCGCCCGAGGGCGCGCTTCGATCCAGTCGAGGTGCACGAATGACACCTCCAGAGGCGGCCGACGACGAGCGCGCTCGGCTGAGGATGATCCTCGAGACGTCTCCTGGCGTCGTGGTCACCTACGTGCGCGAAGAGTCGGGCCGCGTGAGCTTCTCGTTCGTGAGTGCACGGGCACAGGAGCTGTTGGGGTTCACGCCGGACGAGCTCCTCCACGACAGCGCGCTGATGACGGCGCGTATGCACCCTGAAGACATGCCCATGGTGTCGGCCACGTTCAACGAGTCGGCGCGCACGGGCGAGCCGTACTCGACGGAGTACCGCTATCAGCACCCGACCCGAGGCGAGATCTGGCTCGAAGGGCGTGGCACCCCCGTTTCCAGGACTCGCGAGGCGTACACGTGGAGTGGCGTGGTCATCGACATCACAGAGCGAAAGCGCGTCGACGAGCAGCTGTCGCTGTTTCGTCTGCAGCTCGAGAGCGCCCTCTCGGCCGCAGAGATGGGCGTCTGGGTGCTCAATTGCGACACCAACCTGGTCTGGCTCAGTGAGAGTCTGCGTGCGAGCAGACAGCTCCCGGAGAACGCGCCAGAGTGGATAGAGGTCGCCTCCATGATGACGTACTTCCATCCCGACGACCTGACGCGCGGGCAAGAAGTGATCGCGCACGCGCTCTCCACCGGCGAGCGCCTCGAGGCGGAGTTCCGTTCCGTCTTGCCCGACGGCACGGTGCGCTGGGTGGCGTGTCGCGGCCGAGCCGAGCTCTACCCTGACGGTCGCGCGCGTCGGTTGGTGGGTGTCGACGTCGACATTACCAAACAAAAGCTCGCGGCCGAAGCGGCGCAGCGCTCCCAAAAGCTCGAGGCGCTCGGTACGCTTGCGGGCGGTATCGCGCACGACTTCAACAACGTGTTGTTTGCGATCGGCGGCAACGCCACCTTGGCGCTCGATGCGCTGCCCGAGAACGCTGCTGCAGAGCCTTTTTTGCGCGAGATCCTCAGTGCGATCTCGCGTGCGACCGAGCTCGTACGACAGATCTTGGCGTTTAGCCGACCCGAGCAAAAAAAGGGCGAGGTGACGCCGCTGGTGCCGGCGGTCGACGAGGGCCTGCGGCTGATCCGCACCACACTGCCCGCGCACGTCGAGCTGATCAGTGATCTCGACCCGCGCACGGCCGCAGTGGGTGCAGACTCCGCTCGCCTCATTCAGCTGGTCGTCAACCTCTGCTCCAACGCCGTGCAGGCGCTCGCCAAGGTCAAGCATGGCCGCATCGAAGTGACGGTCGCGCCTCTCGACACGCGCCGACACAGCTCTGCGCCCGGCGTGCACAAGCCTGGCGAGTCCGTGCGGCCGGGTCGTGGTCCCCTGACCAGCAACGATGCAGACGAGGTGTGTCCCAACGGGCAGCGCGTCCCCGAGGGCATGTACGCGTTGCTGGTGGTTCGCGACAACGGCCCGGGCATCGACCGCGCCGTCCAAGCGCGCATCTTCGATCCGTTCTTCACCACGCGGCCCATGGGCGCGGGCTCGGGGCTTGGTTTGTCCATCGTGCAGGGCATCATGGCGGGGCTCGATGGTTATCTGACGGTCTCCAGCAAGCGGGGTGAGGGGGCCACCTTCCGTTTGTACTTCCCGGCCATGCCCGACCCACCCAGTGAGGCGGTGCCGGCGTCGTTGCCCGTGGCAGACGGGGCGCAGAAGCGCGTGTTGTTCGTCGACGACGAAGCCATGCTGGTGACGCTGGCCAAGAACGTGCTCAGCCGGCTCGGGTACGACGCCCACGCCTACCAAGATGCCAACCGCGCGCTCGACGAGTTTCGCGCCGATCCGCGCAGCTTCGCGGCCGTGGTCACCGACTTGTCGATGCCGGCCATGTCGGGCTTCGAGCTCGCGCAGAAGCTGCTCGAGATCCGTCCAGACGTGCCCATCCTGATGGTCAGCGGTTACTTCGCACCCGAAGACGCGGCCACCGGCGCGCAGCTAGGTATCCGGCAGCTGGTGCACAAGCCGCTCTCCATGCGGCGTCTGGGCCAGCTGCTGTCAGATATCTGCTGACTAGAGGGAGTGTGCGAGGGTCGCCCACGCGCCAGCGTCGTTCTCTAGACCCACGACGTGTGCATCACCAACGTATCGCTGCCCGCGTTGTACGCGCCATGCTTCACGTAGCCTGTGCGCACGCCCGAGAACAAGATGCCGGCGCGCACCACACCCGTGAACGCGATTCGGAAGTACGGAAAGCGCGTGGTCTGCATTCCGCGCACCTCGACGTCTGCATCCTTGGGACCCGTCTGGGTGAGCTGCACGCTGCCTCCCTGAAACAGGCGGCCATACAGGCGGTCGAACTGCGAGAGCAAGATCAGCGGATTGTAGCCGGCCGCGCGCGCGGACTTCATGAGCGTGGTCAAGAACGACCCTTGAATGCGGTCGCCGACGGCCTCGCCCATCGCCACTTGTTCACTCAGCGGCAGCTCCAGAGCCTCACACGCCGCGTAGTGCGCGACGGCGACCTCGATCGGCATCCAGCTCGGCGCCAGCGACTCCACGATGGTGGCCCGATGCCGAACATCGATCAGCGTGAGCCAGCGGTCGAAGTGTCCACGTTGGCGCAGCGAGGCCACCGACGACTGCAGCACGGTGCTGCGGATGGTCGTGGCCGGTCTGATGTTCGGAGTGTGCGCGATGAGAATCTGGCGTGCGGGGGGCACCATGGCGCCTGCTTTACCAGTTGACGCTCACGAACGGAGGAGCGGGCCGTGCGTAGTAATAGCCTTGCTGAAGCGGACAGCCCAGGGAGACCAGCATCGCGGCCTCGGCGGCCGTCTCTACGCCCTCGGCGATGACGTCGATGGAGAGGTCCTGAGCGAGCCGCACGATGGTGCGGATCAAGGTCTGCTTCATGGGCTCGCTATCCACGTTGCGCACCAGACCGAGATCGATCTTGACGTACTCGGGCTCGAGCATGGCGAAGCTGGTGAGGCCCGCATAGCCCGCGCCCATGTCGTCGAGCGCGATGCGAAAGCCCATCTCTTTGAGTGCCGCCACGCGCGAGCGTGCGTCGGGGATGCGCTCGAGCGACATACGCTCGGTCATCTCGAGCACGATGTTGTCGGCGTGCTTGGTGAGCGGTGCGCCTGCTTGGTAGAGCGCGTCGTCGAGCAGCTCGAGTGGGTGCAGGTTGAGGAACAGCTGCGTGTTGGGCGGGAGAGTCTCGCAGAGTGCCGCGGCGTGTCTGCGCACGACGCGGCCCACGACAGCGACCATGTCCAGAGCCTCGGCCGCATTGAACACCGCGCCGGGATGAGGCAGCTCGGCGTTCTTGGTGCGAAACAGCGCCTCGTACGCGACGATGCGGCAGGTCTCGTTCTTGACGATCGGCTGTGCCGCAAGCCACGAGACGTCGAGCGCGCGCTGCAGCGCATCTCGACTGGGCGGCGCGTGGCTGCTGCTGGTGACGTGCGTGTAGGCGGCACGCCGCACCTGCGCGAGCGCACGAGCGTGCACGGCGTCGCTGGCCGCACGAACGATCTCGGCAGGCGTGACGGGCTTGGTGAGGTAACGAAACACGCCGATGTCGATGCTGCCAATGGCCGTGTCCATCGCCGGCGCGCCCGTGATCACCAAGATGGGAAGGTCGGGGTCGCGCTCTCGCACGTGACGCATGAACTCGAGGCCCGGCATGCCGGGCATGGCGAGGTCGGTGATGATCGCGTCCACACGCTCTGTCTCGAGGATCGCGAGCGCCTTGGCGCCACTCTCGGCATCGATAGAGCGATACCCCGCACGGCTGAGTGCGGTCGCAAACAGACGCAGCATCGCGGGGTCGTCGTCGACCGCAAGAATGCTGGCTGTAGGTCGTGTGGTCGCGGTGCGCGTCTGATCTACCTGCACCATGTCCGACCAGTGTCACACGAGACGCCTGGCAACCGAAAGCCCCTCCACTCGCCGTCGCGTGCACATTCCCATGCGGGAGCGAGTACGATTGGGCACGGAGGGGAGCTTGAGGGGGGACGACATCCGCCGGCAGGACGACCGTCGAGACGTGGATCCTGCCGAGGCCTTGCGGCTCGAGAGTGCCACTTTGCTCGAAGAAGCACAGGTCCTCGCCAACCTGGGCACCTGTCTGTACGAGGTCGAAGAAGAGCGCCTCTTCTGGTCCTACGAGTGCGCTCGCATCCTCGGGGTGGAGTGGGGCGTCGCGATCGAGAAAGAGACGTACTACCGCTGCGTGCACCCCGAAGACCGCGAGATCGTCCGCGCCGATGTACGCGCCGCCTTCGAGGGGAGTGCGAGCATCTACGAAGTGGACCACCGGGTCTTACACCCGGACGGCAGCGTGCACTGGGTGCTCGGCCGTTCGCGCATCGTGCGCAATGCTGCGGGGCGGCCGGTGCGCGTCATCGGGGTGCTGCAAGACGTCACCGACCGTCACCAGTCGCTCGAGAAGCTGCGCACCAGCGAAGAGCGTTACCGCCGTACCGCAGCAGTCGTCCAGTGGTCTCACGACGCCGTGATCGGCGTCGACGGGGACGGCCTCATCACCAGCTGGAACCGCGGCGCCTCGATCTTGTTCGGCTACGAAGATCACGAGGTGCTCGGCCGTGGTGTTTCGGTGATCACGCCCGAAGCGCTGCGTCACGAGACGCGCGCGCTATTCGACCGCTGCAAGCTGGGCGAGGCGGTGGAGCACCACGAGACCGTGCGCCGCCGCAAAGACGGCTCCAAGGTCGAGGTCTCGTTGACGCTCTCGCCCATCCGCGACTCCGAAAGCCAGATCGTGGGCATCTCCGGCATCGTGCGCGATCTGACAGACCGCCGACGCAGTGAAGTCGCGCTGCGCCGCGCCGAGCAGCAGCTGCGCGACGCACAGAAGATGGAGGCGGTGGGTCTGCTTGCGGGCGGCATCGCGCACGACTTCAACAACACGTTGTCTGCCATCGTCGGCTACACGGAGCTCGTGCTCGAGAACCTGCCGCTGGGCGACCCCATTCGTGTAGACATCGTCGAGGTGCGCAAGGCCGGTGCGAGCGCGGTGCAGCTGACGCGTCAGCTGCTGGCGCTGAGTCGCCGTCAGGTCCTTTCGCCGCGTGTGATCGACCTCAACCAGATCGTCCTGCACCTCGAACGGATGGTGCGCCGCTTGATTGGCGCACACGTGGTGCTCGTGTTCGACTTGTCGAGTGAGCTCGGACGCGTCAGCGCCGACCCTGGGCAGATCGAGCAGGTGATCATGAACCTGGTGCTCAACGCGCGCGACGCCATGGGCGAGAACGAGCGCGGCACGCTCACCATCTCGACACACAACCAGTACGTCGAGGGCACGGAGAGCGAACCTCTCAACATCACGCCGGGGAGGTACGTGATGTTGTCGGTGCGCGACACCGGCAGCGGCATGAACGAAGCCACCATCGAGCGCATCTTCGAGCCGTTCTTCACCACCAAAGAAAAGGGCAAAGGCACCGGGCTGGGGCTGTCGACCGCGCTCGGCATCGTGCAGCAGAGTGGGGGCGCCATCGGTCTCGAGAGCGAGCTCGGGGAGGGCACCTTGTTTCGTATCTATTTGCCGCGCACCGACCGCCCCGTGCAGAGCGCCTACTCCATCCCGCCTGCGCGCGTGAGCAACCGCAGCTGGGAGACCATCTTACTGGTCGAAGACGAAGATCAGGTCCGCGCGCTCGCCCGCACCGCACTCAAGCGCCACGGCTACCAGGTCCTCGAGGCCGAGCAGGGCGAGCAGGCTCTCGCGCTCTGCGAGCAGCACGTCGGAAGTATCCACCTCTTGCTCACCGACGTGGTGATGCCGCGCATGGGCGGCCGCGAGCTGGCCGAGCGAGCCACCGTGCTGCGGCCAGAGATGAAAGTGCTCTTCATGTCGGGCTACGCAAACGACGACATCATTGCGCATGGAGTGATGGACGAGAGCATCTGCTTGATGCAGAAACCGATCACGCCTAGTGGGTTGGCTCGGCGGGTTCGGGAAGTGCTCGACCAACCGTAAGCCCCTCAGATCGAGCACGAGCACGTGGACGAACACGAACACGAACACGAGAGGCAAAGAGCACGAGAGGCAACGAGCACGAGCCCGTCAACGAACACGTCCGCCTCGCCGTCCTCGCGGGGACCGTCGCAGATCGCCGTCCGCGTGTTCGTGCTCGGGCACGTGCTCCTTGTCTCTCGTGTTCGTGCACGTGTTCGTGCTCGAGCGGGAGGAGAGCGGGGGAGAAGAAGCTACCACTCTCCCTGATTGGGCATCGAGCTCCATGGCTCCTTCACCGGCAGTGCGGCTCCCTTCTGCAGCAGCTCGATCGAGATCCCATCGGGCGACCGCACGAAGGCCATCCTGCCCTCTCTTGGTGGCCTCAGGATCGCAACGCCTTTGTCCTTGAGGCGCTGACAAGAGGCGTAGATGTCTTTGACCTCGTACGCGAGGTGGCCGAAGTTGCGGCCTCCTCCGTAGGGCTCTTGTTGATCCCAGTTGTAGGTGAGCTCGAGCTCGCACGAGTCGTTGCTGTCGCCGGTGGCGAGGAAGACCAGCGTGAAGCGGCCGGCTTCGTTTTCTCTGCGACGCAGCTCGCGTAGGCCCAGCTTGTTGCAAAAGAAGTCCACCGCAGCGTCGAGGTCGCGCACGCGGATCATGGTGTGGAGGTAGCGCATCCGGCAAACCTAACGCCGCGCCGCCAGCGGTGCACGCGGGAGGTTGGGCCAGCTGGCGCAGCGCGCGGACTCAGTCCGGGGCGCGCAGCACAAAGGTGCGCTCGACCTTGCCAAAGCGGCTGAACCCCACGATGAGCGCGGGACGGCCACGCAGGTAGCTGCCGCCCTCGCGGCCGACCTCGTAGTACCAGTCGCCGTCATCGAACCCCTTGTCGTGGCAGAGGGGGTGGCGCTGACAAGGCTCGCCTCGGCCGAGCCGCGCTGCGAGGTCTTCGCGGGTGAGGCCCTGAATTTGTTTGTCGTTGGTGACCTGTTCGACCAGCGCGCTGTTGCGTGCGTTTTGGTCGGGCGACTCGACCGGTGACTCGATGGCCGCGCGTAGCTGGGGCAGGGTCTGCTCGGGACCGGGGCCGTGCGCGCAGCCCCAAGCCCAGCCAAGCAGCACGAGCGTAACGAAACGTGTGGGCATCATGACTCATGCTAACAGCAGCGCGCGGCGCACGGCGCGCGCATCGTGTACGTTCGGGTTCCCTCATGAAGCACACCGTCCTCGGTACAGAGGCCAGCAGAACCGCAGAGTGGGTGGCCGTTGCGCGCCCGCTCGGCGGGCTGCTCCCTCAGGAGCTGGTGCTGGCGCACGACCCCTTCGGCACCGGGTTCGCCAAGGGCAGCGTACGCGCGCTGGCCGAGCTGCTCACGCGGCGCCCCTGGCTCTC
The DNA here is from genome assembly GCA_041179425.1 of Pseudomonadota bacterium. Taxonomy (GTDB): domain Bacteria; phylum Myxococcota_A; class Polyangia; order Polyangiales; family DASUME01; genus DASUME01. The sequence goes on along the minus strand of JBEGTL010000292.1, from coordinate 3 downwards.
CTC
>JBEGTL010000291.1:0-9649 GCA_041179425.1 Pseudomonadota bacterium | reverse complement strand
TCGAGGGCGGCAAACTTCTCGGGGTTGTTGCTGATGAGGCGCACGCTGCGCGGAGCCAGGTCGCGCAGGATGTGGGCGGCCGCATCGTAGCGACGCGCGTCGACCGGGAAGCCCAGGTCGAGGTTGGCCTGCACGGTGTCGACGCCGCGATCTTGCAGCTCGTAGGCCCGCAGCTTGTTGGCGAGCCCGATGCCGCGTCCCTCGTGTCCACGCAGGTATACGAGGACGCCCTGCCCTGCCTGGGCGATCGCGGCCATCGCCGCATCGAGCTGATCACGACAGTCGCAGCGCAGCGACCCGAAGACCTCGCTGGTCAGACACTCCGAGTGCACGCGCACGGGGACGTCGTCGGCTTTCTCGACGTTGCCCATGTAGAGCGCGATGTGCTCGACGTTCTCGAGCTCCGAGCGGTACACGCGCGCCTTGAAGGTGCCGTGTTTGGTGGGCAAGATCGCCTCGGCCATGGGGACGACCCAGCGCTCGGTGTGTTTGCGATGCGCGACCAGGTCGGCGATGGTGGTGATGAGCAGACCGTGCTGGTGTGCGAAGCGGAGCAGTGCCGGGCGACGCGCCATGCTGCCGTCGTCGTCGACCACGGGGCACATCACACCGTAAGGTTTCATGCCCGCGAGCCTGGCTAAATCACAGGCAGCCTCGGTATGTCCCGGCCGTATCAGCACGCCGCCGTCCCGCGCACGCACCGGAAATACGTGGCCCGGTCGTGAGAACTCGCCTGCGCCGATGCGTGGATCGGCGAGCGCGCGGATGGTGGCTGCACGGTCGCTGGCCGAGACGCCGGTGCCGGTGCCGCGCGCGTAGTCGACCGACACGGTGAACGCACTGCGCCGGAGGTCTTCGCCGTTGTCGTTGCCGGTACGGGTGTGCTGCGCGGGCTGGGTCACCATCTGCGGCAGATTGAGCTCGTCTACGCGGGCTTCGGTGAGACTCGTACAGACCACTCCGCTGGTGTGCCGCACCAAGAAGGCGACCTTCTCGGGCGTGGCACTCTCGGCTGCAAAGATCAGGTCGCCTTCGTCTTCTCGGTCGGCGTCGTCGACTACCACGACGAGCTCGCCGCGTCCGATCGCCGAGATCGCATCTTCGATGTTCGCGTACGTCACGAAAGCTCCTCTCGCTCGTTGCGTGCAGAGCGATTGCCGTGTGCACGCGGTGTGCCACCGAACCTCGCTCCGATCTTCGCCCGCGTGCGGAAGACCCGCGCGCTTCGACTTCACGCCTGGACGCGTGCCGACGGCGCTTGCCCGCGCTGACGACTGAGCAGCAAAGTGCACATGCACTGCTGTCGAGGCAGCAGCGCGCTACGTTAGCCAGACTCCGTCAACCTCGAAGGAAAGCATCATGGCTGCTCCGCGTGCATTGCCCGCTCCCTCCGAACCCGTCGTCGTGTTGCGTCAAGCGCTGGTCGATCAGGCCAAGCGCGTCTCGCGCGAGAGCGAGCGCAAGCGGGTCATCTTACCCTTTCACAAGGGGCCCGAGGACACCCTGCACCGCATGTTCAACGCGATGCAGCCAGGGACCTACGCACAGCCGCATCGGCACGCGACCGTGCCCAAGAGCGAGGTGTTCTTGCTGCTGTCGGGCTGTCTCGACTTCATCGTGTTCGACGACGACGGTGGCATCGAGCTGGCCGTGCGACTCACCGCCGGCAGCGACCAGTTCGGGATCGATCTGCCGCCCGGCAAGTACCACGGTATCGTGGTGCGCGCGCCCGATACCCTCATCTACGAGGTGAAGCCGGGGCCCTACTCGGCGCTCGACGACAAGGACTTCGCGCCGTGGGCCCCCAGCGAGGGCACCCCCGAGGTGGCTGCTTACCTCACACATCTCGAAGCGGCGCTGGAGCAGCACCTTTCCTGAGTCGTGGCGCGGTGATTCGGGAGGTGGTTGGCGCGCGATCGACCGGTGCTGTAGACCGGGGGCGGGGTCGCGCCCGATAATCGTTGTCGTGTATGCCGCGCGCGTTCTGGTGGGACGCCTGGTGCTTTTGGTTGGGTTGTTGCCGCTCGGCGGCTGCGGTCGGGTTGGCATCCAGCTACTGCTCGACGCAGCGGTCGACGACGGTGGCCTGCTTCCTGATGGGGGCGCTCCGCTCGACGACGGCTCCGCGCCGCCGCCCCTCGACGCCGGCGACGATAGCTCGCTCGCGGAGGCGGGGGTCGACTCGGCCACGACGGACGCCGCGCTCACCGACGCGGCGACCGACACGGCGGTGCCCTGCGCCGACCAAGACGCCGACGGGATCTGTACGGCGGTCGACAACTGTCCGAGCGTGCAGAACCCCGCTCAAGCCGACCTCGATGCGGACCGGATCGGCGACCTGTGCGACGACTCGGACGGGGACGGCGTGCTCGACCTGAGCGATCCGTGCCCACAAGACAACCCCAACGACCCGGACGGAGACGGGGTCTGCAGCAGCGTCGACGGCTGTCCCACCGACCCGAGCAAACAAGCGCCGGGCGTCTGCGGCTGCAACGTGACTCCGCCCGCGGGCCTGGTCGCGAACTGGGCTCTGGACGAGACGGCCGGCTCCACGGCGTTGGACGTGGTGGCCGCGCGCAACGGTACGCTGAGCAATTTCGCCGGCAATCCGTGGGCAGCCGGGCGCTTTGGCAACGCACTCTCGTTCGATGGCAACAACGACATCGTGAACGTCGGGGGCGTGACCACGACGCTGCGCGCGATCTCGTTTTGGGTGCGACCGACCGCGTTCGCGACGGTGACCAACAACACGGGCTGGCTGAGTCCCACGGCCAACGGCGACCCCAACAATGGTTGGATGGACGCGACCAACGCCTACGTCAGCGACGACAACTACACGAATGCCGGGCTGCTCAACGACATCAACAACGACTTCCACGGTTTCGGAATCCAGATCCCGACCTCGGCCAGCATCCTCGGCATCGACGTCGAGGTGGAGATGAAGACCGGCAACCCGACCGGCACGTTTGGCGTCGAGCTGTCGTGGAACCGCGGCGGCAACTACACCAACACGGGGCGCCAGGCGCCGCTCGTGACCAGCGACCAGTACTGGCCGTTTGGCGGAGCGACGGACCTGTGGGGCCACAGCTTTCGGCCCGCGGACATGGGCGATGCCACGTTCCGTGTGGCGCTCTCCAAGCAGGGCATCAACTTCTCGCCCATGACACCAGGTGTCGATCACCTGCGTGTGCGGGTGCACCACACTGCGGCAGCCCTCAACCGTGCCCTGTTCGACCTGGGCGGCGGTCCGCGCATCGAGCTCTCGGCGAGTGGCGTCGTGCTCACGGGCTTCCCCAACGGGTCGGCCATCTATGTCGACGGAGTGTCAGGTTCTGTGCTCGACACCAACTGGCATCACGTGGTGATCACCACACTCAGCAACGTGAGTGTGCCCGCCTTCGCGATGGGCGGCGCACCCGGGTACAACTACTCGTTTGCCGGCCTGATCGATGACGTAAAGGTGTTCACACAGGTGCCGACCGCGGCCGACCGCACGACGCTGAGCCTCAGCCCGAGCTGCCGCTGAAGGCGTGCGCGTCCGAGCCTGGCCGCGTGCGCGCGTCGTCCGCGTGCGGGCGAAGGGTCGTGCGTGGCGTGCCGGCGATGTCTCCGTACTGCATGAGGCGCGCGCGCACGATGTTGCGGCTCACGCCGAGCAGCTTGGCGGTCCGTACCTGGTTGCGATCACAAAACAGGTAGGCCGCCCGCATCAGCCGCTCTTCGATGCGGTTGTAGACGTCGGGTCCACCTTGCTCGGTGCGGCGTGGCCCCTGGCCGAACGGAAACAGCGGTCGTGAGGAGAAGCTGCCGTCGGCGCTGGTGAGCCGCGCTGCGCCCTGCGCACGAAGGATGGAGGTGGGAGTCTCGCCCTCGCCGCCGAGCAGTGCGCTGAACGGAACGCTGAGTGCACTCGCGATCTTCCACAGCACGTTGATGGTGGGCGCACTCTGCGCGAGCTCGATCTGGCTGAGCATGGCGCGGCTGACGGTGGACGCGCGCGCCAGTCGCTCGAGCGAGTAGCCTTTGCGCGTGCGGAGGCGCCGTAGGTTTTGCGCGACGACGGGAAGGACGTCTTTGGTGGGGCGGCTGTTGCCGACCTCTTCTGGTGCGGCCTCGCGATCCTGGTCTTGGTTCATCGATACGCTCGGCGCCTTAGCAAGTTGAAAGCCAGCGAGGTCTTCGTGCTGCGTGCAGCGAACTTTACCCCGCGCCGGGCGTATGCAACGCGGTTTGCGTGAAGATCGCGCGAGTGTGCGAGCGGCTAGACCGAGGCGCGCGTCATGGGGCACTGGAGCGCGGATATTTCCGTGCTGCGGCACGGCGAGCGCTCGCTGCCGCAGGTTCACGTGAGACGATTGGCGCCCAACCGGGACAGCAAGCGCTCGGGCTCAGGGGATCCGCAGCACCTTTTTGACCTTGGAGATGAGCTCGTCGGGCTTGAAGGGCTTGGTGAGGTAGTGACGCGCGCCCGAGTTGATGCCTGCGATCACGTCGCGCGGGCCCGTCTTGGCGGTGAGGATGACCACTGGGATCTGTTTGAGCTGCTCGTGCTGCTTCATCTCTTTGACGAGCGTGAGCCCATCTTTGCGAGGCATCATCCAGTCTGTGATGAGCAGATCGGGCGGGGTACCGCTCGCGAGCTGCTTGAGTGCCTGCTCGCCGTCGGTTGCCGTCGTGATGTCGGCGATGGCGCCTAACATGCGCTGCATCATCCGCAGGAGATCCTGGTCGTCTTCCACGATCAGGATCCGCGGTCGCGGTCCCGAGATCGGTGGTGGCTGCCCCATGGCGTTGCGCATAGCACCCTCACAATTGCATGCAATTGCTGCGCGCCTCAAGCCTCTCCGCAGGACCTCCTACGAGCGCCTGCTACACCGCGGCCTACGCTCATGATTACTGTTCGTTTTGTGGTGGCCTTGCTGCTCGCCCTCGACACGTCGTGCGGCGGGTTTGCGACGCAAGATCTCGCGGACCGCACGGCTGGCAACGACGCGCGCGACCCGAGCGACCCGAGCGCGGCGGCCGGCGGTCGCGTGTCTCGCGCGGGCGATCTGCGGGTTGCCACCTGGAACCTCGAATGGCTCAATCGCAGGGACGACACCGGGCCCGTCAAGCGTCGAGAGGTCGACTACGAGCGCCTGCGTCGCTACGCCGACAAGCTCGATGCAGACGTGATTGCACTCCAAGAGGTGGACGGTGAAGAGGCCGCCGCGCGCCTGTTCGATCCGGCACGATTTCAGCTGTTCGTCGCGGCGCAGGGAGACCCGCAGCGCACCGGCTTCGTCGTGCGGCGCGGGCTCGTCGTCACACGTCTGCCCGACTATCAGGCGCTAGACGTCGGACAAGTGCGGGTCGGTGTCGACATGGAGGTGGAGCACGCCGGTCGGCCGCTGCGTCTGCTCAGTATCCACCTCAAGTCGGCGTGCTTCGACGAACCGCTGACTTCGGACAAACGCGACTGCAAAAAGCTCAACGCGCAGCTCCCGGTGCTGGAGGCCTGGATCGACGATCGTGGGCGAGAGGGCGTGGCCGCGATCGTGCTGGGCGACTTCAATCGACGTCTTTTTGCGCAGCCCGACGAGCCGTTCTGGCGTGAGCTCGACGACGGCGAGCCGGCACTGTCCGATCTGTGGTCGCCGACGGAGGGGCGTCGTTCGTCGTGCTGGGGCAGCTCGTACCCGGACTTCATCGACCACATCGTGCTCAACAAGTCCGCCACGTCGCTCGCGCTCCCGGACAGCTTCGTGCAGCAGCGCTACGACGAGAGCGACCTGCCCAACAAACGTGTGCTGTCGGACCACTGTCCGCTGTCGATCGTGCTTGCAGACAGCCCCGTGTCGAGCAGTGCGCACGCGCCGAGCGGGGCGACGGACAAGGCGCGAGAGGCGCGCATCAAGGGCAACATCGTGGCCCACCAGCGCAAGATCTACCACGCGCCCGAGTGTCCCGACTACGCACGCACACAGATCGACGAGAGCAAGCACGAGCGCTGGTTCAGCACGGCCCGACAAGCCGAGGCGGCGGGTTTCGTCAGGGCCGGCAACTGCCCCTGAGTCGCTCGCTCACTCCCAGTCTTCGTAGAACTGGGGCAGCGCGCTGGTGGTGGACGTGAACGTCGGGTCACGCTTCTCGAGAAACGCGCGCACGCCCTCTTTGCCGTCGCCGATGCTGGTGTAGAACATGGCCAGCGAGTCGACGCGATGTGCGTCGCGCGGGTGCGGCTGTGCGCTGTTGCGGTAGAGCATCTGCCGCGTGAGTGCGACCGCGACGGGCGAGCGGTTGAGCGTGAACTTGCGGGCCAGCTTGTACGCCTCTTCGAGCAGCTGCTCGGGTGGGTACACGGCCTTGACCAGGCCGGCCTCTTTGGCCTCGGCCGCGGTGAAGATGTCGCCGCTGTAGCACCACTCGAGCGCCTGCTGAATGCCCACCAAACGCGGCAAAAACCAGCTCGAACAGGCCTCGGGTACGATGCCCAGCTTGCCGAAGACGAAGCCGATGCGCGCCTTGTCGGACGCGATGCGCACGTCCATCGCGAGCGTCATGGTTGCGCCGATGCCCACGGCCGCCCCGTTGATGGCGGCGATGACGGGTTTGGTGCACGCAAAGATGGCGAGCGTCACGCGCCCACCGGTGTCGCGGACGCCACGCTTGATGTCTTCGTCGTCGTAGCGTTCGTCGATGTCGGACAGGCTCGGCTTGAGGCTCTCGTTGAGGCCGAACACGTTGCCCGGTGTGGAGAGATCCATGCCCGCGCAAAACGCGCGACCGCTCCCGGTCACCACCACGGCGCGCACTTCGTCGTCGGTGCTGGCGCGCTCGAAGGCGAGCACGAGCTCTTCGGCCATCTCGGTGGTGAACGCGTTGAGCTGCTCGGGGCGGCTGAGCGTGAGCGTGAGGATGCCCTCACGAACCTGATAGTCGAGTGTCTGATACTTGGTCATGAGGTGTCTCCTGCTCTGGCGCAGATAGCGCGCGTCACCCACCCGGGGCACGCCAAAAGGCACGCTGCGCTCAGCGTGAACGGGTCACGTCTTCGGGCGTGTCCCAGTCGTCGAGCTCGCGCCGCTGGGCCTGGGAGACGGGGAGCTCGGCGACCGACAGCGCGGCAAACAGCTTTTGAAACGAGCGCACTCCGTCGGCAATGGCGCGCTCGACGTGCGGCACGAGCGCGGCCGCGTCGTAGCGGGCGCACAGAGGCTCCCACAAGCCGTTGTCGGCACGGACTGCGAGCACCTGGGCAGGTGCCTCGAGCGTCGTCTCCAAGAGCCGGGCGAGCAGGTCGCGCGAGACGAAGGGCAGGTCGCACGCGAGCGCGACTACCTGGCTTTGCGCACCGGCGTGCAGCAGTCCCGCGAGACCGCCCAGAGGGCCGATGCCGGCCGGCCGATCGTCGATGGTGCGAAGAGCCGGGAGCGCAGCTTGCACCTCCGTGGATGCACCCACCAGCACGGGCTCGCAGCCGAGCTCGACGGCCAACCGCGCGAGCCTCGCCACCAGCGGCTCGCCCGTCTCGGGGGCCGGCAACAAGCCCTTGGCCATGCCGCCCATCCGGCTGGCGCGGCCGCCCACGAAGATGCCGCACAACATCAGTGCGGCTCCTCGCCCCACGACGACAGCGCGTCGTCGAGGGGACTCTGACTGAGCAGAGCCGCGCGCAGCTGCAGCATACGAGTGTCGCGCGGCGCGTTGGAGAGTCCGAAGCGCAGCTGCGTGAGAGCACGTGTGGGCTCCCCTCGACGGGTGGCCGCGATCGCCTTGCCGAGGTGCGTGTGTGCCATCCGCGCGGCGAACTCGGCGCCTTGCGGGTGGATGCTGAACCGCGCGTACAGCCCTTCGAACTGCACGCGCTCGCGCTCGCCGAGCTCGAGTGCGGGCGCGAGCGGAAGAGGCAGCGCGCGCTCGAACAACCCGTGCGGAATCAGCGATGGGTACAGGCTCGGTGACACGTGTCGGTCGAGCTCGAGCAGCACCGGTCGCAGCGCGGCCAGCGCGCGCACGGGCTGTGCCGGCAGCTGAGGGGAGCGCAGCGCTTGATTGAGCAGCGGGCCCAGCTCGGGATCGGCCTCACTCAGGGACTCGAGCATGAGCGGGTAGTGCAGGACAGACAGCGGCACGAGCACGACGTCGGCACGCAGCTGTTCTTCGGCCTCGGCACCGAGGTGACGAAACCAGCTCCCGGTGTCGCGCGTGAGCACCACCGCGCGCGTGGGCAAGTTGCGCCGGCCCAGGTCGTCGAGTGCATCGGGCGCCTCGTCGCGCGCGAGGCCTCGTGCGTCGGCGTGCAAGGCCAGCGAGCCGAGTCCGAGTGCGCACAACACGAGCGCCGCGCGAGGCAGCAGCGCGGGCATGCGGCGGCCCAGCGACTGCAACGTGAGCCCGATGCCGAAGCTGGCCAATGCGCTCAGCGCGAGCGCGCACGGCACGAGCGCGCCCCAGGCGTCGCTGACCAGCTTGGGCTCGAGGATCCACGCCACGCTGGCGAGCGGGACCAGCAGTGCGATCAGCCACAGCAGCGCAAAGCGCCGCTGGTTGGGCGCTTGGGAGGCCCGCACCAGGCCCAGCAGGGCGAGTGCGACGACGGTCAGGGCGACCCATGTGGTGCCGCCCCCCAGGCCCTGGCTGAGACGCGACAACGTGCGCGGCTCGGGTAGCTCGCTCGGCCCCCACCACGGGTCGGCGCTGAGCACCCAGAAGGCGCGGGTGAGGCGGTTGGCCTCGCCGATGTTGATGAACGGGTCGAGGGCACCACGAATGGGGATGTAGGCGTACGCCGAGAAGCCCAGGATGGGCGCCGCGACGTGGCCCATCAAACCAAGAAAGCCGCGTCGTGCGAACACACGGCCCAGCGTGGGAGCGGCCACGGCCAGCATCAACAGCGCGAACACGTGGTGGTTGGCGAAGGCGAGGCCCTGCAGAAAGGCGCCCAGGTACAGCGTGCGGCGGTCGTCGGTGGGCTCGCTCAGCTCGAAGCGCACGAGCGCGTCGATGACCCACAGCGCAAGCGCAAACTGCACCGCGAACACGTTGGGACGCGTGGCTTGCAGGAAAAACAGCGGTGTCTGGGCGACGAACCAGCTGGCAGCCAGGGCCAGCAGCGCGGCGGGTCGCGGGTCGCGGGTGCTGATGCCTACACCGCGCAGCGAAAAAAACAGCGCCCTCGCGAACAGCGCGAGTGTGATGCTCGCAAAGACCCCGCTGGTGACGGCCACGCGGAACGACAGCGGACCGATGGGCAACAGCGCCGCAAACGCCGACAGGAGCGTGGTGATGGGGGCACCCGGCGGGTGCGGCACACCGAGCGAGCGCGCGGCCGCGATGAAGGTGCCCTCTTCGTACAGGCCCCCGTAGGCCGAGGCGGTGGCCACATAGTAGGCAAGGGGAACACCGCCGGCGGCAGGCGCGAGCCAACCGGGCGGACGCGCCGGCTGCGGCGAGGCCAATGAAGCAAGGGAGCCGGACACCGGCGCAAGCTTACAGAACCCGGGGCCTTCGCGCCGTTGACTGCTTCGATCAGATGTTTAGGTTGCGGTGGCTCGGCGCTTGCTGCCGCTCTCGCGTCTGATGCGGTCAAGCTTGGTGTCTCGTGCACCAGGACAACGCAGGCGAGGCGTCGGTACGGTGAAGCCTAAGGCAGCGCGCGCGGGCAAGA
>JBEGTL010000290.1:0-9666 GCA_041179425.1 Pseudomonadota bacterium | reverse complement strand
CTCGAAGCTGTGGCGGACCAACGAGCCGGGCAGGCCGCCGCCCCACACGATGCGGCTCGGTCCGATCTCGTACAGCTCGCAGGGGACGGGCAGCGGCGGGTGGAACGACGCGGGCTTGATCATCATGGTGAAACGGTCGCCCGGCTTGAGTTTACCCGTGCCTTTGCGCTTGATCGCGCTGAGTCCCGGGCACCAGCTGGGCCAGCCATCGACGTCCGCGAGCAGCGCGCCGACCTCTTCTGCGCTGCCCTCGACTTCGAGCGTGTGGTCGATCCAGGTCCTGCGGAAGCCGCCAGCTTGGTTCTGCGTCATGGCGATGCAGTGTGGCCGCAGAGCGTGGCCTCGGCTATGGCGTCTCGCGCCAGAAACGGGTCGAACATTCCGTCGTCGCAATCAGGCACGGGCTTTGCTGAGCGTGAGAAGAGAAGGCTCGGCAGCTCGTCGAGTCGTTCGCGCTGGCCCGGCCCCCCCGCCGTGCTTGGCTCGCTGGTGCACACGCAGTCGTGCGCACGAGGGACCGCCGCGTCTTGCGGCCGCGATCGTAACCCAAGCCAAAGAGGGCAGACGCATGCGTACACGTCTCGGAATCAGCTTCACCGCCGTGCTCCTCACCGTGCTCGGACTCAGCTCCATGGCAGCTGCCGACGATTTTGACGGGTACGACCGGCGCGATCGCACGCGCATCTACGGCGGCGTATGGCTGGGCTTTGGCGGGGACATCGAGTACCCCGGCCCCGCCGTGGGCGACCTGGGCAAGACGATCGGCGGCCAGGCTGGCGTCGACGTGTTGGTCGCGCGCTACTTCTCGCTCGGCGGTGAAGTGCGCGTCGGCGGCTTCGACGTGGGCACCTTCGACGATCGCTCGCGCTTGATCGACCTCGACTTCAAACCACGTCTGCGTCTTCCGCTGCGCCACACACCCATCGAGCTGTACTTCACCACGCCGGTGGGTCTGACGATCCCACGCCTTGCTGACGTCGATGGCCGCGGCACGGATGAGAACATCGGCTGGAACATCGGCATCGGCGGCGGCGCGAACTTTTGGATCACCCACAACTTCGGCCTCAACGTCGAGCCCATCTACCTGATTCACCACTTTGGCGTCGACGGCACCGACGGCGACGACAAGGTCAAGATCAAGCAGTTCTCGATCCTGCTCAACGCCGTGTGGGCCATCTGATCCTTGCCTTCTCCGCGCACGCCGCCGTAGAAGCACGACTGCCGCAGCTGAGGCACGGTGGCGTGCGCGTTGCTTCGCTTTCACACTGACCCCCGACATCGGAGATCATGGATGTTTACACGAGTCTGCTGCTTGCTTTGTGTGGCTGCTCTGAGTGTCTTTACCCATCCCGATCAGGTGACCACCCTCGGTGGCCAGGTTGGCTTCGACATCCCGGTGCTTCGTTTCCTGTCGCTCGGTGGTGAGGCGCGCTTTGGCACCTTCAACACCGAGACCTTCGCGGACAACGACGTCGACCGCTCGAAGCTGATCGATCTCGACTTCAAGCCGCGCCTGACCTTGCCGCTGCGGCACTCTCCCATCGAGCTTTACTTCACGGTGCCCGTGGGCCTGACCATTCCGATCTTGGCTGACGACTTCGGTGGCGACGACGGCATCGACGGCAAGCTGGGCTGGAACCTCGGCATCGGCGCGGGCATCAACTTCTGGATCACACGCAGCTTCGCGCTCAACCTCGAGCCCAACTACCTGATGCACTGGTTCGACCTCGATGTGCCGGTCGGCAGCGGGTCGGTGAAGCTGCAGCAGTTCACGCTGTTCTTGAACGCCGTGTTGAAAACCTGATCAACAACATCGGCGTCACGACCAGTCCCATCAACCTATCCATGGGCGACGGCACCATGATCTCGTCCGCCGATGGCGAGGTCTCCATTGCGCTACGCCCCGGTCACGGCCCCACGCTCGAGCACGTGCGCACGCTGCGCCGCGAGCTGACGCAGCGCTTCCCCGAGGCGACCTTCTTTTTCCTCGCGCCCGACCTCTCGACGCAGGTGCTCAACTTTGGCATCTCGGCGCCGATCGACGTGCAGGTGATAGGACCTCCAACCAACACCGTCGCCAACCTCGCCTTGATCCGCAAGCTGGAGCGCGAGATCCGCGACGTGCCCGGGATCGTCGACGTGCGGCTCAACCAGGTGACCGCCACACCCCAGCTGCGCGTCAACGTCGATCGCGACGCGGCCAGCTCGCTCGGTCTCACCCAGCGCGACATCGCCAACGACATGCTCATCTCGCTGTCGTCGAGCGGACAGACCGCCCCCAACTTCTGGCTCGACCCCAAAAAAGGCATCCAGTACTCGGTGGCTGTCCAGACGCCGCAGTACCGCATGGACAGCCTGAGCGCGCTGTCGGCGACGCCGGTCGGTGTCGACGCCGATCAGCCCCAGCTGCTGGCCAACCTGGTGCAGTTCTCTCGCGGGCGCGGTGCCACCTACATCACGCACTACAACGCGATGCCCACCTACGACGTGCTGGCCAACGTCGATGGCAACGACCTCGGCTCCGTGCCCGATGCGCTGCACGCGCTGGTGGCCAAGTACGAAATGCGCGGGTGCTCGCGCCGTTCGCGGGCACCATCACGCAGCGCAGTGTGGAGCGCGGCTCGTTGGTCAGCGCGGGCACGGGCTCGCCGCTGTTCGAGATCGCCAGCGTGCAGCCGCTGCGCGCCATCGTCCACGTGCCGCAGAGTCTGCTCACGGGCGTCAGCAAGGGCGTCGAGGCCAAGCTCGTGTTCCCCGAGCACCCGGCCAAGAGCTTCGCCGCGCACATCACCCGCAGCGCAGGGCGCCTCGACGACAAGACGCGTACGCTGCAGGTCGAGCTCGAGGTCGACAACCCCGAGGGGCACTTGCTGCCCGGCATGTTCGGCAACGTGGTGCTCGCGCTCGAGAGCGCGCACGACATGTTCATCGTGCCCGCGACGGCGGTGCTCTCGTCCAAAGAGGGCACGCGGCTCGCGGTGGTGGGCCCCGGTGGCAAAGTCAAGCTGGTCGAGGTGGTGATCGCACGCGATCACGGGGCCGAGGTCGAGATCGCCAGTGGTCTCACGGGCAATGAAGACTTCATCACCAACCCCGCCCCCGGCCTCACCGATGGCAGCACGGTGCGGCCCAAAGGTTGAGCGCCGGAAAGAGGCGAGCGGTCCGGCAGGCGTGCTAGACCGGTCCCCCCTATGCCAGCACTCTCGGGGTCGTTGACCTACGCTCGCCTGTTCGTCGAAGGCGAAATTCCGGAAGACTATCGTGAGCGCTTCGTCACCACGTTGCGCCTCCGCGCGATGAAGCCGCTCGAAGCCGAAGACGACATGCCGGAGCGCTCCGGATTTTGTGTGCTCGGCGATCCGTACGAGCTCGAGCTCACGTACGACCGCGTCTTCTACAACGACTACATCAACCTCGGCTTTCGCACCGACCGCTGGGCCATCCCGCCTGCGCTGTTGCGCGCCAACACGCGCGAGGCCGAGCAGGCCTACCTCGAAAAGAAGGGGCGCGAACGCCTCACCAAGCGCGAGAAGAACGAGATCAAAGATCTGGTCTTGCGCCAGCTGCGCAAGCAGTCGACGCCGGTGGTGCGCGTGATCGATCTCTCGTGGTCGCTCGACGAGGGCATCGTGCGCTTCTTCAGCCACTCGCAGAAGCCGACGCTGTTGATGAGCGACCTGTTCAGCAAGATCTTCGGCGTCAAGCTGGTGCCCGAAGCGCCGTACACGCTCGCTACGCGGCTGGGGCTCGACGAGGAACGAGAAGCCGCGTGGGAGCGCCTCGAGCCCACGACTTTGTTTGGCTCGCGCGAGGAAGAACCGCGCGCTTCGACGTTGGGCGCAGCAAGCGTGGGAGGTTGACGTGCAGCTCGTAGACAAGATCGAAAAGCGCCGCTTCGTCGGCCGTGAGTTCTTACTCTGGCTGTGGTTCGAGTCGGAGCTGTTCGACGCGACGCTCAGCACACGCGAGCACGGCCCGTTTGGCCTGTGGCTCGAGAAGCGGCTCGTGCTCTCCGAGGGCAAGGAGAGCACCCGCATCACCGCGCCCACGCCAGGCACCGGACGCGAAGCCAAAGAGGCGTTGCTGCGCGGACAGCTGCCCGAGAGTGCGGGCGTTCGGATCGCCTGGCGCGACGACGAGACGAGCTTCTTGCTCAAGGCCGAGACGCTCGCGGTCGCCGGCCTCAAGCTGCAGACCGTGCTGGGCAAAGAAGAGCCGAACGAGCTGCTCGAAGAGATGCTCGGCAACAAGGGCAAAAAACCCAAGGCGCAGAAGCAGCCCGACGATCAGTACGAGGTCTTCTACGAGCGCATGCAGATGACCGCCGACTTCGAGGAGCTGCTGCAGACGCTGTACCGTGACTTCTTGTCGTTGCGCCTGAGCGCGAGCTGGGACGGCGTGGTGATCACGCTGCTGCGCAAGTGGGTGCTCGGCGTCGAGTTCGATCTCAGCGAGTACGAGTTGCTGCGTCGCCCGCCGTTGACCATGGTCAGCGACGTGCTCGAGCTGCACGCCGCAGCGCGCGAGGACGACGAGCCGCTCGCTGCGTTGGCGGAGGACTAAGAAACGTCGTCGCGCTCGTCAGGGCGCCCGCGAGGAGCGCTACGCGCACGCTCGCGGGTGCCGCGGCTTACAGCAGGATCTGGCCGCAGAAGCCGGCGATGCAGCGATCGTTGGGATTGCAGCAGTCGCTGTCTTGTTTGCACGCCTCGTTGGTCTCGGAGCAGCCGGTCGGCGGGCCGCACACGCCGTCGGTGCAAAACCCACTGCAGCAGTCCACGCCGGACTCGCAGCTCGCACCGTCGGCACGGCACGGATCGAGCGCCGTGAACGCGCGATGGTTGGCGGTCTCGAGCTCTTGCCCGGGCAGGTAGAAGGCAGGCGCGCTCGGGTCGAGCGCGTAGAGACCGTCGTCCGAGTGGAACTCGCCCTGGTCGTGCTGGATGGCGACCGCCGCGCCCCACAGCTGACGGTGGATGCCGAGGTTGCCGTAGTGGCGCACCGAGTCGAAGAACACCCAGAAGTAGCCGCCCGCCGCGATCGGCGAGACGGTGGGGTAGTAGTGCTGGTGCAGCTCTTCGGCGCCGAAGGGTAGGTAGGTCTTGTTGGCCGCGGCGTCTTCAGGCGTCGCGAAGCCCATCGCACGCGCCAGGAGTGTCGCCTTGCCGGTGAGGGCGTCGACGATCATCAGGTCGCTTCGCGGCCCGCCCGCGGCAAGGCCGTTGATGCCCACGCCGCCGCCCGAGAAGTCGCGCGCGTCGGTGGTGGTGAAGATGACCGCGCCGTTGTCGGGCAGCAGAAACGGCCAGCCCGACAGACCTTGACCGCCCTGAAACAACAGACGCGGGTTGCTCGCTTTCCTCGCCTTGGCGTCGTAGTCCATGAGCGAGATGCCGCCGCCGCTGGCCTGGGCCAGGTCGTTCATCGCGATCATCGTGCCGTCGGGCGAGAAGGTGCCCATCGACGCCGAGGGCGGGATGCCCGAGCCGGTGATCTCGGTGCCGGTGTCGGTCTCACGCAAGGTTGCCGTCGCGGGCACCAACCCGCCCCCGGGTCCGCCCATGATGTTGGGACCGATGCCGTTCTGCACCGCGTTGTTGATGTACACCGAGCCGTCCGGGGAGAGCCCCGTGAAGGCCGAGCTGACCGCCGCGCGAGAGGGTTGTGGGTTGGGTGCGGTATCGGGCTTCAGCGCGTAGGTGGAGCCGTCGTTGACGCTCGCAAACTCCTTGGCGATCATGCGCTCGCCGTTGGCGGACACCGTGTGACAGCCCGTGCACGTGCCACTGCGCGCAAAGAACTCGGCGGGCTTGCCGGGCTTGATGCGCAAGATTGAGCCGCCGCCACCCAGGCCGCCGAGGCCGCCAGGCAAGCCACCTCCGCCGGCGGGTGCGCCACCGCCGGGCAAGCCGAGGCCCCCCGCCGCGCCGATGCGCGAGTTGTAGCTCCCGTAGTAGATGGAGCCCTTGAGCGTGGCCTGCGCGATCACGATCGACTGCTTGAGGGGACCGCGGACCGTGCCGCTGTCGAGCACACTCAGCTCGATGTCGAACGGCGTGCTCGGCCCCATGGTCTGCGCGCCCGCCTTGTCCCAGGCGGCCTGACTCAGATCGAGCTGGCCATTGCCCGTCGGCTTGAGACAGCCGTCGTACTCGAAGAACTTGGAGCGGATGCGCAGGTACACGGCGCTGCCGGCCGCGCCCTGCCACATCACCTTGGGTGCGCCGAGGCCGCGCGGGAAGATCGTGCCGTCGTACGGATAGAGCAGCTTGAGCCCGTCGGCCTTGCCGCCCGCCTTGAGCTTGTCGATGTCGGCTGGCTTGAGTCCGGCGCTGTTGTTTGCACCACACTCGTCCACGCGCTCGAGTTCTTTGGGCGCCGGCCCTGGATCATCTTTGTCGCCACCGACGGGGTTGGTGGTTCCTGGCTTGTTGCTGCCGGAGGATCCTTGCTTGCCAGCATCCTTACTTCCAGCGTCAGCGCGCCTGCCCGCGTCTTTTTTTGGCGTATCATCGGACTCGTCGACCGGGTCACGCGTCTGCTCGACGCCCTTGTCCCCGCCACAGGCCGCGAGCGCGAGGGTCACAAAAGTCGCAAAAACCGGGCGATTTTGCCGGTTTTTGGCGAGTTGACCAAAGAGTCCGTGTCGGGTCATCGATGTCCGCTCCCTGTTGGCTGCACCAGCCTATGGGTCGAACCATCAGTGATTGTGAACGACGGACGCCCTTTGTGTCGCAGCTGCAGAGCCGGTCACAACGCAGGTGGCGTCCGCTAACGAACGTCGTTCAGACAGCGGTGCCGCGGTGGGTGCGCCGATACTGACTTGGGGTCATGTTGGTCCAGCGGCGAAACGCGCGATAGAACGAAGGCGTCTCGGTGAAGCCGGCCTGAAGCGCCACCTCGGCGAGAGCGAGCTCGTCGCCCGCCACGTGTTTGAGCGCGACCGTCCTACGCAGCGAGTCGACGATGGCCTTGAACGTCGTGCCCTCATCGGCGAGGCGCCGGCCCAGGGTACGCGAGCTCATGCCCAGCTGACGCGCGGCCTCTTCGAGCCCGAAGTCTCCGCTCGCCAGGCGATCGACGATCAGCTGCCTCACCTTTTCGGTCACGGTCTCGGGCTGCGGGAGCGACGCCAGCGAGCTCTCTGCGTAGCGCAACAACAGTGCGTGCAGGCGCCGGTCGCTGCGACAGAGCGCCGCGTCGAGGAACGAGTGCGCAAAGCCGAAGCCCGTGCGCGCACAGTCGAAGTGCAGGCGCACCGGCCCCAGCGCTTCGAGATAGGGGGCGACATCCGCGGGTGCCGCGTGGCGAAACCACACGTCGAGGTCTTGCAGCATGCCCTCGGGCCACGATGTCGACTGGCTGCGGATCATCCCGCACAGCGCGAAGTCCTCGGCGACGGGGCTGACCATGATGGTGCTCTCGAGCCGCACGACCGCGCGATCGTCTTCGACCTGGAGCAAGAACTCGAGCGAGTCGTTGACGAGCCGCAAGAAGCGGCCGGCCGCGTTCAGACTCGCGCGCACGGTCTCCGCCGACGTGATCACGAAGTCGACCACGCCCACGTCGCCGAGCGACATGCGTGCGCTCGCTTTGAGGCCGAGCAGCGGGTCGTTGCTCAGCTGCAGCGCGCCTTCGAGCATGCTGTTGACGGCCGCCACGTGGACACGAGCCTCGGGGTCGAGCGCGCTGAACCATGCGCGCGCAGCCTCGGGCAGCTGGCCGTTTTCTTCAAGAACTTCGATAAAGGGTTGGATCAGTCGCGCCGAGTAGCAGGGTTGCGCGAGCTCACGGACAGCTTCCATGAGCCCAAATGTAATGGTCTGGCGCGAAAGGCCAATGACTGTGCAGCCCTTCTAGATTGACGGAGAACTACCCTCAGCCTTTCGATTTTGCGCCCGTCCGCTCGAACGCGGCGATGTCGTCAACGTGGGGCCTCCCGCGGCGCGGGACTTTCAGTATAGAAATGACGTGTTAATCACGACGTTCGCGCCGCTCCTCGGGGGGCTTGGCAAGCTCGCCAACCCTTCGCACTGGTTCGATCAGCTGACCGATGGCCTCGCTCCGCAGCTGGTGTGGGGGATCACCCCGCGCGTGGTTGGCGGTCTATTCGTGGTCGCGTTTCTGTCGCTCGCACCTCAGGTGCTGGGGCTGATCGGCAGTCGCGGCGTGTCGCCGGTGGGCGAGCAGCTGGCGGCGGCACGCGAACACTTCCCCGGTGCACTTCGTTTCGTCCGCTTCCCCACCGTGCTCTGGCTGAATGCGAGCGACGGTCTCATCCGTGCGCTGCCGTGGATCGGCGTCGTCGCCGGCTCGTACGCGGTGTACGGCGGGCCGGGAAGCTCGTTCGCGATCTTTGTGTGCTGGGCGCTCTACCTGTCGCTCGACGCCTGCGCGCTGATGTTCCCCTGGGACTGTCTGCTGCTCGAGGCGGGGTTGCTCGCGCTGTTCGTGCCGACGCCGCCGGCCCTGCCGCACGTCGCCGCGTTCGCGCTACCGCTGCCACTGGTGGCCTTCATGTGGCGGCTGTTGCTGGTGCGGCTGATGTGGGGCTTTGCCAAGCTCAAGTTCATTGGCACCAAGCCGGGCGACAACCTGTACCTGCGCGGCTTCTTGGCGTGGATGCCCATGTGCACGCCGCTCGGCTTTCGTCTGCAGCACGCGCCCAACTGGTTTTTGCGCGCGTCGTACGTGTTCATGTGGCTGGTCGAGGTGGTGTGCCCGCTGCTGGTGTTCTTCCGCGGCGCCCCGCGCAGCATCGCCGCGCTCGGGCTCGCTTCGCTGATGGCCGGCATCTGGGCGACGGGAAACTGGGGCTTCTTCAACCTCGGCTATCTCGCTCTGTGCATCGTGCTGCTCGACACCCAGGGATCCGTCTTCGACAGCTCGTTTGCCCTGCTCACCAGCACGCCCTCCGTGCTGCTCAGCCACGTGTTCTTGGGCATCCTACTGTTGGGCGCGCTGCTCTACTTTCCGCTCAACAGCTGGGCCACGCACACGTTCATCCACTGGCCCTTCGAGGACATTACCTACACACGACCGTGGCTGCGGCGTCTGATCGGCTTGTACCGCGCGCTGGCCCCCTTTCGACTGCTGCATGCGTACGGCGTGTTTCCGCCCAACTCGAGTCCGCCCATCAAGGTCGTGCCTGTGTTCGAGGGCAGCGACGACGGCGAGCACTACCGAGCGTACGGCTACCGCTACATGCCCAGCACGCCGGACAGCCGCTGTCCGATCGTGGCACCGCACCATCCTCGGCTCGATCACCTGTGTGTCTACGCCGGCTCGGGCATGAGCGAGAGCGACTACCTCGGCAGCACGGTGGGCGCGGGCAAGCCGTTTGGGTTCTCGCCGTTCTCGCATTACTCGTGGCTCCACCGTGTCGGTCAGCGTCTGCTCGAGGGCGAGCCCACGGTGCTCGGCTTGCTCGGTCACAACCCGTTCCCAGACCGTCCGCCTCGCTTCGTGCGCGTCAGCTTGCGCGCGCTCGCGCCGCTGAGCCTCGACGAGCGCGCACGCACCAACCAGCACTGGCGCGTACGAGAGGTCAGCGTTGCCTTTCCCGCAGCGAGCGCGAGCCCCCTGCCTGGTTCCGCATGGCTCGCGCCGCCGGAGCTGTTCCATCCGGACCTGGTGCACTGGCGCAAGAAGAGCCCCGCGCTGGCC
>JBEGTL010000289.1:0-9730 GCA_041179425.1 Pseudomonadota bacterium | reverse complement strand
GCCTGCAGGGCGCACGACGCGCTGCCAGGCTCGCGTCAGCCAGCTGCCACGACCATGGAGCGCGGGTCCGCGCCCAGCCTGCCCGTTCCAAAGATCCGCGTCACGCACGCGTGCCGAAAGGACACCACTGTTCGGCGCGCGACCGGTCTCGACCCAGGCTTCGAGCGCCGCGCCGAGGTTTCGCTCGGGTGCCGATCCGGGCCGCGGCGCGCCCACTTGCCCGAGCAGATCGGGCCCGGTCCCGAAGCCGCAGTGCTGTACCCCTGGCACCATGAACAAGCGCAGCGCGTCCTCTGCGAGTGAACCGGCGTTGCGCGTGAGCTCGCTGTGGAAAGCGAGCGTCAGCTCCGTGGAAACCGCGGCATCCGCCCAGCCTTGCCAGAGGATTAGCTTGCCGCCGCGCTCGAAGAAGGGACGCAGACGTGGCTCGACGTCGAGATCCGGGCCGAGCGCGTCTTCTAGCGCCTGCTGGTCTCGGTCGAAGTCGAACGTCTCCGGAGTCGCCGTGGGCTCCTGCATCAAGTCTTGAAGTAACCCCCGCGCGAGGGTCGCGTGCGGGGTCGGCCCCGCTTGATCGGCGGCGAGCCAGCCGCCCCAGCCGCGCGGACCGGCTTCGGCGCCGGCCGGTCGAAAGCGGGCCGGCGCGATGTACTGGTGGCAGTCGCGACGACCCTCGACGATCTGTGTCAGCGCCGCGAGCTGCGGCGGGGTAAAGCACTGCGGCGCGTTGTCCGCGCCGCACGAAAGGGGCGCGACGTCCAGCTCACACGAGAGCGGCGCGGCGACCAAACCGTCGGCTTGGCCATCGAGCGCGTCGCACTGCTTCACTGCTTCGGACTGCAGGAGCGGCATCTGGTTGGGACGCAATGCTGCGCCTGCAGGGAGCTGCGCTTGCAACGTCGAGATGAATGCGGCTGTCAGCGCAGTGAAACTCGCCACGGGCGCGCCCGCGATGATGCCGTCGTAGTCCTCGGGGAAGCGCCAGGCTTCCATCAGCCCCTGACGGCCGCCGTTGGAGCAGCCGATGAAGTACGAGTGATCTGGCGCGCGACCGTAGTAAGCCGCGATGAGCTTTTTTGCGACGACCGTCGTGACATGGATCCCTCGCCAGCCGTAGTCGCGAACACGCTCAGGATGTCCTTTGGCCCACGCGCTATCTGTCGGCACGCTTGAGACGTGACCGGTGTCGGTCGATGCGCCCGCGTGACCTGCCGCCACCGCGGCGACGAGGTCGTCGTACGAGATGTAGCCGGCCAACCCGCCGTTGTTGCCGCTCGTGAAGCGACCGGTCCATGAATCGCTCGGCAGCCACACCTCGAAGCGTACGTCGGACCCTGCTTCGGGCCGCGCGCTGCCGATCACACGACAGAACGATGGCAAGCCTGACGCCGCGACCGGATTGGCGGGGTCGCTCGGGTTGGCAACGTTGGCTCCCTCGACGGGCTGGCCTTCGGGCTGGAACGTGGCGCGTTCGATTGTCACGTCGTCGAGTGCGGCGGCCACCAGCGCGGCGCACCTGCCATCGTCGGCAAACGCCACGGTGGGCGCCGTGACAGTCAGCGCGAGCCATACCGCACGATGTAATGTGTGATTCATCGGTCTCATCGTTCTCTCCTGACAGTCGGGCACAGCGCGCCTGGACGCGCGTACGTGCGCGTCGCGTCAGCCACCATCGACCGCCGGAAGGCACGTCACAATGACAGCGGCCGGTCACTTTCTGCCAACATGGACGGCTCGGGGCCGAGCATGCGCCGCTCGAGCGTGCGCAGCCATCGACGGCATGCATGCGGACCGAGCGAAACGCCGGGTACCTTTGCCGACGCCGATGGACCCTGCACGTTCAGACGACCGCCGGGGGGTCCGCTCGTCTTGCACCAGCTTCGTTTGCTACGGGTCTCGCCAGCCGCTGAACCAGCCGGCACTGGTCGCATGTGCAAAGTAGCCCTGCACATGTTGCGCGAGCGAACTTCGCGCACTCTCCGGGCACTCCTCTTCCAATATGGAAAGGGCGTGACCCACTTCGTGAGTCTGGAGCAACGTGAGCATGCGAGCCTGCTGCGGGGCGAGCTCAATGTGGACGACACCACGCGGCGCACGGGCAATCGCCCATTGTTTGGGCTGTGCGAGCCTCGCGGGCAGCGCGACCGCCGTCTCGCCCGGCGCGCGCAAGACATGCCCGCGCAGCTCCAGCAGCGGCCAGTATTCAGTCACGAGCGCGACCGCGCGCGAGAAGCGCAAGCGACGCGAGGGCAGGTCCGCCTCCTCCTGCGCTGACACGCGAAACGCCGGCTCCTCGGGCGCGAGGAACACGCGCCGGTAGGTCGCGTCCAGCCTGGCGGACTCGAGCAGCGCCGCGCGCGGGAGCGTGGGGCCACGCGGCGCGTGCCGCACGGGATCCGCTTTCAGCGCGCCAGCCAGGAACTCATCGAAGCCTTCCGCAATCTCTCCGAGGTCGTGCTGGCGAGGCGGGCGGGCGAGCAAGAACCGCGTCGCGTACTGGTTGAAGAACCACGGGCCGACGAGGCGCATCGTCAGCGGGTACTGCGCATGCAGCACGTTGAACAGGCGCATCCAGTATTGACGGTGGTAGACGCTCAGGCGTTCGCCGTTCGTCAGCTGTGCACTCGGCTTGATGTCGGCGCGGGCTGCATCGGGATAGCGCGTGGGGTTGGCGCGCAGCCGACCCCCACTATGATCGAGCGGCGTACGGAGCACACCGCTGAAGCGCGCTTGCATGGCTGCCAGCCATTTCTCCGTTTCCGGCGAGCTCACGCGCGCACCCTGCGTGCACGCTCGAGCTCCGCCAGCACCTCGGGCATGGGAGGGATGGCATCATCCCACTCGATCATGGTCGGAAAGGGCCCGCCGAGCTTCCACGCCGCGGCATACAGCTGCCAGACCTCGTCGCAGATCGGATGATCGTGGGTGTCGATGATCAGGCCGCTGGGCTCGCGCGTGTGACCGGCGAGGTGCACCTGCAGCACACGCGAGTAGTCGATGGCCCGCAGATACTCGAGCGGGTCGAACCCGTGGTTCTCACTCGACACGTACACGTTGTTGATGTCGAGCATGAAGTGGCAACCAGCCTCCCGTACGACGCGCGTGTAGAACTCCTGCTCGCTCAGGGTGGACTCCTCGAACTCCACGTAGCTCGATAAGTTCTCGAGACCAAACGGCCTGCCCAGACGGCGCTGCACGGCATACGCTCGCTCGGCTGCGTACTCCACGAGCGCCGGCGTGTAGGGCATCGGCAACAAGTCGTGATGCTGCACGCCGTGCGCTCCCGTCCAGCACAGGTGGTCTGTGACGAAGGCAGCGCCCACGCGATCGGCGAGCCGGCAGACCGCGTCGAGATAGTGCTCGTCGAGCGGCTCGTGCCCGAGCAGGTTCAGGCTGACTCCGTGGAGCACCAGTGGATAGCGCGCCTGCACACGCGCGAGGTTCTGCTGCGGGGGCGCTGCGTCGCCGAGGAAGTTCTCGCTGATGATCTCGAAGTAGTCGACCGCCGGTTCGTTCTCGAACAGGTAGGCATAGTGCGGGATACGCAGCCCCAGCCCGAGGGCATCACGGGCGAGCGACGTCACAGGTCGAGTCTTTTCTTGCACGGCAAGGGGTCAGCTTTTCAGGGGTTCTGCGCAGCGGCATGCGGCTTATTGTCGCATCGACCGCGCCGCAGGCCACCTCGCGAGTGTGAGCGCGCTATCGTCCCGGCTCGGAGCCGTGTTTTCGTTGATTTGTCGTTCGCGATCTTCCCGCGTGCACCCTCCTCGCGGAGACGGGGTCGCGCCACTTCGGTCTCTGCGCGAGCGCGCATGGCTGGGCGGCGCGGTGAACGTTGTCTGGTTTCTCGTCGTGCTCGCCGTTCCCACGGGCTCGTATGCCTTTTATGATCCAGCCGACTTTGCGGCTCCTGCGTTGGAGGGCGGTGGCGGCGGGCGATTTTTCACCGGCTCGCCCGCCGACGGACAAACTTGTAGTACCTGCCACAGCGGCGGGCAGCCGCCCGGCGTGGACGTGGCGGGCCTGCCGGCGCGCTACGTACCCGGCGCCACCTATGAGCTCGCCGTGACCTGGTCACCAGCCCTCGGCGACGTCGGCGCGACGCTCGAGGTCACCGATGAGCACGGCGGACCTGCCGGCACGCTGGCCTTGCCACCCGCCTACGCCGTTCGTGACGACGAGCTGTGCGAGCCGCACAGCCAACGCTTGCTCGCGACGAAATTGATGCACACGGTAGATGGGCGCGCCATTGCCGGAGCCGGCGTCTGCGGTGCATCGGCGGTGCGCGTGCAGTGGACGGCTCCGAAAGCCAACGTCGGCCTCGTGTGGCTCGCGGGCTCGGTGGTTGTGTCGAACCAGAAGGGTGATGTCGGGGGGGACGGCGTCACGAGTTTCGTGAACTCCGTACCGCCCTTCGGCTCAGCGTCTGCAGAAGCCATGAACCATGGCTGCAGCGCTGCGCCGAGCGCGCGAAGCGCGAGCTTGCCGTCATTCGCTGGTGTGCTGGCGCTGGGGCTGCTCCTCCTGCGCGGGCGACGGTCGAGGCGAAGACGGCCATGGCCTTGGCTCTACCTCGCCGCTTGTTTGCTCGCGTCGTGCGATCACGAGTCGCTGCTCGACCCCGGTCAGCCGCGGTCGATGGGCCCGGTCACGTTTCAGGTCGGTGCCGCAGTCGAAGGGTGGGACGCCGCGCAGCCCCCGCTCGACAGCGGACCGATGCCGCAACCGTTTGCAGACGCCGCCGAAGACGTGGTCGTGCAAGCTCCGAGCGGCCCTAGTTTTCGACTTCGTGTGACCACGCATCCACTCGGCGGCGCGTTTGCGCCGAAGTACGCGGGCGCAGTGTGGGTCCAAGACGAGCAGGGAAAATGGGTGAAGACCCTCGCGGTCTGGGCGACGCAGACCCTCCGCTATCTCTCGCGCTACGTGGTTGCCAACCGCGACGGCAACACCGTCGACGCCGTCACCTCCGCCACGCTCACCGAGCGCGAAGAGCATGTGCTCACGTGGAACCTCAAGAACGCTCTCGGCGAGGCGATCCCGGACGGGACCTACCACGTCATGCTAGAAGCAACCGACCAAAACGGACCAGGCGAAGTGCTCGATTTGCCGTTCATGAAGGGGTCTGCGCCGCAGACCATCGCCCCCGCCAACACACCCTCCTTCGAAAACGTGGAGCTGGTGTACGCAGGCGAGTAGGCGTTGCTGCACGGTTCGTCTCATTCGCTCAGCGAGTGGGTCATCGCCAGCGCCCAGCTGCGAATCGCGAGATAGCCGGGGTCGTCTCCCGACGCATACACGCCGCGTCCCCACGCATCGTCACCGCCGTGTTCGGGGCCACCCGCCGCGCGGGCGAGCGGCTTGCGTAAGAGGGGCGAATGCTCGACTCCCTTCGGATCGATCAACATCGAGCGTGTGCGCGTGTACGTGAGCGCACGCTCCTGCGCCGTGGACGGATCGTGAGGCTTACTGTCTGCAGACAGCCTCGCTCGGCCTGGTCCGAACACCTGGAAGAACCGCTCGTGGGTGCCATGGCAGGCAGGAGAGCCGCAGTCCCGCAGCAGCACCGGATACACGTCGCTCGCGAAGGTGTCGTAGTCGGGCTCGCTGGCCTCGCGCGTTGCCTCCGGATATCCGCAACCACCCAGCGCGACAAAGAGCACTGCAGCTTGGCGGCACACTTTTATGCGGTCCATAGACGGCCTGCTTCTACCTTGCGACGGCCTGGGCGCTCGCTCATTCCACTCGATAAACCTTCTGGTCTGCCAGCGGAAGTCCAGTGTCGTCGTCGATTCCGAGGCGAGCCATCGGCGCACAGCTCTCCGCCCCGCTGTGGCACTGTTCGTCTTTCGTGAGGTCGCTCGCCCCGAATAGCGCGCCGAGGTCGACCGCGATGACGTTGCGGTCTGGATTGAAGCCATCGAGGCGCACTGCGTTGCGGTTCGGTTTGCTGCACTGCACGTTGCCGAGGCTGACGTTGCCGCTGCAACCCACCGCACCGGTGTGAACCAAAGCAAAGCCAGGAACCATACGCACAGCGGCGTCGGCCCCGGCATCGGTGCCCGCGGGCGCACCTGCATCGGCCCTGCCCTCCAGCACCTGCTGCACTTCGGCTTTGACGAAACGAAACCCCAACAGCCAGCTCCATTGCATGCCGGGGCTCTGCAAAACGGGCGGCAGCGCGGTGAGTTCCCCGTGATTCAGGCTCTCGGGCACTCCGTTCGCAAATCGTATGCCGACGTAAGACCCCTCCGGCACACGGCCCGTGATCTCGCGGTTCGTCCCAGGTGTTGCGAGACACGAACCCGTCGAGTTCTCGAGGTCGATCAGCGCGACGCCCTCGGCCTGCCACGGATCGCGCCTGTCAATTGCCACCGGCACTTCCTCGCCGCTCGGCGTGAGGAGCTTGAGATCTTGAACGAAGAAGCGAAAATCCACCGGCGTGATCGTGGCCGCGGTGGAGCCTTGATTCGGATAGCGCGTTCCACACGCAAACTCGGCTGTTCCGACGCGTCCCGCGAAGCGGATCGTGACGGGCTGCATCTTCGGGCCCGCGTCAGCGGGTGAGAGCGCGGCATCGTTGACCGCGCCATCGGGCACGGCGCCCGCGTCCAAGCCGCTTGGGGGACTCGTCGACGCATCCATGTCGGGACGCACACCTGCGTCCTGCGACCCGCCGTCACCGCGCCCCCCATCGCCGTGAGCGCTTGGCTCGTCGTCGCCACAACCGGCCAGGGTCTGCGCAACAATGAGGAGCGCCAAAGTACTTCGCTGCATGACTACTCGAGCTCCTTGAGCGGATCTTGCCGAGACGTTTCGCTCAGCGAGCAAGCTGAGAACGACCGCGCCGTCGAGTGCGACGCCCGCGAGTTCAGCGCGACTACGGATCCTTCGTCTTGACCGTCATGATCACTGGCGTGAGATCGTTGCGGATATATTGAACCAGGGCCGCGATCTCATTTCGCGAAAGGTACTTGGCGTAGCCCGCCATGTGGTTGTACGCGGTTCCGGTCGGTAAGACACCGCTCGCGCCAAACGCTACCACACGCTCCTGATACGCTGCCGTGTGCTTGACCTTCCAGTTGTCTAGCGTGAGCTGGGCACCAGAATAGGGGTCGTCGCCGGCCTCGTAGTTGTACACGACGAAGCTGGTCTTGATGGGATTGTTGGCGGCGTCGTGGGGGGCGTGGCACGAGATGCAATGGTGCGGGCCCGGGTCGGGAAACTCGAGCTCGTACATGGCCTTGGGATCGCGCTTTTGGTCCTTCGCGGTTTCCACGCACAAAATGCCGAGGCACGCGTTGGAGCCGGCGCAAGAGTTCTCAGTCAACATGGCGGCACCGGGGCCCCAGTCGCCGTACGAGAAGCCCTTGCACACGTTGTGGCCGCCGCAGCCCGCCGCGACCTGGGTGTAGCCACCGCGGTCATCGCACAGCTTGGTCAGCTCCGCGAACTTATATTCCTTCTGCGTCTGGGTTTTGGTCTTGCTCTTCGTCGTCCCGATCAGAGGCTCGCACGCGGCCGTGAGCGACGTGACCTGCCCCTCCGCCGTCTTGACCTGATCCGCCACCTTCTGCTGTTCGGCCGCACAAGCGACGCCGGCATCGTTCAGCTGCGCGGTGCACATCGCTGCAGCACCGGTCTGCGCGGCGTTGACCTTGTCGACGCACGCTGTGTTGAGGTCCACAGAGCTCTTGCCGCTCTGCACGGCTCCCTGCACCATGTCCGAGCACAGCGCCTTGAGCTCCTGCTCGCTGAGCGCACCCGTGCCGGCGTCTACCGCGTTCGGAGTATCGTCATCCTCGCTCGGGCAGCCGACGGCGCTGGCCGCGAGCAGCCCGGACATCGCCGCTCGCAAGAGGTGCGACCGTCGAGCCGGTGTCTGCGAGCTAGCGTCGGAACGGCGGGTGTCGGGCACGGCTTTCATCAGTTTCTCCATCATCGCGTGTAGAAGCCGACTTGTTGCACCCCTCTGCCTCTCTCTGCAAGAGCACACGCTGCGGCATGGTGTCGCAGCCGCGCCGAGACCGCATGCACGCCCTGTCGCATCGCAAGTGTGCTGTAGAGATCCGCTTCCGCGTGCCGTGGGCGTCTGCGCATGCGGCATGATGCCGCAGCACGCGACCCACGAGGGGTTGATTCGAGTAAGCTCCGCGCCTCGTGTCCCGCAGTCTACTTTGTTACGGTGTGTTCGCAGTGTGCTTGGCGCTGCTTTCGCGGGGCCGTGCAGAAGCGCAGGAGGAGGCCGGTATCGGCCGCGCGGTCACGACGCTCTACACCCGCACCGACAGCAACTCCACCACCGTTTGGTCTCCACGTACACAGGTCAGCGCACGCGCCAGTGCAGATGCCACGCTCGAGGCGAGCTACGCCGTGGACGCATGGACGAGCGCTTCCGTCGACATTGTCACTGCCGCCACGCGCGCAGTCCATGAGGTTCGGCACGAGGTCAATGCAGGCGCTGCCTACGTGCTCGGCGACACGACCCTGCGCGCCGGCTATCGCTACTCGCGCGAGCCCGACTACTGGTCGAACGCGGCGCTGCTCGGCGCGACGATCGATCTGGCGCAGCGCAACACCACCTTGGACGTCGCTATTTTTGGCGCGCTCGACACCGTCGGCCGCGCCGGCGATCAGCTCTTTCGCGAGCCGCAGCAGAGCTTCGGCATCCGCGCGTCGCTCAGCCAGGTCCTCGATCGTGAGACGGTGATCCAACTCGCATGGGACGCGACCGAGGTGCTCGGCTATCAAGCCAGTCCATATCGCCATGTCGCGATCGGAGGCGCGGGCACCTGCGCGAGCCTCGCGCCCCTGTGCGTGCCGGAGTACGTGCCCGATCAGCGCACGCGGCAAGCATTGGTCGTTCGTGGCAAACGCGCACTCGGCGCAAACTTCTCACTCGGACTGCAATACCGCTTCTATTTCGACAATTGGGGCGTGCTGTCGCACACGTTGTCGCCCGAACTCAGCTGGCTGCCGCGCGAGGGGGCCACCATCGCACTCAGCTACCGCTATTACACCCAAGGTAAGGCGGACTTCTATCAGGAACGCTACCTTGATGCCGCGGCGCAGGCGGCCTACGTCACGCGCGATCGCGAGCTGTCCAAGTTCCTCGCACACCAGATCGGGCTGAGCTACGCACAGGACCTCAGGTCCGACGGCAGCCGGTTCGTGCTGTCGCTGGCACTGCGCGCAGCGTACACATACTTCAACTATCTCGAATTCGTCGGGCTCACGCAGGTGAGCGCGCTCGAACTGACCGGCTTGGTCGGCCTACGACTAGACTGACCCCTGCTCGTTTGGGGGCACAACCCCAGCGAGCGGACTCGCACGATACGGTACGTGCCACCTCACGTGCGACACGTTGTCGCGTGGCGGTCAGTTGCATCCGCAGCCTCCGCCGTGCGCCTCGCCGCCTCCGCTCGATCCCTCTCGATATGCCTGCGCATGTTGCTCGCCGTTGAGCAGCGCAGCGTTGGAACCGAACTGCATGTCTGGGCGCGCGAGCGTTTCGCGTTGATAGGGCGACACTCGCTGGCAACCAATCAGCGCGGCAGCGCACAAGATCCAACGAGCTTGGTTCGCGTTCATGGTGTGGGGGACTCGAATCGCATCAGCTCGCGATCGAGCCGAACATCATACTCCGCGCCGAGCTCGTGGGCGAGCACCGCGTCGTCGCGTCGAGCGTACGCGCGCGGCGCAGCTAGCGCACGTGCACCACGCCTGACAT
>JBEGTL010000288.1:0-9777 GCA_041179425.1 Pseudomonadota bacterium | reverse complement strand
GTGCTCCATGGCCGCAGACCCGACGGGGGCAGAGCCCTCCGCAAATGCGCCGCTCGAGGCAGCCCGCCCCGCCGGCGCCTCCACGGGCTCCGCGCTCGGAGCCGGCGCCCCCAACCTACTCAGGTCTGGAGACGGCGCGGCGCCGGCGGGCTCGCGCTGCTCCCTCTGCTCCTCCACAGGCGTCTGATACTCCGGCAGCTTGGGAGACTCGACCGGTTTGTACAGCACCACGACGGACACCGCGGCCGCTACGCCCAGCGTCGGCAAGAGCCACGGCGTGCGCAAAAACACCCAAAAGCTGGAGGTCTCGCGCTCTCGATCCGAAGCGCGCTCGCGCAGCTGTTCGGCGGCGGCGGCCAACACCGCGCGGCTCACCCGCGACGGCGGCGCGCGATCGCTCTCGCGCAGCGCAGCAAGGCCGTCGCGCGACAATCGCAGCGTCTCCTGCATAGTCGCAAGTTCGCTTCGATACTGCTCGGACGCGCGCAGGCTGGCCTCGAACTCGTGCAGCGACTCGCCCTCGAGCTCCCCGTACAGGTAGCCCACCAGCTGATCGCGAAAACGTTCGACGGAGAGCGTCATGGCAACACCTCGGCGCTCACGCGGTTGTCGTGCAGCGCGCCGAGCTCGCTGCGCAACCGCTCGAGCGCGTAGCGCATGCGGCTCTTTACGGTGGGCTCACTGGCGCCGACGGCAAGTGCAATTTCGGCGAACGGCAGGTCGAGCAGCTCGCGCATCACGAACACCTCGCGCTGCGGCTCGGGCAGCGCGGCGATGGCGCGATCGAGGCGCTGCCCAAGCTCCCGATCGAGCGCCTGACGCTCGCCCCCAGGGTCCGCACCAGACAGCTGATCGTGCAGCCGCGGGTCGTCTGCGTCGCTGCTCGCTGCGCTCTGCCCATCGAGGGAGACGGCCTTGCGATGCACCGCGCGACGAGCGTGGTCGACACACAGGTTGCGGCCGATGGTGTAGAGCCAGGTGGAAAACTTGGAGTTTGCCTTCCACTCGTTCTTGCCCTTTACCACGCGCATGAACGTCTCTTGCTGCAGGTCTTCGGCGGTGGCGGGGTCGCGCACGAAGCGGCGCAAAAAGTTCCACAGCGGCTTCTCGTGGCGCGCGACGAGCTCGGCGAACGCCGCGACGTCCCCCTGCTGGTAGGCAATCATGAGAGCCTCGTTGGAGCGCACGGAACCGACTTTCGCACATCACTCAGTCGCGACGCCAATCCGCTGGCGGCCGGGCGTAGTGCTGCGAGGGGAACGGATTGGCCGACTGCCGCAGCGCGAGGTCTGAGGGTTGTTCGCGCCCGTCTACGTCGATGCCGAGAGCGTACAGACCCGCGCAGTCGTTGTAGCGTGCGCCAAGCACGGACGAAGGGCGCGTGGGGTGCGCGCGGACGAACGCGACATGCTCGATGTGCGAAGACATGGCCTCCCCAAACTCGGTGCCGAGACCACTCCGCGAGCGGCGCTTCATGGGCGCAGCCTCTGCACTCGTTGTGTCGGCGGAGGCACCCCGACCCGCGCTCCCCAGCGGCGCGGCGGCGGGCGCAGGTCGCGCCTGCTCGGCCTTGTCTTCGGCGCGAGGCGCATCGTCGTAGGCGCCGGTGCTGGGCACACGCGAGAACTCAGGCTCGTACTGCTCGCGACGATAGGGCGAGTACACCGGGCGAGGCGCGCGCACGATCCGCTCGGGGAACACGGCGACGCCAATCACCCCCACGTTGCGCGCGGTGCCGGTCTTGGCGGCGTACGAGTCTCCGATGGGTGCAAACCGAAAGGCCGCGGCTTCGCGATCACTCAGCCGCCAGCCATCGATGTCCACGAATCCGTAGGCGGGCACGAGGTAGCCGCGCTTGTTTGCAAAGTCGCCCGGCTTGCCGTCGATGACGTCGAGACCATCGACCGACACCACGGCCTCGATGCGTCGTCCGGAGTGGTTGTGCACGCGCAGGACGTAACGACTGCCCTGCTCCCCCAACATGTGAGTCTCCCCAGCGTGCTGGTACGTCCGAGCCGGCGCCCCGTCGACCAACACCTCCAGCTCGTACGACGCGGCCTGGGCGCGCAGCGCTTGCGACTCGGCGCGCTGTGGCACGGCGCACGAAACGAGTGCCACGAGCGAAGCCAGCAGCGAGTAAAACCACGAGATGGGCAACCGGTACGTCATGTGAGAGTGCCTCCTCCTCTCTTCAACGCAGCGGGCCGCGAAAAGATCTGCACGCCGCGGCGCCGTCGCGCTCGCAAGCTCACCGAACGCGTCGAAGATCGGTAGGGCCTGTCGCCAGGCCGAGCCACTGCGAGCACACGGGCTTACATGACCTGGCGCGCCAGCTGGCGTGAGCAAACACGGAACGATCGTTCCACAGCCCGTGGTGCCCAAATATGCGCGCGAAGTGCCGATCCGGGTGACTCCTTCGCGTCAGCTCGTCAGCCCTGATCCAGACTGGTCCAGCCTGCCGATGTGCCCCACCTTACGTCTGGTCGAGGAGCGGCAGCGGGGGCTGGACGGCCAATCGCAACTGCGTCGACGAACCTTGTATTGAGCGAAAAGGTCGTCGATCGTGCACACTTTGCAAGCAAATCTAGTTTCGAAGGACGATTCCGTTCAGCCTGGCCGCGCGAGGTACAAAGAGTCTGTTGTTGGTCGCGTCGGGTCAACGAGATGCGCTTCTACGTCCCCTATAGTCTGAGCACCGTGACACCTGAGGTGTGGGTGCCTTCTTCGTCTTGGCCGCTCACCTGCTTGCTTGGAGAGACCCTCATGAAAGACAGAGCAATGAAGTTAGCTTCTCCGCAGACCGGACTCGTATTGGTGGCCTTGCTCTTGGGCCTCGTGGGTTGTGGTTCAGACGCTCCCTCCCCCACCGATCCTGAATCGGGTGACAAGGGCGGCGACGGCGACGACGACGACACGGCCAAACCGGTCAAGGACGCGGGCAAGACCGATGCGGGCGCCAAGAAGGACGCCGGGAGCACCACCACCGCCAACCCCACGAAGGACGCTGGCGGCAGCACGCCGGCCACTGGCGGGGGCGCCGGCGGCAAGTCGGTCCCGTGCGACGTCGCCGAGATCCTGAAGAGCAACTGCTCGCAGTGCCATGGCACCGAGACCGCCTTCGGCGCGCCCGTGTCGCTGGTCACCCTCGAAGACTTCCAGGGCAAGTCCACCAAGAGCGTCGGCTTGGTGTCCGTGACCAAGGACCGCATCAACGAGCCCGACCCCAAGAAGGCGATGCCGCCCTCCAATGGCAAGAAGCTCACCGCCGTGCAGCTGGCCACGCTCAACAAGTGGCTCGCGGCAGGCGCGCCGGGTTCTGCGGACAAGTGCGGCCCGACCACCGGCGGCACCGCGGGCGACGACCTCGGCGTGGGCGATGGCGTCGCCGACGGCTCGGGCCTCAGCACCGAGGGTCTCGACTGCTTCAAGCTCACCGCGTTCGGCGGCGGCACCAACATGCAGTACAAGGTCGGCAACGCAGTCGACAAGTACGTCAACTTCACGTTCAAGGCTCCTTGGACGGGCACCGCGTACGGCATCCGCTTCATCCCGATCATCGGCAACAAGAAGGCGCTCCATCACTTCCTGTTGTTCCAAGACTCCTCGAACAAGGCTCCCGGCTCGTCCGGCTCGAGCGGTGCACATCCGGACGGTCAGCTGGTGTACGGCTGGGCGCCGGGCGGTAGCCCCCTCGACCTGCGTGAGGCAACCAAGGAGAGCGTCGGCTTCGAGCTGCCCGGCACCACGTCCTACACGGTCGAGATGCACTACAACAGCAGCGATCCGGCCGCCGAAGACGCGTCGGGCGTCGAGGTCTGCGTCGCGAAAGAAAAGCCCACCAACATCGCGGGCATCTCGTGGCTCGGCTACGACCAGCTGCTCGTGCCGTCCACGAAGTGGGTTGGCGAGTGCGTCCCGGAGAACACCGCGCCGGTCCACATCTTGGGCGTCCAGCCGCACATGCACGTCGCCGGTACGCACATGAAGACCGTCATCCACCGCAAGGGTGGAAAAGACGAGATGCTCCACGACGAGCCCTTCGACTTCAACGATCAGCACCACTACCTGAAGAACGTCGTCATCAACCCCGGCGACTCGCTCACCACCGAGTGCACGTACGACAAGCCGATGGCCTTCGGCGAGAGTACGGGCCAGGAGATGTGCTACAACTTCACGTTCGCCTATCCCAAGGGCGCACTGAAGGACTCGGGCGCATGGGGCGGCGTCGCCCACGGCGGCAGCGCCTGCTTGGGCCAATAGTCAGACTGACCTGAGGGTCTGAACGAGAGACGGCGGCGGTGCGATGCACTGCCGCCGTTTTTCTTTTTGGACACCAGATAAACAAAACAGCGGCTCCAGCCGCCCCTGTTTTACGCCTTGCAGATGGCGCGTAGCGAGTCGACGAGGCCTGGGTCGGACAAGGTGCTGAGGTCGCCTAGCTGGTCGTCGGTGCCCTCGGCCAGCTTGCGCAGGATGCGGCGCATGACCTTGCCGGAGCGGGTCTTGGGCAAGCCGGGGACGATCTTGAGGATGTCGAGCTTGGCGTGCGCGCCGATGAGGTTGCGGCAGGCGGCGTCGAGGGCAGACGCCTCGACCTCCTTGCCGTGCTGCGCGACGACGAACGCGTACACACCCTGCCCTTTGCGCTCGTGCGGGTAGCCGACCACTGCGACCTCGGCCACCGTGGCCACGGATGCGACGGCAGACTCGAACTCGGCGGTGCCCATGCGGTGGCCGGCTACGTTGATCACGTCGTCGACGCGGCCAGTGATCCAGTAGTCGCCGTCTCCGTCGCGGCGCGCACCGTCGCCGGTGAAGTAGAGCCCCGGGATCTGGCTGAAGTACGTGGCGACGAAGCGCTCGTGGTCGTTGTAGACCGTGCGCGCCTGGCCTGGCCACTCGCGGTCGAGGCACAACAGGCCCTCGCCTTCCCCTTCGACGAGCTTGCCCTCGGGCGTGCGCAACGACGGCACGATGCCCGGCAGCGGGCGCGTTGCGGAGCCGGGCTTGGTGGGCGTTGCCGGTGCGATGGGGCTGATGGCGATGCCGCCCGTCTCGGTCTGCCACCAGGTGTCGACGACCGTGCAGCGGCCCTCGCCCACCACGTCGTAATACCAGCGCCACGCATCGGGATTGATGGGTTCACCCACGGTGCCGAGCACACGCAAAGTGGAACGATCGTATCGACGCACAAAGTCGACACTTTCGGCGGCCAGCGTGCGCAGCGCGGTGGGTGCACCGTAGAAGATGCTGATCTTGTGTCGCTCGACCATGTCCCAGTAGCGCCCCGCGTCTGGAAACGTGGGCACAGACTCGAACATGAGCGTGGTCGCACCGTTGGCGAGCGGCCCGTAGACGATGTAGCTGTGACCCGTGATCCAGCCGACGTCGGCCACGCACGCGTAGACGTCGGACTCGCGCAGGTCGAACACCGTCGCGTGCGTGTAGCTGGCGAAGGTGATGTAGCCGCCGCTGGTGTGCACGAGGCCCTTGGGACGCCCGGTGGAGCCGGACGTGTACAGGATGAACAGCGGGTGCTCGGCCGAGACAGACACCGCCTCGTGCGTTCTGTCTGCTCTGGCGAGCGCGTCGTGCCACCACACGTCGCGACCTGCCGACCACGCGACTTGGTCGTCGGTTCGTTTGACGACCAGCACGTTTTCGATGGCGGGACTCTGCGCGACAGCCGCGTCGACCGTCGCCTTGAGCGGCACCTTTTTGCCGCCGCGCAATCCGACGTCTTGCGTGATGACCACGCGCGCACCCGAGTCGTGAATGCGATCGCGCAGCGCCTCGGCCGAGAAGCCCCCAAACACCACCGAGTGCACCGCACCGAGACGTGCGCAGGCAAGCATCGCGATGGCGGCCTCCGGCACCATGCCCATGTACAGCACGACGCGGTCGCCCTTGCTCACACCCAGCGCTGCCAGCGCGTTGGCTGCTTTGCACACCTCCGCGTGGAGCTGGCGATAGCTGATGCGGCGCACGTCGCCCGGCTGATCACCCTCCCACAAGATGGCGGTCTTGTCGGCGCGTGTAGCCAAATGGCGATCGACACAGGACTCGCTGACGTTGAGCTCACCGTCGGCAAACCAGCTGAGTGGTTTTTCCACGATCTGCGCAAAACTGCCCGCGAGCCCGACGCTAGGCGCCCGCCGCCACGCGATGCGTTCTTTGGCGATCTCGAGCCAGAAGCGGCTGGGATCGGCGGCGGCCTGATCGTAGCTGGCCTGGTAGCTGGGTAGGTCGCGAAGCGGGGTGGCTGCGCCCTCACGCACTCGCTCAGGCACTGCATAGCGCATGCTCGTCTCCTCGGTTGGCAGCGCGCGGCTGCACGGGACATTCCGTCGCAATACCACGAAATGACGAGGCTGGTTCGCAGCAGACGTCCGTTCCGATCTTTGGAGCATGCCCGCTAGCACCACGAAGCCACGTGCATGGACGTCTCAAAATCATGACAGGATCGACTCAAGTTCCACCGTGCCCCGGTCGTATCGGGGCAGAGCAGGGAGGCGCCGGGGGGCGCATCCATGCGCGTGCGAGCGGCCGATCCGCAGCTAGAGCCTCGAGGCGATCACGCATGTCTTTGGATGAGCTCGATACCGACGACGACACCAGCAACGGCGAGCACACCTTTCTGACGTTCCACGTCGCCGGAGAGGAGTACGCCGTACCCGTCGCGTACGTGACGGAGATCGTGCGTCTGCAAAAGTCGTTCGCAATCCCCGACGTACCTTCGTAGCTGCGCGCCGGCACGGCGCAGACGGCGGAGTTTCGGCGCGTGGGCAAGGGCGGCAAAGAGGTGTTCATCCAGGCCTCGTACAGTCCGATCGTCGACGTCAACGACAAGCCGTACAAGGTCGTGAAGTACGCGCTCGACATCACCGCGCAGAAACAAGCCGCCCTGAACTTCCAGGGTCAGATGCAGGCGATCTCGCGCTCGATGGCCGGCTTCGTTCGTCAGATTGGCAAAGGGATGAACCGCCACCTGCGCGGCCGGCAACGCACTCGGAGGTCTGCTCACCGGGATGGGAGCCGACGGCGCCAAGGGCTTGCTGCGCATGCGCCAGGCCCGCGCGCGAACGTTCGTGCAAGATCGCGAGAGCTCGGCGGTGTGGGGCATGCCCGGCGCCGCATACGAGCTCGGCGCAGCAGACGAGGCGACCCCACTCAAAGACATCCCCGCGCTGCTGCTCGAGTGGGCCGGCCGCAGCAGACAGCAGAGCGCGCGCGGCTGACGCGCGACGCGCGACGCCCTGCGGCTCGTTAGTCGAGCTCGAAAAAGTCGCGAATCTTGCGCACGAGGACGCGCTCTTTTTGCGCGCGCATGAGCTCGCGCTGCTCGGAGCCCAGCCGATCTTTGGCGGCGACCAAGCCCGTCTCGCGATCGGCGAGCACCTGCGCGACACGGTTGGCCAGATCGGGGTGGCGGCCGAGCAGACTGCGGAAGGCCTCGGCATCGAGCCGGTAGCAGTCGACCTCGTCGAGCGCAACACAGCTCGCACTGCGGCGCTCGCCCGTGAGCAGCGCCATCTCTCCAAAAAAGTCGCCTGCGCCCAGCTTGCCCACTTCGCGTTTTTCTTCGAGTCCGCCCACGCGCACCGAGACTGAGCCTGACAGGATGATGTACAGGTGGTGCGCGTCGGCGCCTTCGCGCGTGATGGTCTCGCCGCGTGCAAACGGTGCACGCTCGAGGCGATCGGCGAGCTCGTTGAGGTCGCCGTCGTTGAGGCCCGCGAACAGGTCGATGTGCCGCAGCGCCACCACCCGGCGATTGTGCTCGGTCTCTCGTTTTTGGGCGTGGCGCGCCTGATCGTCGGGCGTGACGAACAACGTCTGCGCCGGGATGGCCAGGCCGATACGAGCGCGTGCCAGCGCGTAAAAGATGCGGTTTCTGACCAGACTGTCGGTCTGATCGCTGATCACCAGGTTGGTCAGCCAGTAGCGCACGGCGTAGCGCGTCTGACTCTCCTGAAAGTCGACCGCGATGCAGTTGGGCGCCGGCTGCGTGGCGACGTTGGGGATGGTCTGCGCGTGCAGCGCGCGCTCGATGACCTGGATGACGTCGCTGGGGGACGTACGAAAGTCGACCTGAAAGTGGACCCAGCGGCGCCACTGCACCGGCTGCCCGCCGCGCCGACCGAGCACGATCACCTGCGAACGCATGAGCACGCTGTTGGGGACGATCACGGTCTCCCAGTTGCGCGTCTCGACAGCGGTGTAGCGCCAGTGGATCTCGGAGACGCGACCGGTGACGTCGCCCAGCCGAACCCAGTCACCGACCTTGATGGAGCGGTCGAGCTGGAGCGCGAGGCCGCCGAGCGCGTTGCCGAGCGTGTCTTGCAGCGCGAGACCGATGACGGCGGTGAGCACGGCGCTGGTGGCAATCACGCCCGAGATCTCGAAGCCGAGCTGCGACGAGGTGTGCATGAGGCCGACAAAGGCCGCGATCATGGTGGCCAAGTCGGGCACGATCTGCGGCAGGCCCGGGCGCACGCGGCGCATGAGGCCCTCGAACACGACCAAGCTGCCGAGCGTGACGCTCGCCAACGTACCGCTGAGGACCGCGCCCACGCGCGCGCCGTCGGCCAAGCTCACCTTGAGGCCGGCGAGCCCAAAAGCGGCCAGCAGCAGGGTCGTGTGGATGATGAAGATGGAGAACGCAAAACGAAAGCGCGCGCGCGGCTCGCTGCCCTTGGCGCTCGACATGACCACGGCACGCGCGGCGATGGCGAGCAGGAGAGCGACGGGAGTGCCCGCTTGAAAGGCCAGCGAGACGAGTTGGTTGAGCATTCGTTTTCTGCGGCCGAGTCCCGCTCGGCCTGGCTAGATCCGTTTCCACGCAGAGCGGCAGCCCTTCGACTAGATTACTGGCTGGGCCCCGGAAACACCATGCCGACAAGTTCGTTCGCGTCCGACACCTACGTCCTGCACATCCTCACGCACGGGCGACGCTACAGCGAGGAGTACGACGACCTCGAGCAGGCCATCGATGCGGCACTCGCCCTCGAGCACGAGCCGCGCGAGCGCGCCGAGTCGATCACCAAGGCTGGCGTGGTCTGTGTCGATCGCGAGCAGCTCAGCGAGCTCGCTCGAACGAGGGGATGAGTCGTCATGTCGATCGGACCGGTCGACCGAAGCCTGCTCGAGATCGCCAAGGAGCGCGGCGTCGACACCAAACGCATCCTCGCCGAGATCGGCTTCGACCTCTACGAACCCAAGTAAGGTTCAGTCGCTCTCGTAGGGATTGGGGCCCTCGAGCACACGACTCGAGTCCGCGGGCCGCGGCTTTTTTACCGGCTCCAGAGCAGGCGCTGGCGCTTGGGCCGCGGGTTTGTCGGGGTTGTGCTTGACCGTCTGGTTGGCGCGCTCGATCAAGCGCTGGAACACCGCGTTGGCACGCCGCGGAACGCTCTGACGATCGAGTGTGATCTCGATGAGCTTGTCGCGGTCGAAGGCCACGAACTGTTTGACGCTGCGATAGCCTTCGGCCGTGGCTTCGAGGTGGTGCAGCGCCTTGGTCTTCTGAAACGTGCCGCTGAAAGGCAGCGTGAGCACCACGTCATCGACCACGACGCGCGTCTCGGCGGGGGTCGCGGTGAAGCTGATGCTGACCGTGTTGGCCGCCGCTTCGGCGTTGATGGGGGCCGCGCTCTGGGGGCGAAACGTCTCGGCCGGGGGTGGGGATGGCTGCGTGGTCTGTGCACCAGGCCGGGAAACGGAGGCAGCACGAGGCTTGTCGACGAGCGCCGCCGACTCGGGATTGTGGTGCCACGC
>JBEGTL010000287.1:0-9884 GCA_041179425.1 Pseudomonadota bacterium | reverse complement strand
TGGGGGGTGGGGGTGGCCCCGGGGGGCCCGCCCCCGCGGGGCCCCGCGGCCCCCCGCCCACGCCGATCTACAACGCCATCGAGCATGAACCGCCGATCGCCAGCCCCATGTCCACCACCACAAGCAGCAAGACTCTACTGCCAGAGTTCTGCGACGACCCGGTTGTCGCTCGGGTAGACGATACGGCCGCCGGCGTACGCGGCGAAGCCGGTGACTGGCAGTGACGGGGTCCAAAGGCGGGACAGGTCTGCTCGGCTCCAGACTCCCGTGATGTAAGGCTCGGTCGACGGCCAGTAGGAGGGATCCTTGGCCATGCGGAATGGGAGACTGCTCTCGAAGAATTTGAGCTCGTCGATCGGTGTGAGCGTGGTTCCCGTGAAGCCGCGGGTGCGGTCTGGCCCGCCTTGGACGACGACGGTTCCTGCCGTGTCGACCACGTGGTCCTGGAACGTGTACGACGCGAAGTTGGACGGATCGCCGAAGCTTTGCTGCATCACCAGGTGCGTATCATCGAGCCAACCCAGAACCCAGGCTGCGAGCGTACCGATCTGCACGCCCTCCTCGTAGACCGTGGCGGTGGTGCCGCCACCGACCACGGCGCGTTTTCCGCTGGGGGAGAGCAAGACGCTCTGGTACGCAGTGATGCTGTCTGGGACCGGAAGCGCAAACGTCGCTGCGCCATCGGCAGAAGTCAGAAACGAAGTGCAGACTCGTGACGAGAACTTGCCGCCATCCATGCACTCATCGTGAAAGAGACGAGAGCCATCCCGCGACAAGTTGATGACGGACGACGACCGGCCGGGCTTGTCCCAGAACTTGAGGAGCGTGCCTCCTGGCAGGCGATAGGTACGCAGCCGTGCGCCACTATCGATTGTCGCAAGGACGCTGCCGTCGTCACTGAGCGCACACGCGGTGGCAGCGATGGACGGGATCTCGATCAGGGGGTGCGCACCGTCCGCGCCAACGTCGTAAACCCGAATCAGATCATCGTGAGTGCTCACGGCGACACGGCCAGTGGGAGCAGCCGCCAGGCAAGACACCGGTCCCACGCCAAACGTTGGGGTTCTCGACCCGCCGTCCCCAGGACTGACTACGGCGCTCCGCCAAAAGTCGGCCTGCACCCATCGATCGGAGAGTAGGTCCCCCGATGCTACCGGCGATGGAATCCAGACGTTCTTGTCTCCGGCGACGAGCTCGCGACCGCGAAGGTCGAAAAACACCCAGCCCCGAGACATCAGCAGAAGCCCCTCGCGCAGCCCGAGTGGCGGCCCGCCCGCGCGGACGAGCGGCTCCCGCGTTGCATCGAGGTTGTGGAAAGCGACGACGCCCCCTTCTGTCGGATCCGGGTAGGCGACCCAAACCCACTGCCCAAATCCTCCTGCCGCCACCAGCCCCGTGGGGCTCGGGATCTTACGCACGAGTTTGCCCATCAAATCGCACACGCCGAGAAACTGCTGCTCGCCTTCTGCCAGCAGTGGACCGTCCACCAGGAAGTGGTCTCCATCCCCGAACCACGACACGAAATTGCCGACGAACTCTGCTCGCTCAAGTGGGCCGTCGAATCTCCTGCGTTCGACCGTGGCCGCCGCAAAGTTCGACGCTGGGTTGGCAACACGCATCTCTCCAGGCGCCGCAAACACCTTGGCGCCAGGGAGCAGCCCGCCGCCCCAGAGCATCTCGCCAGTGCGCGACAATGCGGCGACGAAGTCTGCGCTTTGACGCCACACATACAGACCGTCCGGCGAGAGATTCTCCGCAGGCATACGTACGGTAGCGAGTAACTTGGCGTCGGTCGTGTCGCGCAGCTCCACGCCGTTGGCGGTCGGAATCGCCATCGTGCGGCCGCGCATATTCGGCGCGTACACGAACTCTTCGTCTGGCTTGGTGGCAGCCTGTCCGTCCGCGATGATCCGGTGCCCAGGAACATCCCAGAGGATCCAGTGTCCACCGACGTCCTGGCTCAAGAAGCGATCTCCGGAGAGCCAGACATCACGGATGCTCTGCACGTGTCCGAGTTCGAGCACCGTGACCACCTTCTGCTGCGCTGCGTCCACCGGCCGTGCGGCGTCGACCTGCATCGCGCCTGCGTCGAGCGGCTGCTCAACGTCCCCACTGTCGATGGCCTTACCAGGCATGCCCCCATCGTTCGCCGGCCCGTCAATGTGGTCGTCAACGCAAGCGCACAGGGTGCAGAAAGCAGCCAGCAGCAACGACTGCGGGCGCCCCCTGCGAAGTGGAAGCGGCCCCGCCCAGGTACGTCGAAAGCTCATCGGCAAACTTTACCGCACCCATCCTGACCCGGTGTCCCGACTCCGCAGAACCGCTCTGCTCACAGTGAGCTAGAACCCGCCTTGGCTAGTTTTGGCGTTTTGGCGGGCAAACTCATCCCAACCAACCGCGACGAGCACAGACCAAGCACAGCGACCACGCAAGCGCGCAAGCGCGCAAGCGAACGAGCACACGAGCACACGAGCACACGAGCGCACGAGCGCACTAGCGCACAGGGGCCGAAAACAACGAGGCAAGTTGCACGGGCCCCTCACCGTCTTCAGCCACCACCCATCCGCTGCGTCCTCGCACGGGCGACCCATCGCGTTGGGTGTGGAAAGAATGCTCTGAGTCTTTCCGCGCCCAACGCGCTCCGGCACTTCTCGCCCCCAAAAAAACAAACGGGATCGGCCCCACCCCACCGCCGCCAGCGCGCGTCTGAGACCCCGGCAAACCGGATCCCGTCGAGGAGAGCGTGTGCCCGCCCGATTTTGGCTTTGCAAAATCGGGCCTGCGCCGGGGGGGAGCGTCTCTGCGCGCGCAGGCTTTGCGAGCACGGAGAGATGCTCCCCGCAGGCGGCCGGCCCAACCGTGCTCCACCGCCACCGGGCACGATCCGCCGAGCAAAGGCCCCCGTCCACGGCCACAAAGCCCGGGAACGAGATCGAGATCGAGATCGAACAGCTAAGCCTTACGCCGAGCAATCTGCTCAACCATGCGCTGCGCCCGCTCAGGATCGACACGACGAAGAGCGACCACACGCTCTCGATCGACAATCAGCTCAAAACCAGCCCGCTCTCGACGAACGCGCCCCCACCCAGCCAACAACAGATCCAGCAGCGCCCCGATCCCCACGGCCAGCGCCGCAGCGATCAACAGACTGCGATCACCACGCGCGATTGCATCACTCAGCCAGACGACGCCGAGAATCACGCCGATCGCCAACGCCAGCGCCCCAAACAAGACCTGGAAAGCTGGCATGCTCACTTCGCGCAATGCGCACGCCACGTCGTGAAGCGCATAGGACGCATCACTCACCCGCAACGTACGACCGAACAAACGTGTCTCGCGACGCACGTGCAGCGCATTGGACTCCAGCCGCACTCGCCCCGTTCGCTCGAGACCCAACCCGTACGCAAACGAGCGACCGACTGCTGCGATCAGCGCCCAACCCACGAAATAAGAGATGACGCGCACGAACGAGATGCGCGGCACTCGCCCCCAGGTGCCCTTGACCTCGAAGCCGTCGATGGTGGGCAGCGGCTCGGTACCCAGCGCGTGCTGCGCGAGCGCACGGATCCAGCTGTCGGGCGTGGTCTCGGCGAGCCGACCGAGCGCAACACGCGCACCCGGACGATCGAGCGTGGTGAGCACGTGCACGCGCAGCATGGCCCGCGCCCGGTGCGCCGCGAGCGACGGGCCGTCGGACGACGCGAGCACCACCCCCTCGAGCG
Source organism: Pseudomonadota bacterium (assembly GCA_041179425.1). Lineage (GTDB taxonomy): Bacteria > Myxococcota_A > Polyangia > Polyangiales > DASUME01 > DASUME01. Next base: position 6,162 of record JBEGTL010000287.1, on the reverse strand, counting down.
CCTCGATGAGCGCGTCTTGGTGCTCCTCGGCGAGCAAGCTCTTCACGAAGCGGTAAGGCGCGTACGACGTGGAGAGCTCGAGCCAGTCGGCGTGGCGCGCAAAGCGCTCGATGATCTCGCGCCGCTCCGCCGTGCCGGCCTCTTCGAGCTTGTCGTCGAGGCCGCGCACTGCAAACGCGCCGATCAGCGCCCACTGCGCAGAGCGGTCCGGCCCGCGCTCGATGACCGTGAGGAGATTGCCCTCGGCCGTCTCCGCCTGCGCGCGCACCACGCGATGGGCCGCCGCTCGCACACGCACACCTCGGCGACCCGGCCCCGCCTTGAGCCCGCGCGACTCGGCCTGGGCACTGAGCACGTCGAAACACAGCGCAGCCAATGGGCGTGCGTGCGGGTGCTGGCGTGCTTCCGAGACGGCGCGATCGAGCGAGGCGACCGACGGCAGGCTCATGGACATGGAACGAACTGTATCAGGTCATGTCAGAGCAAAGGTAGCTGCGTGTCGTGCGCCTGCTCGACGATGTTGCGGGCGTTCTTGCGCAAGAAGCAGGCGTCGTCGATGGCGAGAGCCAATCGCAGCGGAGCGCTGGCCGCGACGAAGCGGGCCGTGACCGGGTCGTGGTAGCCGCTGACGTCGGAGAGTGTGTCGTCGTGCCCGCGATAAAAGCGGTTCTGACGCTCCATCCACAGCTCGCGCACGTACTTGCCGACCATCGACGCGAGCGCGACCGGCAGGTGCCGCGCGTCGGCGTCGATCTCGAAGCGGACGTGGCCCACACCGTCGACCTCGTAAGCGAGCGTGCCACCGTTGGCGCGCACCGGCGTGAGCCCGGCCAGCGGAAAGTGACGCATGCGCGCGGGGTAGTTGCGGATGCCACCGACCATGCCGCAGACCGCACGCAGCGCGCCGGCCGAAGCGCGCCCTTGAGCGCGCGAGAGAAGATCGGTACGGGCGCGCGCGTCGAGCACGAGCCGCTCCATCAGCTCGAGGTCGACCTCGACGCGGCTCTGACCGAGGCGTAGGCGGCGGTTGAGATCGCCGGTGCAAGACGTGGCGCTGCGCGCGTGCACGGGGCGCAGGCCCGCTTTCGTCAGGCCGCGCAGCATGTCTCGACCGGCCTCCAAGCTGCCGCCGAAGCACGGCAAAACGAGGGGCACGGACCAGCACTGCGGACGCGACGAGCTGGGGCACGGCGTGCGCAGGGTGCTGGGTGCATCGAGCAGCAGACAGTCGAACAACGCATCGAGGTCGTCGACGACCTGCCCGTAGAGCGCTTCGACGAGTGCCAGCGCGAGCCCCTCCGCGACGGCCATCTGGCCAAAACCGGCAGTCGCCTTGCTGTCGTCGATGCCGAGCTCGCGGCCGACGCTGGCGTGCCGCTCGGGGCTGTAGCGAGCGAGCTCGAAGCTGACCGCAGTGGTGACCAATGGCCCCAGCAGCGGACCCAAGCCGTTTTCATCGACGCCGACGACGATCATGCTGTGAGACGCTGGCTATCATACCTCGCTGCACCTGCACACCCATTGACGTGCAGACGGAGCAAACGAGCCTGCGCAGGCGAGGGGCGCAGCCAGCTTTCCCCAGGCCCGCGAGTCGAGTTAGGATTCCGGTCGGGGGCGGACACAGAGCCGATGGCAACGCAGAAGGACGGCGGACTCGTTGCGCGAGCGGTTCGTGAGGCAGTGGGCATGCTGGTGTCCCCAGCCATGTACGACCAGCTCGTGACGCGCGCACTCCAAGCGTCGGGTCTCTCCGAGATCCCGGAGAGCGGCGCTGCGATCGCAGCGTTCATCGAGGGCGCGCTGCTGCGCGAGGTCGAGCAGTCGGTCGGCGCCGATGCGGCAGAGCTCGTGGCCCAACAGCTCGCGCCCATCGTCGCGCACGCCTCGGTCTCACGCGTGGCGCGCGTCCCGTCACTCGCACCTCCTGCGCGTGCCGCAAAGGCCACCGGCTCCAACAGAGCAGAGCGCCTGAAGAAGTCGGCCTCAGCAAAGAAGGCCGCGCCGAGCGACAAAGCCGCACCCGCCGGTCGCGACGCGTTTGGGAGCGAGCAGCCGACAGGCGTCGCCACCGCGCCCCAGGCGCGCGGTCGGCGCTCCGACCTGGCGCGCACGGCGCGGCTCAAGCTCACGCGCGAGCAGATGGATCAGCTCAAAGACCCGAGCAGCGGCAACAAGCCCAACCACGCGGGCCACACCGCGCGACCCGAGCCGGGCACCCCGGCAGACACGCGGGCGCGCACGCAGCTGCTCGGCGCGTCTGCCGACGGCGATGCGATGCGGGCACTCGGCGTGTACTTGATGGGCACGGCACACGTCAGTCAGGTGGACGATCTGGTGGGCCTCATGGATGCGCTCGAAGAGCCCGGTCTGCACGAGCCTATCGTGTTGCTCGACTGTCGTAGACCCACCGTGCACGTCACGAGCGTCGCAGCCATCGGCGAAGAGCTTCCGCGCGGCACGACGATCGTGTTGTGGGGTGCGAGCGAAGAGACGTGGCGAGAGCTCGACCGAGAACGCCTACCCAACGTACGCTGGGTGCGCTGCTCCGTAGAGGCCACCACCGACGATGTGGGCTCGCTGTGTCAGATGCTCGTGGGTTCGGGACGGGCCTGACACAAAAGGCCGCGGTCGCAGCGGACGCGCGAGGCATGGTCGCGCCACTTGGACGAGTGACCTCGCGGGCGTGTGCGCAGGCACGTTCCTTCGAGGTCAGGGCTCGCCGAGCAGGGCCTGGATGAGCGTGGCGTCGTCGTCCGTGCCCTGCCGCTCGGGCTTCTCGTTCTCCAGCCGGATCCACGGCCACACCGGACCCGCGTCGAGGCAGCCGCGCGCGCGCTCGCTGGCGGTGCACGCGATGCGCACGTGGAAGTGGTCGCGGTGGGGGTTGCCACTGGACGGCTGGTGCAGCACGTAGGCCGCGCGCACGAGGACCCGCGGGTCGGTCTCGTGCAGGGCGGCGTACATCAGCAGGCGCGCCTTGATGCCGTTGGCGCAGAAGATCCACTGGGCCGGTGCCTCAGGATCGGTCAGCAGCGCGCGCACGAAGGCCCAGTTGCGTGCCGTATCGAACAACGCCAGGCCGCGGACGGGCGCACCGGGGGTGGCCATGCTGCTCGCGCCCTGCTCGTCGAAGGCATAAAAGCCGCTGCCGCGTAGCGACCTGCCGTTGGCGTCGAGGATGTAGAACAAGACATCGACATCGCGACCCGTCTGGTGGCTACCATGGCGAGAGTGTTGACCACCATGACGCGCCGAGATGTCGCCAATCACCAGCGGAGCACCGCCTGGCATCGTGCGCGCAACCGTCGAGGCGGCGCGCTCCAAGAGGTTGCGCATGACCGGGGCGGCCCAGCGCGTGTCTTCGCCCAGCTTGGCGCGCAGATAGCCCGGGCCCGTCTCGGGCAGGGCCACGGCGTCGACCAGCACGCCGTCGTTCGCGTAGCCGTAGCTCGCGACGGAATCGGCCTCCCCCCGCGGTCGCGGTGCGAGGCCACACGAGATGTGAAGGGACAAGAGCCCGATCGCGAGGCAGACTGCCGCCCTCCGATGGAGAAGTCGACTTGACCCGCTACCGCTCGCTCGTACGTTGCCAATGATCATGGGTGGTCGAGGACCTATGGACCAGTTTACCGCTCATCTAGACCGAGGATGGGACCTGGTCAGCCGGGGAGATTACGCCGGAGCTCTCATTTCCGCGCAAAAGAGCCTAGAGCTCGATGCGGAGAGCCCCGAGGCCCACAATCTACTCGGTTTCATTCACCAGGCCGAGGGGCGCGCCGAAGACGCGCTCGACCATTATCGACAAGCCATCGCCATCGACGAGACCTACGTCGAGGCCATGCTCAACGCCGCCGAGGTGCTGATTCATTCGTTGCGCGACCTGGACAACGGCCTAGCCATGGTCGACGAGGCCCTCGACTTCGCCGAAGGTGACGACGAGGTGGCCGACGGCCTGCTCCTGCGTTTCGACGCGATCATGCAGCAAGGCGATCGCGATGGCGCCGCGGCGGTGGCGGCCAAGCTGCCCGCGGGTCCCTTCGAGAACGCGCAGCTCGACTTCATGATCGGGCGCGCCAAGTTCGAGACGGGCGATCTCGACGGCGCCGAGAAGCACCTCGAGCTGGCGGTCAAGCGCGAGGGCCAGAGCGGCGACGCGTTCTACTACCAGGGGCTGGTGCGGGAGGCCCGAGGCGACCTACGCGGCGCCACGTTGGCGTTCTTGCAGGCGCGCGAGGCCGACCTCAATGCGCCCAAGCCGCCGTGGTCTCTGTCGGCGGTAAACTTCGAGCGCCGCGTGCAGAACGCCGTGCGCAAGCTGCCGACGGCTTTGGCCGAGACCATCGATGGTGCGCTGGTGGTGGTGAGCGACATCCCGGGCCCCGAGGTGGTGGCCGAGGGCGTCGACCCACACATCGGGGTGCTCATCGACGATCTGCAAGATGCAGGCGGTCAGCCGGTGGCGGTCGAAGGGCAAGCCGAGCGCGCGGGTCGCGTTTTTGTGTATCAGCGCAACGTCGAGCGCTGGGCTGACAATGCTAGCGAGCTCGAGGACGAGATCTTGAAGACGCTGGAGCACGAGCTGTCTGTCACCTTTCCTCAGCTGGCTCCCAAGTAGCCTCTCTCTCTCTTGCTGCTTTGGCTGGTGGCGGTGGCGTCTGCATGTGGTCGGCCTTGGCGGTTCTTGCTCGGTGGCGCTGATCGCGGTGGCCGGCCACATGTCCACCGCGACCAGTCGACACACCGCCAGGCGCGAGGACCCACTAAGTAAGGTCTGCAGACAAAGACGACGAACAGGTCAGAATCAGGACGAAGACAACGTCAACGCAAGCACAGCAGGATCCCCACCGGCGGCTTTCCAGAGAGCAATCATATCCGCCGCGGGCTCGAGCGAGAGCTCGATGAACGAGCCCGATGCAGGATCAGGCATCCGGAAAGCAGCGCAGTGAAGCATCGCGCGCCCAGCAGACAAAATACGCCCATTTTCCAGCGTGATCCGCTTGTCACCGCCATACACGACGTCGCCAGCGAGAGCACAGCCGGCAGCCGAAGCGTGCACCCGCAGCTGATGCGTGCGCCCTGTCACCGGCCACAGATCCAACGCAGCCAACGGCCCAGCGCTCGCGTGCACCCGATACCGCGTGTGCGCATCTTTCACCCCGCTCGCCAACGCACGATCGTCCGTGTCAGACAAAGCCCGCCGATGCTTCGGATCGCGTGCGTCGATCGCGATCGGAAAACGCCAGTCGCCGCTCGAGACCGCCGGAGCACGCGCCGTGATCCCCAGGTAAACGCGCCGCAACGTGCCTAGCTTGCGCGCCTCGATCGCCACCTGATTGGCGTGCGGCGTGCGCGCGAACGTGACCAGTCCACTCACCTGCGTGTCGAGCCGCGATAGCGGGTGCAGCGCCGGCGCCTGCGGGTCGAGCATCCGCGCAATCGCAAACAGACTCGGCCCCGAGTCGGGCGCCGTGGTCGCGATACCGACCGGCTTGTCGAGCACCAAGAGGTGCTCGTCACGGTAGACGATAGGCGCCGTCAGGATGGGGGCGCGCACGTCAGACGTCCGGCCCGGCTCGCGTGATCTCCGCGTTGTCAGCGTCGACACGTACACGCTCGCCGTCACTGAAGCGTCCCAGCGCGTTGGGCACGCCCACCACCACCGGCACGCCGAGCGCGCTGGCCAGCATGGCGCCGTGCGACAGCATGCCGCCCTGCTCGCTGATCACCGCGCGCACGGCCGGCAACACCGCGCACAGACCGACGTCGCAAGCCTTGACCACCAGAACCGCGCCGCGCGGCAGCTGCTCGAGACGCGCACCCTGGTCGACACGAAACACCCTGCCCTCGGCCGCGCCGCCACTGCCCCACACGCCAGAGATGGGCAGCCCGAGCGTGCGCTCGCTGGTGGGCCGCGCATAAAAGCGCGACACCGCGGGCGGTAGCTGGGACAGATAGGTGAGCTCGGTGCGGCGCGCCTCGACCTGCGCACGCACGTCCCACTGCCCACGCGCGAGCATCGCGTGCAGCTCGTCGATGGTGAGGTAAAAGGCGGCGTCGGCACCGACTGCGCGCTCGCGCATGGACAGCCGACGCGAGGCATCGACGGCGATCTCGCGGATCACGCCGACCGCACGGGCCGTATCGGAGAACAGGCCCTCACGC
>JBEGTL010000286.1:0-9892 GCA_041179425.1 Pseudomonadota bacterium | reverse complement strand
ACATGGGCATCCCGATGCTTCAATGGGGCCGAGACGCTCAGGTCTCGGAAAGAACCCGCGTTGTTGGCTCGTCTCTTACGACGTGCGAAGGCTTCAATGGGGCCGAGACGCTCAGGTCTCGGAAAGTCTACACGTCGCAGCTTCTGCAATGGCTCGACGTAATGGCTTCAATGGGGCCGAGACGCTCAGGTCTCGGAAAGAGTTCTGTACGGAATGGTGCTCGAGTTTGGTTTCTTGACGCTTCAATGGGGCCGAGACGCTCAGGTCTCGGAAAGATCGCCGCTCGCGATTCGCAAGTGTGGGTGTGTAAGGCTTCAATGGGGCCGAGACGCTCAGGTCTCGGAAAGATTGGCTACGCGGGTATCAAGAGCTTTCCGCTTCCCGCTTCAATGGGGCCGAGACGCTCAGGTCTCGGAAAGGGAAAGACGATGTGGTCACCTCTCGCGCCTATTCCAAGCTTCAATGGGGCCGAGACGCTCAGGTCTCGGAAAGCACCGCGCTCAGTACGACTTCCCGCTGTCGGACGAGTGGCTTCAATGGGGCCGAGACGCTCAGGTCTCGGAAAGGCAAGAGCTTGTGCGAGGTGAGGCGCAAGCCTATCTGGCTTCAATGGGGCCGAGACGCTCAGGTCTCGGAAAGCTGCTGGTGCCCATTCAGGTCTCCAGCAAGCTGAAGAAAGCTTCAATGGGGCCGAGACGCTCAGGTCTCGGAAAGAGCAGCCGAAGTCGGACGTCCGCGAGCTCAAGGCAACGCTTCAATGGGGCCGAGACGCTCAGGTCTCGGAAAGAGCTCCTGTGAATCACCAGTGTTTTCGCCAAGGAAGGGTCCGCTTTGCGAGCGGTCCTTGGCGGCTGCGCCGGTGGGAGCACGGGTGAGACGTGGCGGTTGCATCCTCAGGGGCACTTGTATCATGTTTTCAAGGAGCTGACAGCGTTGCGAGCGGGGCAGGGGGGTTGGCGCGCACCGAGGCGCTCGCGGCAGTGGGCGTCGGGGCGCGCTGCTAGGAGATGAGAGCGCGACGTTCCGGTGATTGGTAGGCGCGACCGAGAGAGCGGATTGCCCCAAGTCCTCGCCCTTCGGCGGGGCCCATGTCGACGAACAGAACCTGATCTTGCTCGTGGTGGATGACCTCCGCGAGCTTTGCGCGGAGCTCGACGAGCTCTCGGTCATTGAGCTCGCAGCGGAAGACGGACAGCTGCAGGTGGTCGCCATAGCCCCGCATGGTCCTGAATACGCGCCGGAGGCGCTTCGGGTCGCTGACGTCGTAGGTCACGATGTAGGCTTGGCGCACGCTTCACCGAGTTCGGAAGGGCGGGATATCGTGGATCTCACCGAGCAAGCGGCGCCCGAGGAGTCGCGCCTGGACCTCGAGGACGCGGCGGTAGCTGATACGGTAGCCGAAGGCGGGGTGGGTCACGAGCTCGTCCATGCGGCGCTCGTAGGCGAGGATGAACCGCTTTCGGCCATCGATGGTGAGCGCGGAGGCCCCTGGACTGCGCACGAAATCGCGCTCGCCGACCACGCCAGTGTTGATGGCATTGATGACCACCGAGTCGGCGATGATCGGCCTGAATTCTTCCATGAGGTCGAGCGCGAGAGCAGGCCGACCGAAGCGCGGTTGGTGGTAGAAGCCCAGCAATGGGTCGAGCCCCGACGCGACGAGCGCAAGCGTCAGGTCCTTGGTGAGAAGGGCATAGGCCAGCGACAGGAGTGCGTTGACCGGGTCACGAGGTGGACGCCGGTTTCTGCCCTCGAAGTCGAACGCGCTTCCGAACGTACCCTTCAGCATGGTGGCGAAGGCGCCGAAGTAGGAACGACCTGCGCTGCCTTCGTAGCCCAAGAGCGACGGAAGCGAGAGCGCCTCGCGCGCCTTGCGGGCCAGCTGTTTGAGCTCGAAGAGCACGACCGCGTCGGGCTGCTCCATGTTGCGTCGGAGCATCGTCCGGCAATTGAGCACCTTCGACACGACCGCTCGGCGCGCGAGGTCCAAGCAAAACTTGGGTTCGCGCAGTTGCCCGTGCTGGGCCACGCGCAGCTCGATGTTCTTGCTATCGTGCGCAATGGTCCGTCCGACGAACCAGCCGCCGTAGGTGAAGTAGAGGAGCGGAATCGAACGCTCGAGCAGGGCTCGCACAGCGGGCGTACTGATCTGAACGTTGCCCATGAGACAGACCTGCGACGTGTTCGGCAGCCTGGCCTCGACGCCGCCGTCCTTTGCTCGCACGATGAGCCGCTCGCCGTCGAGCGCAATGTAGGCGCCTTGCACCTGAACGTAGAGCGGCATGCGATCGTCACGCGCTGGATGCAGGCGGCGCAGCGCTGCATTGACCTTGGGGCTCACTAGGCCCCACGGATCTTCTTCGAGCGGACCAGTAAGGTCCGCAAGGTCTGCTGCGTCGGGCGGCTGCTGCGCACCTTCCTCCTGCAGGGCCGTGGTCTCGTCTGGCAGGCAGATTCCGACCAGGGAGCAGCCGTTGCACTTGGGGCTATCTCGAAGCGGAGCGGGTATTGTGCCGGCCTTGGCGAGATCCTGAGCGCGCCGTGCAGCCGCGAGCGTCGTCTCGATCAGCATCTCACTGGCGACGACCGGTACACGCCGCCGGTCTGCTGCGAAGTAGATGCTGCCCCCGTCACAACGATAGCCATGGTCGCGCAGCAGCAGTATCTGGGCACAGACTTGCGCGAGCTCAGGAAGATAAGCCCTCTGGGGAAGGTCCGGTACGTGGCCGCGTTTGTATTCGACCGGAACCACGGCGCCACCTTCCCCCTCCTCGATGATGTCGATCTTCGCCGTGATGCCGAGCCGCTCGGAGGAGAGCCACACCGAACGCGCGTTGTACGGAGGGGGCTCGGCCTGCTGCTCGAGCTCGGCCTCGTCTGCTTGCTTCAGCCGACCACGACGCTTCTTTGGTCGGTCCACTTTTGCGTGCACGATCACGCGACCTTCGACGGTGAACGCGTTGTCTTCGAACTCGCCTTGAGACCATTCGAGGTACATCAGGCGCTCGCAATACAGCACCTCGTTGATCATGCGCGCAGGGACGAGCTCGGGTGGAGCGCTCGGGAGCTCGATTCGACCCAGCGTCTTGGGGCGCTCGGCTGACTCAGGTTCCGGCAACGGGATCTTCGGAGGCGGGGATGTCATGAACGAATGCCCTCGCTTGTGACTCTATTTCACCATGAGCCAGCGGATGCACACGCATGAAAAAGCTAGTCTCTTCCCGAGGCGACGAATAGGCCGCCGCCAAGATAGCGAGTTCGGCCCAGCAGGAGTGGCCCGCGTATCGCTGTGGGAAACTGCAAGCGAACGCTTCCTTCTAGACCACGGCCCGCCACGCCCCGTGCCGAGTCAACGGTTACGCTCGGTGCGGGAAGGCCGCGACGCCGGCATTCCTCCACTAGGTCTAGCTTGATCACATCGTGCGGATCACGCGCACGCTTCTGGTGTCTGTTCACCACGTAGGGCGTCTCGCTAACCCAGTCGCAAGACACGCGGAGAACCGGGTCTGTCTCCATGTTGATCGGTGTACGGCGCAGGAGAAGTCGACCGGACCTACCCGCGCGCAGCTCGACAAGCCCGTCTAGCGCCCGGTCGAGCACCGCTAGGTGTCTCGTCTCTTCCGGACTGGGCTCCCGTCGCTCGAAGAGGTGAGGCGCGAACACCAGCAAGCGACCACTAAAGTCGAGCTGGAAGGCAAGATGAGCCGACTCCTCGGCGCGTGCGGCAGCGCCGTCCTCGCGATGCCCACTGAAGAATGGCGGTAACACTTTCATAGACGGCCGCAACTCTCCGTGAACACGCGCCATCACGGCGCGCCTGAGCGCGCGTGCAAGGTCGACAGGGTCCACATGGTCTGCAAGACCTTTCTCGATCATGAAGCAGAGCGCTGCTCCACTCGGAGCTGCCGGTGCGAGCAACCCGAGACCAAGAAAGCGCCCATTCCCCAACAGCAAGGGACCATCGATAGGCTCCGAGAACTCCAACTCGACATGCCAGAGCCGTTCTTTTGCAAAGCGGGTTCCCGCAGCGAAGCTCTCGGCGCGCGAACCTTTCGCCTCGAATGGCTCTCGTTGGACCGCGATTCGCGCGGCCCGTTGGGTAACCCCCGAATGGCGCAGCGCTGTTCGAACGGCTGCAATCGCTCGCTCCTCTTCGGCGCCCCGTTCAACAGCACCTTTTGCTTCCTGCCGCTGCCGCGCCGGTTCAATCCGACGCCGCTTCGCCGCCTCGGGCAGTGCCGCGGCGGTCACGGTGCGCCAGAGCCGTGCTCCGCCCAAATAGTGGCGAAGCATCTTCTCTTCGGTGGTAGGCACGAGTACGAAGCCATCGAACTCACCGGTTAGCGGATCGGTGGTTTCTAGGCTCGAGGACGCCCAATGGACGTCACAAGGCATGAGGCCACCATCATAGGGCGTTTCGACAGCCACTCTGCGTATCGCTCGGTCGGCATACGCGTGCCCGATCGAAGGAAGCGGAACGATACGCACGCGGCGTTCCACTCGACCCTGGTCCGCTCCGTCGGCCTTCCGCCCGATGAGCGAGTACTCGATCGCGGATCCAAGCTCTGGCACGGCGGCCCGCAGCCTCGCAGCGATGCCGTCACGAACTCGCTCGACCAGCGCGACGACGCGCGTGATCGGCCACGCCTGAAAGTAGGTCTCCCGCCCAATCTGCTGAAGTTCGTAAACGCGTCGCGAGGACATCGTGTCGTACGACACTTGGACGAAGCGCGGCTTCGGTGGTTGTGTGAACAGCTGCTTGCCTCCGCCCGCAGCGCGCAGCCTTTCCGAACCTGCCGCGTAGCGCCGCAGGAGGCTCGAGAGGGAGCCCGTTGTTGGGCATGCAAGTGCGTGCGTGCCTCCCTCATGACTGGGATGGTGCAAGGTTCCACGATGCCTTGACAGACGCTCCTCGAGTGCGTCGTCGTCCAGAAACTCAGCAACCCCCCAACCGGGATCGATCCCGCGCCCAAACTGGTAGAGATGGTCTACGGCCTGGACAAGGTCACCCACCGACTCTGGAGTTTGCTCAAGTGACCACGCATAGATGAACGGGTCATCGCCATCGAGTAGGTGCGGATGGATCACCTTCTTCGTCCTGATGTCGCCGATGCGGCGCATATCCCCGCCTAGAGAGTCCGTGTCGTTGTTGGGCACGAAGGTCTCTACGCGCTGCCCACGGTGGGTTCTCGGCGCTGCGATACGCGGCGCTCCCTGCTGCTCAAGCCACGCGAGCGCATCGCGCGCCCGGGCGGGGACCGTCTTCCCACGTGCAACACCTGCCAGCAGTGCTTGAAACACGCGCGCGGGCGCAGGCGGCCACTCGGTCACCCCATGATACCGTCGGTCGTGAAGTCTGATCGTCAGCACGAAATTCTGACTCATGGCCGTCAGCCCTTCTTCCCGGTCTTGGCGGCCTTCTTACCCTTCCCCGTCGTCTCGCCTGTCAGATCAGCTTTCGCGAGCGCCTTGTCGAACGAAACAGACTTGTTCTCTCCAACACCGAACTCCGTCGCCCAACGCGCGGCAAGAGTTCTCACCGTCTCGCTGTCGAGCTGAATGACCTTGCGCACGCCTGTCCGGGCAACCTCGTTCCACTCGTGCGGCTGCTCCGGCTTCGGCGTGAGGAGGCAACCCTGACGAAGGAACCCATCGAGCGGCTCGGTCACTGCAACGAGGCAGAGGCCGAGTACGTACTTACGCAGCGCCGCTGTACCCTCCTTCCCATCAAGACGGCGCAGCGCAACCAGGTTGACCGTCATATCGCGGATGATCGACCCTCGCGCAACAACACCGCCGTGCGCGCCCGTGGCGGGCACGTGCACGAAGCCTCGCTGCGCGAGTGGGCTCTTCGGATTGTTTTCTGACTTGGCCTTTTCTTCGTCGGAAAAGACGTCGAGCGCAGCGTAGTCGGTTGGAGTCATGTACTGCGCGGAGCGCTTGAGCTCGTTGACATCCCAAGCACGAATCACCGACTGCACGATTCGCGGGAGCTTGGCCTGTGTATCGCGGGAGTCCCACACGCCAAACACCAACGACGTAGGAGCCAGCTTGGCGATTGCGGTCGCGTCGCCCTCGGAGAGAAAGAGGTCGAACGCCGAACGAGCAGCATCCTTCAGCGCCGAAGAGCGCACGATCGCATCGCCCAACCTGTGACCCGCTTCGAGCACCGAGACAGACCGCCCTTCGCCAAGGTCAATGGTGAGCTGGGGGACGAGCTTCGCGAGCTCGGCGTCCCCGCTGGGGCCGGCGCCAAAGATCGGCTCCATGCGATTTGCTTGAGAGCCGACACTATCGACAGTGACGACCTTGGTACCGTCAGACAGTACGTCGACGTTGTAGCCGACGTCGGCGTACGTCGGGGGGAAGAACACGGCATCTTCTCCTTCCACCGGCACCAAGTGCTCTCTGAGCACGAGAGCGACCGGCCCCTTGGGATCTTCTGTCCAGCTGCAAATCGTTTCCTCACTTAGGATCGTGCTCATGCCATGGTCTCCTCGGTGACAGTTGTGATCGCGCGCGCCTGCCCCTCTTTGCCGGGCCAGCCCAAGAACATGCGGAATCGGCGTGAGGGAAACGGAAGCGACGCGCCTCCCAGCGCAGCACGCAGCAAGGACGCCGGGAACCAAAGCGCGCCGCTCGGCTCACTCCCAACGACACCGTACCGATAGTCGAGCTTGCTCACGCGCTTCGGGCGAGCGTGACTCAGGCCAAGGGCCCCCAAGATCTCGACTAAGGGGTACCCCGCGGTTTCCATGCCGGCATGGGCGTTGAGCGAGAAGCCCGCGTCGAGGGGGATGTAGTCACGGCGCCAGTCGAGGCGGAAGCTGCTGCTCTGCGGAGCGGACAAGGAAAAGGGGTCATCGACAGCATCAGCGCACCGTTCACGAACGAGCAGGAGCGCATCGCGAGAGAGACCAGCACCAGGATAGCCGCCCGCCCCGGCCCAGAACTTCACGTTGTCGCAGCGTGTGGCATCTCCCCAGTGATCGAGGACCAGCTGGCTCTCTCCCGCGGTGAGGACGGCCTGCAGCGTCGCTGGGCTTGGGGGATCTGGAAACGGGTAGGGAGCCTCCTTCGCTCGCGTCTGCAGCACACCCCAGCTTGCCGTCCACGCGCTCGCATTGTGACTGCCGAACGGACACTCGGCTACGACCTCCGCCTCTGACAAGAACTGGAGCACTCGCTTCACCGGGCTTTCCGTACCGTCGGCGCGCAGCAAAAAGCGAACGTTCGACGAGTCCGACCAATCGAACACACCATCGGCGTCGCCGCAAAGGACTTCTGCGGCCTCCACGAAGCCGAGGCAGGCAAAGACCTGACCCGGGTTGAAGAGATCGACTGGAATACTTGACTCAGCCATCTCCATGCTCCCCTTTTCGCTCATCGTTTTCTCTTGATGCCTGTTGATCGGCGGCGCGAAGCAGCGTCTCCCACCAGGCAAGGCCCCACGGACCCCAGCGCTTCTCGAGTCGTGAGAAGCGCAACGCGATGCTCTGCGCAGTCTTCGCAAGCATGCTGGGCGGCGCATCCTCGCAACTGCGCGTGCCGATAGTCGGTCTCGCAAATCCGTGGTGGGTCACGATGATGTGCAAACACAGATCTCGCAGTCCATCCTCGAGGCTGAGAAGGCGTGGATCAGATGCCGTACGCAGCAGCGAGCCGAGCTCATGGCGGTAGCCATCGAGTAGCGCGATGTTCGGCCGACTAGTGGTCTTACCGTAGTCGCCATCCTTCGGTGCGTGGAAGGCCCGTTGCCAAAGCTTCGCTCGCTTGCCTTCGTCGTGAAGCTTCGCCGCCAGCGCCACCATGTCGGCGTAAGCTGGTGGCAGCTTGAGGCGGGTTCCGATCGACCGAGCCCGCCGCTCGGCCCAGGCCTGATGTTCGTCGAGCAGTTGAGCGTGGCTGACGGACCTTCCTTCTTCGGTAGCGGCGTCGGTATCCAAGCGGCTCTCGATCAGCAGCCAGCGATCCGCTCCGCCATCCCCGTCTGTATGAACCGCGATGCGGAGCTCCTCGCGCCACTCGGGGTCGGCATTCTCTGCGGACCCAACCGAGCCGACTCGCACGGTACGGTCATCGCGCTCATCCGCGATGTCGGACGCGGTCGGTGAACGGTCGTCGAGCAAGCCCGCCTTCAGGCCGCCCAGCCGGACGTCGACGACGAGGGTGCCGCCGTTGAGTCGCTCGAACATATCTTTGGCTCGCTTTTGGCTTGAGCGCTGATCTCGAAAGTAAGCCGCCTCCACTGGATAGATCGTCTCTCCGTTTGCTGAGATCACGAAGGCCACGATCTGCTGCGGCTTGACTGGGCTTAGCTCGAGCGGCTCGGTGGGAATCTCGCCCACTGCTTCCGTGTCTTCCTCAGGCGGGGCGCGACTGGACGCGTGCGGCGAAAACGCAGGCTGCGTCTTGAGCACGGCCTCGAGGCGTTTGGTCAGCCAGTCTGATGCCCGATACGTCTCAGTCTCAAGTTGCTCGAGGGTGTGCGGACCCGCCGCATCGAAGAAATCGGCTACGTTCTTGTCCTTGAGGGCACGACCGTCAGTCCAGACCGGTAGGTGCTTCCGCCAGACAATTGTCGTCTGAGGCTCGTCATCGACCCAGCCACGCAGCCACGGTTGCACTTCTGGCCTTCCAGCGTGCTCCTCAAGTGACGTCATCGACCAGGCTTCCACCAGCGCACGCGTAAGGGCAGGCCGTAGAGGCTCGGGAGTCGTCGCACACTCAAGAAGGGCGAACAGCTCGAGGTCCTGTTGCGTGCGGAGTTTGAGGCTACGCAGGGCGCCGGGACTGGCGTCGTGCTCCTGCCCCTCGGCGGGAAGCTCACGCAAGACTTTCTGTGTCGCGTCCAAGATCGCAGCCCGTGCAGCAAGTCTGCGCTCGTCTTGCGATCGCTCTGCTACCTCAGTTTCAAGGGCGACGCGGGTCTTCTTGTCGTCCGTCGCCGGCAGTACCACCACTGACGCCGCCCCATCGCCGCGACGGTTTACGCGGCCGAGGCGCTGCACCATGCGCTCCCACGCGACCAGATCGCAGACCATGTGGTCCGCGTCGAGATCCACTCCAACCTCGCCCGCCGAGGTTGCCACTACAAAGGTCGGCTTTCTGGGCCGCGCCGGATGTCCCGCTAGGAAACCGCGTTCGCTCAACCAGCTGGCAGCCCGTTCGCGTTCGTGGACACGCCTTCCACCCACGAAGAGCTGTAGGTCGAGCTCAGTCGGCGCGACGTTGCTCTTCTTGTCGCCAGCACCGAGCTTCTCGAGCCTGTCGCGTACTTTCTGCGCGTCATCGCGGCTGTTGCAAAAGATGATGCAACGGAGCGCCTGCGCACCACTCTCGCAGAGGTTCCAAGCTTCTCGAGCGAGGGCTTCCGGAAGACTCTCCTCTTCCGTGTCCAGAGGCTCGCGGACGACGAGTCTCTTTCTTGCGTCGAGCCGCCGGCGCACAGTCGGGTGATCTAGGTCGCCCGGAGTAAGCCCGAACGCGCCTTGAACGGCTCGCCCCGTCGCCGAAAGAGACATCAGTCGCAGCGGCGGCACCAGCGCTCGCAGCGCATCGTCGCGCGGTCCGAACAGCTGGGTACCTTCAGCGATCGACTCGACCAGCCGCTCAAATGCGGGCACGAGGTGCGCTTCGTCGATCACGAGCAGCGTGTCAGCCCCGAGCAAGCCTGCGTGGTACGGTCGCATCTTGTGTGAGACCCCATAGCCCTCGAACAGGAGCCGCGAGCCAACCATGTCGACGGTGCCCAACACGATGGCCGGCGAGGCCGGGTCCTCGAGCCACAAACGGTTGTCAACAAACTGTCCCCGCAAGGTAGAGATCGGCAGGTGCTGTGTCTCCGAAAACCCCAGTGCCGATCTCAGATCCGGGGAGGTATCAACCAGTT
>JBEGTL010000285.1:0-9894 GCA_041179425.1 Pseudomonadota bacterium | reverse complement strand
GCGCCCAGGTTGACGGCCACACCCAAGCCGC
This sequence comes from Pseudomonadota bacterium, assembly GCA_041179425.1. Classification (GTDB taxonomy): domain Bacteria; phylum Myxococcota_A; class Polyangia; order Polyangiales; family DASUME01; genus DASUME01. The sequence goes on along the minus strand of JBEGTL010000285.1, from coordinate 9,863 downwards.
CGACGTTGGCGTTAGTGGCGTAGGGGCCCTGGAGCGAACCCTTGGCCGGCGGGCGCGCCTGCAGCTGGCCGACGCCGAGACCCGCGAGTGCGGAGCGGCGTAGGCCCTTGTCGGACGGCTTGCCGAGCAAGTACTCGCCACGGCCACCGAGTAAGATGCCAGCCAGCGGACCGTCTCCGCTACCGATCTGGAAGCGACCGGTGAGGGCGACCGCGATCTTGGGCGTGAGGTAGTAGCCGAGCGCGAGGTTGAGGACCGGCACCGGCACCATGCCGCCCGGGTTGACCGCCACGGTGCACTTGTCCACCTGGAGGCGTTGCATGTCGTCTTCTGTGGCAATGCAATCGAACCCGCGCGCTTGGAGAAGTGTTCTCGCCTTCTCGCGATCGATCGAATTGTCCGGTCGTCGAGACATCATGGCGACCGTGTCGAGCACGCCGCCAGCGTCGCGATCGGGCGCACGACCCGAGCCCACCGAGGTGAGGCCCATGCCGAACGCCGCCTCGACGAAGTACTTTTTGTACCGCTTGCGACCGGACGAGGACTCTTCTTCTTCGTCGGCCTCGCTTGCGCGCTCGCCCATCGAGCAGGTGTCGTCGTCGCAGGCCAGGCCGCTGCCGCAGTCGGAGTCGGACGAGCAGGTGTCGCCGAGCCCACCGCTGCCTCCGCAGCCGGGCATGCCGGGCGGGCACTCGTCGTCGGAGGACGCGCACTGTGCGGGCGGAACCTGTCCGGGAAGCGACGGCGCAGCCTCTGTGCGCACCGAGACGATGGGCACCGAGATGGGCGCGTCCGACGTGCCGGCGTTGCCGATCATCTTGTTGTCGTCGTCTTTGGCGACGATGAAGTACTCGACCACCGGCTCGAACACGTCGGTGCACGGGACGAGGTACGTGTAGCCGTCGTCGGTCTCGGTCATCTCCGCGGACTTGGGCTTCTTCATGCCGGTCGAGCGGTACATCACGCGCATGCTGGCGATCTCGAGATCGCCACTCTTCTTCACGAAGATGGGAATGGCAGTCTGCGAGAGCTGCTCGGTCGCGGGCGTGTGATCGAGGTTGCCCTCGGGCGACACCGACGTATCGCGAGGTGCGCGCGCGGGCGGCGTGGCCTCAGGCTCTGTCGTCGGCTCCGCGGCAGGCGCGGGCGCGTTCTTGAGGCTGGACTTGGCCGCGTTGTAGGCCTGCATGACCTCGGGCGTGGCGACGATCGGGTCGGGCTCGACCTTGGGGTCCTCTTTGAGCGCGCGCGCAAACGCCGCGGTGGCGCCCTTCATGTCGCCCAAGCCGCCCACCAACACGACGGCCAGGTTGGAGTACGTACGGGCCAGCGACGGACCGCGGATGCCGCTCTTTTCGGCGCCTTTGGCGGCCTTCTCGAGCTGCGCCTTGGCCGCCTCGATGTCGAGGTTGTTGTACGCCTCCATGGCGGTGCGATTGGCTTCGGCCAGCTGCTGCGGAGTCCCCTGCGCATGCGCGACGCCGCCGATGGACAGCGCGCCGACGACGAGGGCGACCCGCACCGACGAACACATCTCCCGGAGCGCGGCAGACCGACGAAACAGGCTCTCCCGACGCGGTGAGCCGAGTGCGTGGTCGACGGGGCTGGGCTGGTTAGATCGCAACATGTTCCTTGGTACTCCCGCGACGCTTCGTGAGTTGCGCCGTGTTATTCGTAAGCTCGCCTCGGGAGCCCGCTGTGGATCGGGCCTCCGGAGCGGAGGGCGAAGCGGCCGTGCAGCCTGCATCACCACTCAGGCGCAAGGCGGCCTTGGCGTTGGCGCTGACGAGCACCAAGTGCTCGCGCGCGCGGCCTCGGTCGCCCTGTTCGAGCTCGCTCTTGGCGAACTCGAGATGAGCCTCGGAGCGTGCGAGCTCCTCGGGGGCACACCGGTACGCGCCGAGCTCGCGCGCCTGTCGCGTGAGTGCTTCGAGCTCGATGACTCGCGTCTCGAGCCGAGGCGAAGCGCCTCGGTCTGCGTGCGCGCACGCGACCAGGCTGAGCGTGGCAAGAAGGGCGCACCCTCGCGTACGAGGTCGCGCCGAGCGTCGCACAGACATCATGGGGCGGCCTCGCGCACGCGGGCCGAGCCCAGGTGCGCTAGCCGCGCGGAGTCGACCCGTTCCTCGAACGCACTGCCAGCCGAAGCGCGCGGCTCTTCCGCGCGCGAGCGAACGATGGAAGCGCGCGGCTCTTCGGCGCGCGAGCGAACGATGGAAGCGCGCGGCTCTTCGGCGCGCGAGCGCACCGAAGCGAGCTTGCGCGCAAGCACTGCGTTTTGTTGGGCGGTCGCGAGCAGCTGCCGAGCGAGGGCGTAGTGCGCCTGCCCCGCCTCTTCGCGCGCTTTGACCAGGTAGAGCCGTGCAAGCCAGAGCTCGTACGGAGCCTTGTCGACGACCGCGTCGGCACCCTCGGCAGCGATGAGGGCCCGCTCGGCGGCGCGCTGGCGGACGGCGTATGACGCAGGTGAGCAGGCGGCACAAATGAGCAGTAACGCGGCACCGGGCACGGCCAGCGCAGCGCGCGCCGTCGAAGCGCACCCGCGGGCGGCGAGAAGGAACGACGCTTTTGGGGAAACGCGCCTGCTCTCTCCGACCGCTTTGAACAGCGCTCCACCTGCTGAGCCTGAGACCACTGACGAACTCCAACCAGTAATGCGGCGCCTGTGCCGGCCGGACGCTAACAACTAGGTAGTAGCCCGTCAACACGGGTGTGACACCGTGGGCGGCGTCCTACGATCTGTTGCTTTTCCGAGGATTCTCGTGTGTTCAAACCTACGTTCGGGGTGCGCCCGCACCAATCCGATAGGCAATCAAGGCGAGGCCGGCTAACGACCAGAGGGTCATACACACGACGCCCTGCAACAGCACGCCCCCAAAGGGAGACAGTCCAAAGTCGCCATGAAACTGGGCGTAGGTGCCAACCACCGACAGGCGCTGCTGCGCCAAAGGGATAGCTGCCGCACCAAGTGAGGCCGTGACCCCGACCACCGCGCCGGCCCAGGGCTCGCGCTGGTTACGCACGAAGGCCGCGCCGAGCAAAAAGCCCCCCGCGCCGAGTCCGACCTCGAGCACGCATGCGAGCAGCACGAGCGCGCTCGGCACCCGCTGCGAGTCGACCAGGTAGAGCAGGTACCAGTCGGCGTGAAACACGTAGAAGTAGAGCGAGGCCGGCACCACCACCAGCCCCGCGTAGAGCAGGTAGGCGGCGAAGGCGTGCGAGAGCACGGTGGCTTTGGGGCTCCCGCGCAAGTCGGCTCGCGCCGCGAGCGCGACCAGCACTCCCGATGCGAACGTGAACAACAGCTGGGTCGGGATCGGCAAGAGGTTGGGCGTATCTTAACGGCCCGTGCTCCTCCATGAGAAGTTTCCATGACCCCCGCAGCCCGGGAGGGGTCAGCGGGTCAACTGGGTCGGTGCCGTGTCGCGCGCGACGGTCTGCGATGCGCGCGTCAGCACGTCGATGTCGACCGCGACGTCGAGCTCCTGCCCACTGACCGAGCCGTGACAACCGCCGCACATCCCGTTGAACAGGCCCCGCCGAAAGCCCTGGTTGACGCGCTCACCCGGATAAAACTGAATCTCTTCGCGCTGCGTCTGCTCGCCCGTGAAGGCGGCACCCGCGGCAAAGGCGAGGGGCTCTTGGTTCTTGCCAAGGACGCGCAGCACCAGCGGCACCCCGCCCGCGACACGAAAGCGCACCGACGCGTCCGCCTGCATGAGTGCCTTGCCGATCGACTGGTACTCGACGTACACGCGGCCGAAGTCGTCGCTCACCACGCGGTCGGCAGGCAGTGCGTCGAAGCTGGTGGCGTTGGCTGGCGGCGGCTTGGAGGCCAGGACCTCGAAGCCGCGCACGTTGGGGTCGATGGGACGCCCGATGCGCGTATTGGCAAACAGTAAGGTCGACAGCAGCGGCACGTCGAGCACGTGGACCTCGGCATCCCCTCCGGCCGGGTCGACCTCGGTGCGGCCGTTGGCCTCGTCGGCGCGCGAGGCGAACACACCGAGGTTCTCGCGTGGGTAGATGGCCACGCTGCCGACCTCGGCGCGACCGGCCACGCCGCCGATGCGCGAGACCTCGCCCGTGGTGGGGTCGAGGGCGCACAGGTCGAAGTCGAAGTTGCCTGCGTTGAGGTCGCGCGCAGCCGGGTCACACGACACGACCGTCCAGCGCGAGGGCAACGGCGCTGGCGAGCGGTATGCGCCGACCTGACCGTCGAATGCGCCGGGCACCGGGAAGTGCAGCGAGTGTTGGTACAGCTTGTCGCCCGGGTCGCGGTCGTTTTGATCCGGACCGATGGACCGGTTGACGACGGCGATGGTGCCCGCCCCATCGGCCGCGCCCGGATGCGACGCGACCATCGCGAAGTTGCGATCGGCCAGCTCGACGATCTCGGTGGCGACCTCGAAGCCCGCGCTCTTGCGCTGGGCGAAGAGCGGGTGGTAGTCGCCACCGTCGAGGTTCTGGCGGCGGCCGGCGATCTGAAAGAACTGCGGCGCTCGTTTCTCGGTGCTGAAGATGATGCGGCCATCCTTCATGAAGCGCGGCATCAGCTCCTGGTTGGAGAGGAACGTCAGCTCGCGCACGCTGCGCGTCGCCGGGTCGAACACGTAGAGGTTGGCGTTGGGCGTCAGCTGCGAGGGTGTGCGCGTGGGCCCGCCGCCGTGCACGAGGTTGCCGCGCGTGCTCGCAAACACCAGCCTGCCGTCGGGGGCGTACGCGGGGTCGAAGTCGTGCATCAAGATGCCGTTGCCGGAGACCTCGGCGGCAACGCCCTGCATCGGGGCACAGCCCTGCCCGTTCGTGGAAGCCTCGTACAGACGCAGCGGCTGATCGGCGGCGGCGCGTGCCCCGAACGCGAGCTTTTTGGCGTCCCAGCTGACGGCGACGCCGCGGATGTCGGCGCTGGTCGCACTGAGTCCGCAGCTCGTGAGCAAGGTCGTCCCCGGCGCGAGCGTAGGCGGCTGATCGCCGCGCAACGTGAGTGCCGCGCGCAAGAGGTCCGCGCCGGGTCGATAGGTGTCGAAGTCTCGCCCGTCGCCCACGCCCAGAGGGCGCGAGACGTACACGAGCGCGAGCTCGTTGCCCGGCTCCACCTCGCCGCGCGCAATCGCGAGCTTGCGCTCGAGCGCATGCCACGCGACGAACACGCAGTACGCGCTGGCTTTGTCGAGTGGGTCTTTGCTCAGGTCGACGCTGGCGCAGGCCTCGGCGCGCGCGGGACCGGCGAGGTCTTCGAGCAGCGCACCCCCACGATGGGCCAGGCCGTGTCCACCCCGGTCGGGCGGGAACAGGTTCTTGGCGATGATGCGGCTCTGGTTCGGGTCGGCCGCCTCCACGTTGAGCAGCAGCTTGGCCATGTCGTAGTTGCGATCGATCGCGATGCGCGAGAACACGCCGAGCGAACCGCCGCGCAGGCGCAGGTCGTGGAACATGGAGGGCGAGTGGCAGTTGCTCAGCATGCAGCCCTTCTTGACCAGCATGGGCTCGACGTAGTTGCCAAAGAACCTCAGCCCTTCGTCCGTGGGCTGGTAGCGCACGCTGTCCGGAGCGCGCACGATCATGTCGTCGATCCACTTGCGGAGCGCGATGTAGCCGGGGTCGTCGGTGCTGGCGAAGATGGTGCCACCTTCGTGAAAGGTGCCGCCGCGCTGCTTGGAGAGCGGACGTCGCAGCAGCTCCGAGAGCGACGCCGAGCTATCGACGTGGGCCACGGCGACAAAAAAGTTCCAGCGCTTCTCGGCCTCGCTCTGCCCGCAGCTGAGGTACAGGTCGGCCGTGTTGTTGCCGTGACAGGTGGAGCCGGCACAGCGCATGAGCAGCACCGGCTGCACGGCGGCGACGAAGGTCTGGTAGCTCGTCACGTCGGTCGGCGCGACGTTGGGGTCGAATCCACGGTGCGTGCCCGCCCCTGGACGACAGCTGCCCTCGGTCTGACTGAGCGGCTCGGTGACTGCGCCGCTCTCGGCGTAGCCCTGTGCGATCCAGGACTTGAGGCGCGCGTAGCCGTCGGAGCCCTCGCGCAGCGTTCGACCACCGGCGTGGCGCACGTCGGTGGTGATCGCGACGAAGCGCTGATCGGGCGCCGCGGGATCGGGCGAGTCGAAGGTCTGCACCGGGACCTGCAGCGGGTCGCCGCCCTTGAGCAGCAGCTGCCCCACAGCGTAGGGACCGCTCGCGGGGAGCACGTCACGCCGGCGCAGCAGACTCGTGTAGCTGGTGAGGTCGAGGTTGCCTGGCGCTGTGAAGCCTGGACTCGCGACGTGACAGCCCGTGGTTTGCTGCGCGCAGCCGACCTCCAACACCGGGGCCACGCGCTGGTCGTAGAACGAGAACGCGGGCGGCGTGGTGTCGCCGCAGCCGACGCTCGAAAGGAGACAGAGCGCGGCGAGCCCCCACGCCGCGCGCATCGCGATACTCATCACGGTGAGTGTACCCCCCAAGTTTCCCCGAGTTCCACGTACGCGTGGCCGTGCCCGTGCCCGTACACGACGCGCGCCCTCGCTCGTAGAGACCTGAGCGCGCGTTGACTACAGGTGCAGTCAGGGTGCGCGTGTTGGCATGCGCTTGGCGACTGCGATCGCGCTCAGCACGAACGGGTCGGTCTCGGTGCCCTCGCGCTGCGTCAGCGTGGCGCGACCGGTCGCTCCGCCGATGCGCCCGAGCGCCCAAGCCGCTGCCTTGCGCGCGCTCGGCGCGGGATCGCCCGTGAGTACGGCACTGAGCGTGTTCTCCGCGCTGGCGAGGCGAAGCTCACCACACAATCGAGCCGCGTGTGCGCGCACGCCAGCATCCGCGTCGGCGAGCAGCGGCAGCAGCGCAGAGAAGTCGCGCATGCCGGCCACCAACATCAGCACGTCGAGCGCCGCACTGCGCACCTCGACCGCTCCATCGGAGAGCGCGCCGGTGAGGACCGGAACCGAGCCCTCGTTGTTGAGGCGTGCCAGCGCGCGCACGGCCGACACACGCACGGTGACGTCGGCGTCTTTGGCTGCCGTCGTCAGCGCGGCGAGCCCGTGCGGGTCCATGAACTCGCCGAGCGCCTCGGCAGCGCGCGCTCGACGCTCGGCGCTGGGGTCTGTGGTGGCGACCTGTTTGAGCGTGGTGAGGACGGCGGGTCCGGCAAACGGCTGTCGACGCAGCCACCAGGCACTCATCTCGCGCACACGCGCGTCGCCGCTCGCGAGCAGCTTTCGTTCGAGCAAGGGCACGCACTGTTGGCACACCACGCGCTCGCCGTACTCCAGCGTGGCACGCAGCGAGACTGCCGAGCCGTTGTTGATGGCTGCCAGCATCGCATCGGGCGACGGTGCCTGCGCACCCGGGCTGATCTCCCCGTTGCGGCTGTACTCGCGTGTCTCGGGGATGGCCTGCGCACTGCCGTGCGGGACGGACAGGAGCGAGCCCGAGGCGATCGTGACTGCAATCAAGAGACAGGTGTTGCTGTGTTTCATGATCGGCTTCCTCGCTTCAGGGCTTGTAGTCCATACCGGCGAACACACTCCCGGCGACGTTGCGACGCGAGTAGTACTGACCACCCAGGTCGACGGCGCGGATCAGCGTGAGCCGCTCGGCGCGCGTGAGCGCCGGGGCGCCCTTGTCTTCGGGGTGACCTGTGCCGGGGAAGGCCCAGCTCTGTGTCTCGGTGAGTGTGCCGTCCGCTGCCAGGTCCACCGCGTTGATGTTGACCTTGGCGATGAAACGACTCGCGCGTGCGTTGCCGGGCACCACCCACTCGATGGGCGCGCCCTCGACGCGGATCTTCCCCATCATCGCGGACGGGAAGAGCAGCGTGATGTAGGACGAGGGATAGGTGACTGCCTCGCGCTCGTAGTACGCGTTGATGGGCTTCTTCGAGAGGTCGAGGATGGGGATGGTGTACATCTCCTCCATCGTGCTGTTCTCCCGCATCACGTAGATGTTGTAGCTCTGGCCCGCGAACGGATCGCCCGCGCCGCCCGAGTGACAGCTCACGCACTTGGCGTCGAACACGTCTTGCACCTGGCCGCCCGTGGCCGCGCCAAACCACGGCAGCTCCACGCGCTCGGCGATCGGCTTGACCAGGTTGGTGGGACCCTTCTGCTGCGCGACCGTCGTGAGCGACGTGATGTCGCCGGTGCGACTCTCGTGGCAGCCGCCGCACACACGACTCTCGCCGGGCATGGCCTGGATCCAGAGCAGCTGGTTACGGATCGCGAGATCGAACCGATCGATGGGCTGCAGGTGCACCGGCAAGTAAGGCGGGATGTTGGCCAGCCACGAGCCGTCGGCGTACACGGGTGGCTCGCCGAGGATGGCGGCACCCTCGTGCATGGTCAGACCAAACTGACCCACGCTGCCGATCTCCGACGAGAACCCTTCGACCACACGCACACGCTGCGCCTGCGCGAGCGCCGTGCCGAGGGGCGTGCCCATGAACTGCCCGCCGCTGACCGTCTCCTCGAGCGACGTGTTGCGCACGTCGACGGAGCCGATGGTCGCGGCCATCTGACTGTTGTACATGCCGTCGTTGATGGGCGGCAGCACGGGCGGCTCGGCGCGTGCGACTACGGGCGTCGCGTACAAGTCCCAGAGCTTGGGGTCGTCGTACACAAGCTGGCGACCGCCGCTGGCTTCGTCGTAGAGGTACAGACCAAAGTTGGGCGCGGTGGCGGCGAGCTCGGTGCGCTCGTTCACGTCGCCGTCGGCCCACGACACGATCAGCTTGCTGCTGTCGGGCAGCTTGTTGGGCGAGCGGTAGCGACCCACGCCGGTGGGCGACGGGTCCATGCTGGTGGGCACCTGCGGCGTGATGTTTTTGAACACCGCGTGCTGCTCGTCGAACGTACCGGCCGCGGTGGCGCCCATCACCTGCACGTTCACGCGCATCAGCGCGCCCGCCTGGATGGTGCCTTCACGCGTGGTGGCCACGCCGAGCAGCTGGCCTGCGCCTAGCTCGCGCACCTGCACGATGCTGTTGAAGGGCTTGTCGTGCTGGCCTGCGAGCGCGCGCATCTGCGTGCAGTCCGGGCGCATGGTGAACAGCTTGACGTCGTTGACGGGGCCGAGGTGCTCCCAGCGCGAGTAGCCGACCAGGCCGTTGGCGAGCGCGAACGGCGCGGTGTGGTGCGACAGACTCTGTGAGCACAGCCTGCGGTCCGCGTCGCCTCCGATCTCGGAGATGGTGGCGAGCTGCGTGGCGCGCCGCGCGTGGTTGTACTCGTCGGCGCGCGTGCCCATCTCCGTGTACATCTGGTTGGTCACGAACGCGACCCGTCCGCCCGCCAAGAACACGGGCTGCGAGTCGTCGGCCTCGGCAAACGTCAGCTGCTTGAGGCCGCCCGTGCCGTCGAGGTTGGCCAGGTAGATGTGGTAGCGGGGGTCGTCCTGCGTGCGCATCGAGAACACGACCTTCTTCGCGTCGAACGAGAGGTCGAGCCCGTTGATGTCTGCGCCCACAACGCCGTTGGTCAGGTTGGTCAGCTTGCCGTCGGGAGCAGGCGGCGACAGCACGAACAGGCCCGCGCCCTCCCCGGGCACGTAACGGTCGTAGTCGAAGACCTGACCGACTCCCCCGGAGACCTCGTGCGTGCCGTCGGCGCGCAGGTAAGCGCGCTTGACGAACACCACCTGCCCCACGCCCGGCAGGACCCCTTCTTTGGTCTGCTCCGTCGTCGAGCTCGTACACCCAGCGAGTGCGGCACAGATGCCCGTAGTGAGTAGCCAAGACCGTCTGCGCCGCATTCTTCCGCCTCCCTTGGTAGCGGGCATTCTTGCGCGAGCTCACGCTCCAGGTCTCCCTCGAACCGCTGCCCTACACCGTCAAAAGCCCGACTATCTCCCCCTTTGGTACGCTCGGGCACCCGGTCCCGGGCCCTCGC
>JBEGTL010000284.1:0-9913 GCA_041179425.1 Pseudomonadota bacterium | reverse complement strand
GTCGACGCCTGGAACCTCGATCACCAGCTCGAGATCGCGATGGACGCGCTGCGGTTGCCGCCTTCAGAGGCGCGCATCGAGCACCTCTCGGGCGGCGAGCGGCGCCGCGTCGCGCTGTGTCAGATCCTGCTGCAAAAGCCCGATCTGTTGCTGCTCGACGAGCCTACCAACCACCTCGACGCCGAGTCGGTATTGTGGCTCGAGCAGCACCTCGCGCAGTACCCCGGCTGTGTCGTCGCCGTCACGCACGATCGGTACTTCCTCGACAACGTCGCCGAGTGGATCCTCGAGCTCGATCGCGGCAAGGCCATCCCGTTCAAGGGCAACTACAGCAGCTGGCTCGAACAAAAGCGCGACCGCCTCAAACAAGAGGAGAAGTCCGAGAGCGCGCGGCAGCGCAAGCTCGGTCGCGAGCTCGAGTGGGTGCGCGCCTCGCCCAAGGCACGTCAGGCCAAGAGCAAGGCGCGTCTGCAGGCGTACGACAAGTTGCTGCAAGACTCGACCACCGAGAAGCGCGACCCCAACGAGATCTCCATCCCGCCCGGCCCGCGCCTGGGCGACTTGGTGTTCGAGGCCGAGAACCTGTCCAAGAGCTTCGGCGACAAGCTTCTCTACGAAGGACTCACCTTCAAGATCCCGAAGAACGCAGTGGTGGGCATCATCGGGCCCAACGGCGCCGGCAAGACCACGCTGTTCAAGCTGCTCTCGGGGCAAGACACCCCCGACTCCGGCACGGTGCGCCTCGGCGACACGGTGCAGCTCGCCTACGTCGACCAGAGCCGTGACTCGCTCAACGGCGACAACACGGTCTACAAAGAGATCTCCGGCGGCTCCGACACCATGGTGATCGGCAAGAACGAGATCTCGTCGCGCGCCTACTGTGGCTGGTTCAACTTCAAGGGCAGCGATCAGCAAAAGCAGGTCAAGTTCTTGTCGGGCGGCGAGCGCAACCGCCTCCACCTGGCGAAAGTGCTCAAGAGCGGCGGCAACGTGCTCATGCTCGATGAGCCCACCAACGACCTCGACGTCGAGACGTTGCGCTCGCTCGAGGCCGCGCTCGACGACTTCGCCGGCTGCGCGCTGGTCATCAGCCACGATCGCTGGTTTTTGGATCGCATCGCGACCCACATCCTGGCGTTCGAGGGCGACAGTAAGGTCGTCTGGTTCGAGGGCAACTTCGAGGCCTACGAAGAAGACAAAAAGAAGCGACTCGGCGCCGACGCCGCACAGCCGCACCGCATCAAGTACCGCAAGCTCACCAAGGGCTGAGCCACGGGCTCGCCTCAAGGGCTGAGCCACGGGCTCGCCTCAAGGGCTGAGCCACGGGCTCGCCTCAGGGGCTCGACGAACCAAAGTCTGGCGGGGTGTCCGTCGTGGCCAAAGCGATGGCCGCGCGCCCCGCCGGTCAATTCATTCTCGCTCCTGCGCCCCAGGGCGCGCCGCGAAGCGTGCGTCGACCGTGTGGGAACCCGAACCAGAATGAGCTCAGGACTACAGCTCGTTGAAAATGTCGCGTGAGGCCGTGGTTTTCCGGTCTTTTTGCGTCTAAGACTACGGCTTAGCCTGAGGTTATCTTATGTCTCGCTTTGCTTGGCTCGCCCTGACCGGGGCGCTGTGCGCAGTCGTGTCTTGTGGCAACGACTCCCCCTCCAAAAAAACCAAGAACACGCGGTGTACCGCCGACGACGACTGCGGCGACGGCCAGCAGTGCGTCGACTCTTTCTGCGATGAAGCGGCAAGCTCCACGGCGACCGCGCGCATCTCCGCGCAAGCACAGGGTGCAGCTGCGACGCTCGACGTAGAAGGTGGAGCAGACTGCAGCGCGACCCAAGAGGAGAGCGCGTGCACGGTGCGCGTCGGCGAGACGGTCACGCTCACGGCTCCCGAGGTCGACGGCCATCGGTTCGTGAGCTGGAGCGGTGACGCGCGCTGCGTAGGCAAGGACCCTCAGCTTGCGTTGCCTGCCACCAAGGACACGCACTGCTTCGCGACCTACGTGCGCCGGGTGCGCGTGAGCGGCGTGGTCGACGGTGCGGAAGGCGTCGTCTCCGCCAAGTCGAGCAGCGCAGGCGCAGTGTGTGACGACGACGGCTGTCTGGTCGACGTGGGCGCCGAGGTCGTGCTGACTGCGCCGCAGCGCGATGGCTTTCGCCTCGCGGGCTGGAGCGGAGACGGCTGCCAACACGCCGCCGAGACGCGCGTCACCGTGACCGCTGGCGAGACCGACGTGTCGTGCACCGCGAGCTTCGTGGCGAGCCTGACGGTGCGTGGCAGCGCCCAGCGCGCGACCGTACAGATTGTCGCGAGCTCGGACGGGCCACACGCGCAGTGCGACACCGACCACTGCGCGATCGACGCGGGTGATGCGGTGACACTCACTGCACCCGCGGCGGACGGTCGACGTTTCTCGGGCTGGAGCGGAGGTGAGGAGTGCGCCGGCGAAGAGCCCGCTCTCGCGCTGGTCGACGTGCAGGCCAGTCTCGGCTGCACCGCCAACTACCTGACTCGTTACACCGTGTCGGCCAAGAGTGAGGGCTCGATGCCCGCGGCCTCCATCGAGGCAGCGTCGCCCGATGCGCTCGCGACCTGCGACGCGCAGAAGTGCGAAGTCGACGACGGTGGGAGCGCCACGCTGACCGCGACGACGGTTCCGGGCTACCGCCTGACGGGCTTCAAAGGGGAGGGCTGCGACCAGGTCAGCGGTGCCGTGGTCACGGTCAGTGACGTGCACAAAAACATCGAGTGCACCGCCCGCTACGAGACGGGCATCGCAGTGATCGGGAGCATCGAAGGTGCAACCGGCATGGTGCTGGCGACCTCCAAGTCTCCCACCGCCTCGTGTGCGGCGGGCAGCTGCACGGTGGGGCCCGGCGACGAGGTGGTGCTCACCGCGCCCGAGCTGCGCGATCATCGTTTTTTGGGTTGGAAGGGAGACGACGTCTGCAAGGCCGTCACCAAGGCGATCACGATCAGTAAGGTGATGACCAGCACGAGCTGCGTGGCCAAGTACGCATCGCGCTACCGCATCTCGGGCACGGCAGACGAGCTTCGTGGAAGTGTGACGGCCAGCTCCGACGCGCTCGCGGCGTCGTGCGCAAACGCGAGCTGCACGGTAGACGAGGGCGCGTCGGTGTTGCTCACCGCGGTACCCAAGAGTGCGCGCTATCGTTTCACGGGCTGGAGCGGAGGTGGTGGCTGCACGGGGAGCAACGCGGCGCTGGTCCTGCGCGAGGTGCGCGGCAACATCGTGTGCACGGCCAACTTCGCGCAACGCACGCTGATCCAAGCAGACGTCAACCCGGCCGAGACGGGCGTGGCCTCGCCCGACGGCACGCTCGTCACCGGTGCAGAGTGCGAGCCTGGGCAGTGCGCGGTCGACAAGGGGGCACTCGTCCCCGTCACCGCGACTGCGGCGCCCGGCTATCGTTTTGTGCGCTGGTCGGGCTGCTCCACCGCGAGCACGCCCACCATCGCGGTGCAGGTCGACAACGACACCGTGTGCACAGCCAACTTCGAGCCCATCAAGTACGTCGTGACGGCACGTGCAGGCGGAGGAGGAGGAGTCGCGGCGCGCGTGACGGGCGGCAACGACTGCGTCAACGCGAGCTGCACCATCAGCGTCGGGCAGACCGTCGACATCTCGGCCACCGCGAACGAGAATGATGGCTACGCCTTCACCGGCTGGACAGGCTGCGCCGCCGTGCCCGCAGACAGCGCGCAGGCGACGCTGCGCAACGTCACCGCAGACGTGACCTGCACGGCAAACTTCAAGGTGCTGCAGCATCAGGTCACCTGGGCGGTCGAGCCTGCGTCGGGAGGACGAGTGGAGCCTGACTTCGGCAACACCCTCAACTGCCTCGGCGGCCCTTGCACGATCCGGCACGGCAGCGGCATCACGCTCACCGCGACCGCAAACTCCGGCTACGTCTTCAGCGGCTGGAGCGGAGCGGGCACGTGCACCGGCACCAACACCGCGCTCGTGCTCACCAGCGTGCGCGAAGACACCCGATGCGTCGCCAACTTCGAGAGCAACAACCTCAAGTTCAGCGCGATGGTCGGCAACGCCGACCCGATGGACAGTGCGACCAACGTAGTGAGCGCCAACAATGCAGCGTGCCCCAATGGAGTCTGCAGTCTGACGATCACGAGGGGAGGCAATGTGACCGTGAGGGTGCAAGCCAACGCCACTGCGCAGGGAATGCTGAACTGGTCTGGGTGCACGCCCTCCTCGCAGACGATGATGGTGAGTGGCGAGAGCATCGTCTATCTGTCGATGTTTAACTCGCTGACGGCGCCCATGGTCTGCACGGGCGTCGTGGTGCGCAACTAGTCCGCGCTCCCGGCGACTTGCTCACACTCAAGGTTACGCGCGACGGTCTGCATCGATCGCGGCTCGTGGCGTGCTTGCGCTCAAGAAGAAGGACCCGGACATCGAGCACGATTGCGGCGTGCGCGAGAGGGTGGGGCTGCCGGTATCACGCGAAGGTCAGTCGGCCACGGAAAGTCCATCGACGGTAGAGCGACGCGCTCGTGAGATCGCGGACCGTACGAAAGCCGAGCTTCCTGCCGTATTGAATGCCGAGGTGCCCGAGCCCGCCGATGCCTTGCACGGCGACGATGTCTCCCGCGCGCGCGTTCATGCTGCGCAGTGAGTTGTAGGTCGTGACGCCCGCGCACAACAGCGGCGCCGCGTCTACGGACGTCATGCCCTCCGGCACGCGAGCGAGCGCCTCTTGCGGCGCCACCGTGCACTCGGCATAGCCGCCGTCGTAGTGGATACCGGTGATCTGTTGACGCTCGCAGGTGACGAAGTCGCCCGAGCGACAGGCGGTGCATTGGCCACAGTGACCAGACGGGAGTTTCCGGCCTTGGTGATGTGCCCGCGTTGTTGCTTCTCTCCTGAGCTGCACTCGCGGGGAACTAAGCCCAGATAGGAGCAGAGCTTGGCAGAGGACGAGAAGCGGCCGACGTTGTCGACCAGGGCAACGAACGTCACTGCGGTGACCGGTCCGACGCTCGGTACGGTGGCGAGACGTTGAACGCGCTCGTCGTCCTTCACCGCGCGCTCGATTTGCGCATCGACCAGCTTGATCTGCGTGCACAGGCTTTCGTGCATCGACAGCAGCGGCGCGACGGCCGTCGAGAGCACATCGCCAAGCTCGAGCAGTCGCACGCGCTTGGGGAAGCTCAGTGCGGAGCCAGAGGGGACTCGAAAGCCGTCTTGCCGCAGGAGAGAGCGACAAAGGGAGATTGTGCGCGAGCGCATCTGCACGAGTACCGCGCGCGCCGCCAGGTGCTTGCGCAGGAGCCGACTCTCGTCGCTCGCGCGATGAGAGGGGCGGTATGTGCCCATGTGACAGGCATCGCAGAGTGCGCGCGCGTCGCGGCGGTCGGTCTTGATCTTGCGGCTGCGGTTGGCGTACATCGGCGCGAACCCCGGGTCGGCGACGATCACCTCGTGCCCGAGCGACTCGAGGTGACGCGCTACCCACTCGCTCTCGGTGGCTGCCTCCAGTAGGACCCTCGCTTTGGGCCGCTTGCCGAAGAACTCCGTGAGCGAGCTGCGCTCGGTCCGGATCCGCCGTTCCTCGTACTCGCCTGTCTCCGTGAGCACGCAGACTTGGGTCGCTACCTTGTGCACGTCGATGCCAATCTTCTCCATGGCTGGCCTCCACCTGCGGCTCTGACCGCGCTCTTGTTGTGGGGCTACCATGCCACCACGTCGTGGAGGCCGGCCGCTTCATCCCATCTATCCGCCTGATGGCTGGTCAGCGATACCTTCGGCGGCTCTTGACCCTCAAGCACCGCTCAGGCACAAAGTCGCACGACTGGTTGCGCCGCGCCGCCGATGTACAGCACGCGAGCGTGCCCATTTTTGACGGCGACGCGAGATGTGGAGCTGAGGGCTTGAGCGTTCCCGCCGCTGGCACCGTTCTGGGAAACAGATACCGCGTCATCGCCACCATTGGCGAGGGCGCGATGGGCGTTGTCTTTCGAGCGCAGAACATCGTCACCGGGAAGCTGGTCGCCCTCAAGTGGATGCACTCCCATATCGCGGCCAACCCCGATTCCTCGACCAGGCTGCTGCGTGAAGCGCAGGCCGCCTCGCGGCTGAGTCACCCGAACGTCGTCGACGTCTACGACATCGTCCAGGACGACAAGGCCCTTTTCCTCGTGATGGAGCTCTTGCATGGCGAGACGCTGCGGGCCTACTTGCGGCGCAATCGCCAGCCCAAGATCTCCGAGTTCATCGCGATGCTCTTGCCAGCCCTTGCAGGCGTCGCGGCCGCACACGACGAGGGAGTCATCCACCGCGACCTGAAGCCGGACAATATTTTTCTCGTCCGGACCAAGGGCGCGCTTATGCCGACTGCCAAGGTGGTCGATTTCGGCGTGGCAAAATTAGATGGTGATCTGGGCCTTACGCTGACCGGAACGGGCTTCGCGATCGGTACGCCCATGTACATGTCGCTCGAGCAACTCAGTGGCGACAAGCACATCGATGCGCGCACCGACGTCTACGCGTTCGGCGTGATGCTCTACGAGGCCATCGCGGGACACGTGCCGTACACCGCCAGCACGCTGTCTGAGCTCGCGATCAAGGTCCTCACCACGGAGCCCGTACCGCTCAAGACTCTTCGGCCCGACGTTCCGACTTCCTTGGCACGCCTCGTTGACTGGGCGATCGCAAAGCGACGCGAGGATCGAATCCACAGCGCGATGGCGTTGCTTCAGGAGCTGGAGGCCTTCGCACGCGAGCCCAGCTTTCGGGGCGAGATGACCAACCAGGACATCGCGGCGCCCTTGCTGGGTCTGCACCGTGCAGCCGATACCGACACCCAGGGCTCGAGCACGAAGACCGCGCCGCCCCCGCGTCCCAGGCTGCCGGCGTCGCCTCGTTCAGAGCCGGCGGCTCGACCCGCAGCCCCCACAGCGGGAGTCCTCGCGCATGCGGGTGCTGTCGACGGGGCAGAGGCACCTGCGGCTGGGGTCGCTCGCACGCTCGCCCCCGCGGCCTCTGGCAAACGCGGGCCTACTCTCTGGCTTGGAGTCGGTATCCTCGTGGCTGCAGTGGCGGTCACGGCGCTCGTTTGGATGCGCCGCACCGAGCCAACCGCGGCGACACCGCGCGGAGACCAGGTCAGCGAGGTGCTGCCGGCGCTCGCGTCGCACCTGGCGGACGCAGCGGTGCAGCCGCTCGGTACGCCGCAAGTGCGCCAGCTATCCGTCGACCCTATCGGCAGCGAAGCTGGCGCTCCGGACGGTGGGGGCGTCGACGCCGAGTCTCCCCTCGCCGAGCTGCCGCACCGGTCCGAGGATCCTGACCCGCCTCCACCCAAGCCACCCAAGCCACCCAAGCCTCGACCGCCGCCCCCGAGCGCGGCGGACGTGCTGGGGTTTTAGGGGGAGTCCCGGGTGCGTGTAGACGGTTCGAGCGCCGTCGGCCAATCGCACCTTTCGCGCCTCGGCAGTCTGACGTTATGCGTCGCGCGGCCGTCCTTGCGAAGAGGGCGGCGGCTCATCCTCGACCCTCGCCACCACCTTGCCCATCGGAGAGCGCTGTGCCACCAGCCTGCCCAACATGAGAGTCCGTTGCCGTTGTTCGAGACCGTTCGCGTTGGCGTGGCTACTCGTGGTCACGGTTGCGGGCGCTGCTTGGCCGACAGTCCGCTGCGCGGCGCAACTCGCGCCCGACGACGCTACGCGCGCGGCCGCACGGCAACTCGGTGAGCAGGGCATCGAAGCTTTCCGGGCCGAAGACTACAAAGCGGCCGAAGAGAAGCTGGACAAAGCGTATCTGCTGCTCGCGGTGCCCACGCTAGGGCTCTGGTCCGCGCGTGCACGTGAGCGCATGGGGCACCTTGTGGAGGCCGCCGAGAGCTATCGCGACACAGCACGCGCTTCGAACGCCATCGGCGACAGTGCCGCGCAAAAGGAAGCGCAGCGCAGCGCGGCCGGAGAGCTGAGCGCACTGTTGCCACGGATTCCCAGCCTGACGATTCAGCTCGGTGACGCGCCGCCCGATGGGGTCACCGTCACCATCGATGGCGTCGCGGTACCAAGCGCGATGATCGGGACCCGCCGACCGACCAACCCGGGCGCGCACAAGATCGAAGCCGTACTTGGAACTCAGCATGAGACGCTCGACGTTGTCCTGACGGAGGGCGAGCACGCGGAGAAATCGTTCCAGTTCCGCAAGCTCACACTCCCGCCGACGCCGGCAGCGTCCCCAGAGCCGGCACCTATCAATCCTCCGATCGACGAGCCGGCGCCCGCACCAAAAACGCGCCTGCTAGACAAACCGCTCGCGTTGGGCGCGCTCTCGGTGGGTGCAGCGGGTCTGCTCACCAGTGCGATCACGGCACTCGCAGCAAAGGCCAAGTGCGAGGACAAGCTGTGCGCCAGCGGGTCTGATTACGAAACGTACAACTCGTTGAAGACAGCTTCCACGGTGACATTTTATCTCGGCGCCGCGTTCGCTGTCGGCGGCCTGGTGACCTGGTTCGTCGTTCCGAAGCGCAAGCGGTCCGAGGCCCACCTCGGCTTGAAGGTAGGGCCAGCCGGCGTGTCGATGCACGGGACGTTCTGAGTGTGCGACATATCGACTTGCTGGGGTACACGATGAAGCAAAACCGTCCGGTCCTGCGGAATTGGGCCTACCGTGTGAGTCGCTCCCTGAGCGTTGTGCTCTGGCTGGCGCATGCCGCCGGTTGTCTGCTTCCAGACGCCACCGTGATGGACCAGGATTCAGGCTCCCCCATATGGAGGCCGGATGCGGGGGCAAGTACCGACACCTCCACCGACACGGGCGCGGCCTCCAACAGCAACACCCCGCCACCGGTCAGCGGTACCGACGCCTCCACCGACACGGGCGTCGCCACCAACAGCAACGGGCCGCCACCGGTCAACGGTACCGACGCCTTCACCGACACGGGCGTCGCCACCAACAGCAACAGCCCGTCACCGGTCAACGAGTGCGCCAGCACCAACCTCTGCAAGCAACCCGGAGACTATCCCTGCCAACCGCTGTCGTCCGGCTACACCTGCCGCGGTCAGTTTGCCGAATGGCACATGCCCGACGCGGTGGCCGGGTCCAAGTACGCGCCGAGCTTCGACGTGACCACCACCTCAGGGGTGGTCATCGATCGGGTTACGGGCTTGCACTGGCAGCAGGAATTGCCATCCACTTACGGAGGCTGCAGTGGGGAGTACGCGGGCACCGAGGGGCAAGTCGGCAGTGCCTGCACGTGGGCCGAAGCCAAAAGCTACTGCACTAGCTTGCCGCTGGCCGGGCAGGGCTGGCGCTTGCCGACAAAGATTGAGCTGGAGTCGATCATCGATGAGACGAAGGTCAAGCCCGCGATAGATGGGACGTTCTTTCCGAACACGCCATCAGAAAGGTTCTGGACGGCCTCCCCGCTTGCCGGGTCGTCCGGCTTCGCGTGGTACGTCGACTTCGTCTACGGCTTCTCGATCAGCCTTGCCGTCAGCGATTCGCTTCTCGTCCGCTGCGTGCGTTGAGGAGGGGGTGGCTCGGATGTTTGACTATTTTCTTCCAGCTCGGACATCGCTGGCAAGACCGCGTCGACGGTCGTTGGAGAGACCTCATGATCCGTCGTGTGCAACATGCAGTCGGCTGCGCAGCCCTCATCTTCCTCTGCGCGAGTCATGCCCGGGCGGGCACGCCCGCGGACCGCTACAAAGTGAGTACGGAAGCAATCGGCGACGTTGTGACAGACACGCGCACAGGACTGGTCTGGCAGCGAACCGTGAACGCCGATAGCTATGGGCGCAGCTCTCACACTGACGGGAAATTCCCGATCTTTTCGTAGCGGTCGTGCAGCTCGATGACGGGCGCGATGACACGGACGTCGGTTTTGTACGTGACGGCGAGTATTGCCCATGCGCGGTC
>JBEGTL010000283.1:0-9930 GCA_041179425.1 Pseudomonadota bacterium | reverse complement strand
GTGCCGCTAGCACCACGCGTGCACGAAAGTCGCGCTCGCTCTCGCCGGGCGTGGACTCGAGCTTGGTGCTCGGACTCTTGAAGCGCGTGAGGGCTGCGCGCTCGACGGCGCACGCGACCGCTTCTTTGCCCCACGCTGCGTAGCGCTTCTTCTCGAAGGCGAGCGGAGGCAGTGACCGAAAGCGCAGCGCCGGCTCGGGCGCGTGCAGCAGACGCTCGGGAGGCAGGTCGAGCAGCGCTGCACCATCGAACTGCACCGGGAGCGCCCCCTGCCCGAACGAAGCGAGCAACGACACACTGCGCGGGGCACCGTCGGCGGAGCTGATGCGTAGGACTGCGAGCACGGCCGGCGCGTAGGCGACCGCTGCGCTGGCGGCGCCACGCGGCACGTAGACGACCTCGATACCCGGTGGCAGCGTGGGCGCGCTGCTGGTGGCGTCGGCAGGCGTCGCGCCGCTGATTGCGGAGGTGGACGCTGTGGGCGCCGCCACGCTCGCCGTCGCGCCGACTGCCGCGGCCGGCGCCACCGGGGAGGATGGTGCGGCCTTGGCTTTGCGCGGATCCATCAGTGTCTTGATCTCCGCGCGGGTGAGTGGACCGCGCAGAAACGACAGTGCCTGGCGCGTGGAGAACAGCGTGGGTGCACCTCCTCGTGCGCTGTGCAGGACGAAGCTACGCGGCGCGAGGCCGGCGAGCAGGCCGTCGAGCGCCGCGCGATCGAAGCTGGCACCCGAGGTGGTCGCTGCGCCTTCCATGCCATCGAGCACGCGCGCACGGTCGCGTTCGGTCTGCAGTCGCCCGAGGAACCAGGTGCCGATGTTGGCCAAGCCCTTGTAGTCGAGGTCGACCGGGTTTTGCGTGGCGAGCACCACCGACACACCAAACGCGCGCGCTTGTTTGAGCAGCGTGAGCATGGGCCGCTTGGAGGGCGGCTCGGCGACGGGCGGGAAGTACCCGAACACCTCGTCCATGTAGAGGATGGCCCGCAGGCTCGACGTGCCAGACTGCGCGCGCGTCCACGCGAGTACTTCGTTGAGCAGCAAGGTGACGAAGAACATGCGCTGCTTGTCGTCGAGGTGGGCGATGGAGATGACCGCCACGCGCGGCTTGCCCTCTGGCGTGTACAACAAGCTCTGCACGTCGAGCGGCTCACCCGTGAGCCAGCTGGCAAACGCCGGAGAAGCGAGCAAGTTGTTCAAGCCCAGCACGAGCTTCATACGCTCTTTTTCGGGGTAAAACGACTCGAGGTCGAGCACGCCCAGCTGCTCAAAGGGCGGCGTCTTCACGCGCGCGAGCAGGCTGGCGAGCGTGAGGCTCTCGCCCTGCTCGAAGGCGAGCGTGAGGATGCGCGAGAGCAAGATGTGCTCGCGGCTCTGCAGGGGATCGGCCTCGATGGCGAGCAAGCCGAGCAAGCCGGAGACGGTGGCCGAGATGCGCTCGCGAAACAGCTCTTCGTCCTCGCAGAGGGCGGGCGGCGGCGCCTCGAGCGAGCGAACGATGGACAGCGGGAGGCCCGCCGACGAGCCGGGTGTGTAGATGGCAAAGTCGGCCGCTGCCTTGAGCCGCGCGATGCGAGCGCCGTCTTGCAAGCTGTCGCGCAGACCTTGCTGCATGCGCTCGGCGGTCTCGCTCGCGAGCGCCTCGCGTGCGACGCCGCGGCGCTCGGCCTCGGCCGGGTCGACCCAAGGCACCAGGTCTTCTGCGCGCAGCTCGGGAAACGTGAGCAACAGGTTGCCAAGGTCGCCCTTGGGGTCGATGGCCAGCACGGGGATGCCGTCGATGGCCGCTTCTTCGAGCAGCGAGATACACAGGCCCGTCTTGCCGCTGCCCGTCATGCCCATGCACACGGCGTGCGTGGTGAGCCGCTGCGACTCGAGCAGCACCGGGACCTTACTGCCGTGGGGCGGGCCACTCGCGGGCGTGAGCTGCTGTCCGAGGTAAAACGCGCCTAGCTTCTCGTAGTCCTGCACGCGCGCAGCTTACGCGACGGGTGGCCGTTGGGCGATGTCCCGCGCGACGCGTCAGAGAGCGTCGCGGTCGTGTACCAGGGCGCCTGCCACGTAGGTGGCCCGGACGGCGCGATCGTCACCGAGCGTCATCAGCACGAACAGCCGCTCGTCGATGCTGCTGACCTTGCGGTTGCGAAACGCGAGCAGCGGGGTGGCGTCGGGGTCGAGCACCACGAAGTCCGCTTCGCGGCCGGGCAACAAGCTGCCGATCTTGTCGGCGAGCTCGAGCGCGCGCGCCGAGCCGAGCGTGGCCAGGTAGAAGGCGCGCAGCGCAGAGAGCTTGCCGCCCTGCAGCTTGACGACTTTGTACGCCTCGTTGAGCGTCTGCAGCAGCGAGAAGCTGGTGCCTGCGCCGATGTCGGTGCCGAGCCCTACCTTGACGCCGCGCTGCTGCGCGTGGTCGAGCCTGAACAGCCCGCTGCCCAAGAACAGGTTGGAGGTGGGGCAAAAGCTGACTGCAGACTTGCGGCGTGCGAGCAGGTCGAAGTCTTCGTCGTCGAGGTGGATGCCATGGGCGAACACGGCGCGCTCGGTCATCAGCTGGAAGTGATCGTACACGCCGAGGTAGCTGGTGTGCGGCGGCACCTCGTCGGCGTACAAAGACTCGATCCAGCGGACCTCGCTCTTGTTCTCGGCCACGTGGGTCTGCAGGTAGCAGTCAGGGTGCTCGACCAGGAGCCTTGCCGCGGCGCGCAGCTGCTCGGGAGAAGACGAGCCCGCAAACCGGGGCGTCACCGCATACGACAACCTGCCCTTGTTGTGCCAGGCGGCGATCAGCTCTTTGGACTCGTCGTACGCGGTCTGTGGTGTGTCGCGCAGGTACGCGGGCGCGTTGCGGTCCATCAAGACTTTGCCGGTGATGAGCCGCATGCCGAGCTGCTCGGCTTCTTCGAACAGCGCGTCGACCGAGGCCCGGTGCACGGTGGCAAACACGAGCGCGCTGGTGGTGCCGTTGCGGAGCAGCTCGCGCAAGAACACCTTGGCCACGCTGCGTGCGTAGTCTTTGTCGGCGAACGCGCGCTCGGTGGGATAGGTGTACGCGTCGAGCCAGGCCAGGAGCTCTTCGCCGTACGACCCGATCATCTCGGTCTGCGGGTAGTGCACGTGCGTGTCGATGAAGCCCGGCACGATCAGCTTGCCGGTGTAGTCGACGACCTCGAGACCCGGGTGCTGGTCGAGGAGCGTGGCGTAGGGGCCGAGCGCCAGCACGTGGCCGTGTTCGATGATCAGCAGACCGTCGTCGAAGTAGGCGTAGGCCTGAGGGGCGACGTGGGGGTCGCCCAGGAGGTGCAGCACCGACGCGCGGTAGCCGCGGCGTAGGCCAGGTGCGGGTAGCGTGGTGGTCAACCTTGCTTCTTTTTCACATGCGCCCGTTCACTGCAAGGCCTGCTTCACCGACGCGATCACGTACGGGAGCTCGTCCGGCGAGTTCGCGAAGTGCGGTGCAAACCGCAACAGACCGTCAGGTGTGGACACGACCACGCCATGCGCCAGCAGCTTGCGCGCGACCTCTGCGAGGACCTTGCCCGCGGGCAGCTGCACCGAGAGCAGGGCCGAGCGCCGCGCGAGATCGGGCGCGCGCACACTCGTGCAGCCGAGCGCCACCAGTGCCGGCTCGAGTCGATCGAGGTAGCCGGTCACGTGATCGAAGATGTTGGCGACCCCCAGGCTCAGTAAGATCGACAGCGACGCACCGAGCGCCGCGATGCCGACCACGCACTGCGCGCCCTGCTCGACGAAGCTTGCGCTGCGCACGATGGGACGGTCGTAGCGCAGCTGTCCCGGCCCCTCGGTGAGGAAACCAAACGCGTCCTCGTGTCCGGTCCAGCCCGCGAGCCCGAGCGACAGCTCGGCCAGGGCGCTGTCGCGGATGTACAAGAGCCCCGCGCCTTCGAGCCCCATCAAGAACTTGTGTCCACCCGCCGTGAGGTAGTCGATGCCGGTCTCGACGACGTCGATGGGCACGGCGCCGAGCGCTTGGATGGCGTCGACGAACAGCTCGGCCCCGTACGCGTGACAGAGCTTGGCCAGCGCGGCGAGCGGCATGCGTAGGCCCGTCTGAAACTGCACCGCGCTGACGGCGACCAGCCGCACGCCGCGCTCGAGCTCGGCGCGGACGCTGGCGAGGCCCTCGTTTTGCGAGCGCGCAAAAGGCGCCAGCGGCAAGGTGACCAGGTCGAGCAGCAGCTCGTCGGCGATCAGCCGCCAGGGGGTCACGTTGGCGGGGAACTCGCCGTCGAACACGAGCACACGCTGACGAGGTCGAAACCGGATCGAGCGCGCGATCGCGGTCACGCCCCCCGAGGTGCTCTGCACGAAGGCGACCTGCGAAGCGCTGCAGCCGAGCAGACGGGCCGCCTGCGCACGTACCTCGCCCTTGTGCGGCAGCTCGTCGATGGCGGCGTGCAGGCCACGGCGCTGGTACGCCGAGAGGCAGCGGGTCACCTCGGCGATCACCAGGCGAGAGACGGGAGAGGCGGATGCGTGCGCCAAGTACGCGCGTGACTCGAGGGCTGGGAACAGACTGCGGTCGCCGAGGCGAGCCAAAGCAAAATTCATGGGCGCGAGTCTGGCATGCGTTCAGTCGGTTGGCGGCCGCGCGCGCGTGGTGTCGATGGGGAGGGGTCGCACACCGCTGCCTTCTTCGCGCTCGGCGGGCGGGAGGACCCGCGTGGGCAGCACCTTTAAGCGCCCTGTGATGGGGCCGTCGACGTCGCGCACGGGTCGGCACGGAGTCTCGTGCCAGCCGGGGGAGGGCCGTGCCAGACCGCAGCTGCGGCACGTGGGCTGCTGCTTGGCGAACGCGATGACGGGCCCTCCGGCGAACAGGTACGCCATGCTGAGCGGCATCATGACGACGAGGTCCGAGGCCAAGATCGGGGAGAACACGGCCAGCACGACCGCGCCCATCTTCCAGGCCGAGTACACCGCGCCAAACCCGGCCCAAGGTCGCACGACCTCTTCTTCCGAGTAGCAGCGCGGACACGGGGGAAACGACGTCTCGCTCGGGACGCTCATGGCAGACCTGAAGCCCACAGTGCCACGGCGCTCGCTGCGTGGGAACGAGCCGCGCGCTCGGGCCCGACGAAGCTTGGGTCTCGTAGGCGAGGTCAGGCTGTGTTGCGCAGGCTACCGGTAGGCTGGGTCACCGCGACCCGACAAGCGGGCGCTCGCTCAGTCGAGGTGGCCCATCTTGCCGCTTTGATAGTCGCGCATGGCAGCGGCAATTTCTTCGCGCGTGTTCATTACGAAGGGCCCGTACGAGACCACCGGCTCGTCGATGGGCTCGCCGCTCAGCACGAGCACGCGGGCGCCCTTGTCGCCCAGCACGCGCACCAGCCCTGCGCTGTCGCGCTCGAGCAGAGCCAAGCTCCCGGGCGGTACCGAGCGCTCCTGGCCGCCCACCACCACCTGCCCCTCGAGCGTAAACGTCATCGACGTGTGGCCGGTGGGCAGCGTGAACTCGGCCGCGCCCGCCTCGCCGAACGTGAGGTCGAACAGCGTGATGGGGGAGTGCGTGTGCGCCGGACCGCGGGCCTCGCCGAGCGTGCCGGCGATCAAGCGTGCCTCGGCCGCACCGAGCGCGAGCCGCGGGAAGTCTTTGTCGAGCAGCGACTGGTAGCCGGGCGCCGTGCGCTTGGCCTTGGCCGGCAGGTTGACCCAGAGCTGTACCATCTCCAGCTCGCCGCCCTGCTCGGTGAAGCGCTGGGAGTGCTTTTCTTCGTGCACGATGCCGCTGGCGGCGGTCATCCACTGCACGTCGCCGGGGCCGATGATGCCGCCGCCGCCGGCAGAGTCGCGGTGCTCGATCTCGCCGCGGTAGGCGAAGGTGACCGTCTCGAAACCGCGGTGCGGGTGCTCGCCGACGCCGCGGCGCTCGCTCGCGGGCTCGAAGCTACGCCGGGCGGCGTGGTCGAGCAGCAAGAACGGGCTCTGCCGACGCGGGTCGCCGTCGGGCGAGATGACGCTGCGCACACGAAAGCCGTTGCCGACCCAGTGTTCCGTGGAGGCGGCCAGCACAGTCGTGACCTCGCGGCTCGGCACGGTGGTGGTGGTGGTGGTGGTGGTGGTGGGTTGTGTCTGCATGGTGGAAGCCTTGCTGCGACCCAGAAGCTTCGAGGTCAGGTTCGCGACGCCGAGCGCCGCCAAGGTGGCAGCACTCGTCGTCAGGATACGGCGCCTCGTCGTGCCCTTGGTCATGCGCAGCACTCTAAGGCCTCGCCGGGCGGGCGAGAGGGGCGCAATTGTTTGACCTCGGGTTGCAAAAACGGAACGGTGCTCGCAGATGCCACCCAGCGCCGACAACATTGCGACTTTTGTCGAGGTGGTGCGCCGGCAGAGCCTGTCCGCCGCGGCGCGCAGCCTGGGGCTGCCCAAGTCCACGGTCAGTCGGCGTCTGGTGCGCCTCGAAGAAGAGCTCCACAGCCAGCTGCTGCAGCGCGAATCGCACAAATTTGCGCTGACCGCCGTCGGTCGGCGCTTCTACGGGCAGGTGGTCGCGGCGGTCGACGCGCTCGAGCTGGCGGTGACGCAGCTCGAGCAGCAAAACCATGAGCCGCGCGGCACCATCCGGCTGACGGCGCCGCCCGACCTCGGGCGCATGGTGCTCGCGCCGATGTTCGTTGCGTTTCTGGAACGGCACGCCGACATCTCGCTCGACGTGGTGCTCACCAACCGCACGGTCGACTTGGTGCAAGAGGGCATCGATGTGGCGGTGCGCGCGAGCCGGCTGTCCGAGGGCAGCCTCATCGCGCGCAAGCTGTGCGAGGCCGAGCTGCAGCTGGCCGTCAGCAAAGAGCGGCCGGGCGACAGTGAGCCCAGCAACATTCGTAGCCTCGAGCAGCGGCCGTTCGTACTCCACCGCGCGACCGGGAGCAGTCAGGTCATCAAGCTCGAGCGCGCGCACGGTGCGTCGCGCGCGCAACGTAAGTCCGTCGAGCTGACCGTCTCCGGGCGCGTCAACGTGGACGACTACGCCGCGCTGGCGGAGCTCGTCGCGGCGGGGCAGGGCGTGGGACTCATGCCCGCCATCCACGTGCGCGATGGCGTGAGCGCGGGGCGGCTCGTGCGCGTCTTCCCGGAGTGGTCCTCGCGCGCCGCGCACGTGTACTTGGTGTACGCGACGCGGCAACAGCCAGAGCGGGTGCGGCTGTTGAGTGAGTTTCTGCTGGCGAGCTTTGCCTCGCACGGCAACGTGTAGCCTACTGACGGGCGAGCACGTTGTCGTCGAAGGTCGCCGACGCCCCGTTGCCGGCTGCCTTGTACGCGTACACGACCGCGCGCGTGGCACCCGTGGGCACCACGAACTGCAGCGTCTTTTGCGCGTAGGTCGTCGAGCTGACCATCGCGTAGTACTCGCCGAGGACGGTCCCCGCGCCATTGAGGAACTTCATCCCCACGGCCGCCGTCTCGCCCGTCTTGCCCAGCTTGGCGAACGCGGTGAGCTTGTAGCTCGCACCGACCGAGAGCTGACGCATCACGTCTTGTTCCGCGGCGCCCGAGCTCTTCGAGATGCACAGTGCAGACGAACCTGAGTGTGTCCCGGTGCTGACGACGTTGGCTGCGCCGTTCGACGTCCAGCCACTCAGCTTCGACTCGAAGCCGCCGTTCACCAACGCGACGTTGGCCACCGGCGCGCGGGCATCGGACGCGGGCTTGCCTGCGTCGACCAGCGGTGTCCCCGCGTCGACCGCGGGCAATCCAGCGTCGACACGCACCCCAGCATCGGGGGGAAGCGTGGGTCCCGGAGGCGTTCCTGCGTCCACCGGAGCCGGAGCCGGTGCCGGGGTCGGTGCGCTCGAGAACAGCGCTTTGAACTTGGCCGCGGCCTCTGGGTACACGGTCTTGTAGGTGTGCTGCGCGCCGGTCGTGGCACCGCTGCCTGCGACGTCGGAGATCTGGTGGCCGCCGTCTTCCCAGTTCACATCAAAGTAGATCTGGTAGGCGACACGATTGGACGGGTTGGTCATGAACTCGTGCATCTTGGCGATGTACAAGGGGTTGTCCCCACCGCCGTGTCCGTCGTCGCGGCCCCACACGCCCCACTCCGGCACGGACAGCAGCTTGCCATGGGCAACCGCCATGTCGCGCATGCGGATCAGCCCCTTGGAGACGTCGGTCCACGCGGTGTTCTGGCGTGCGCTGCGGCACGCCGCGTCGCAGCTGCCAGGATACGGAAAGCTGTTGGCGACCCACGATGCGTCGTACGCGTCGACACCGATGTAGTCGACGTACGCGTCGCCGGGCCAAGCGGCGTCCACTTGGGCCTGACTCCACCACACGATGTCCTCGGTGGGGTTCCAGTCGAACTTGAAGGGCGCACTCGGCTGGGCCGCGCGCATCGCACTCACCACGCGTCGGAAACAGCCGGCGAACTGCGCTTCCTTACCGGGCGCACCCCATGCAAACCAGTCTCCGTTGAACTCCCAGCCGAGGCGCAGGATGGTGTCTGGCAAGCCGTAGCTCACCAGGTTGTTCGCGAGGGTCTTCCACTGCGCGTCGTACTGGCCATCGCTGCACTTCTGGAGCGAGACGTCGTCGCCGGTGTTGAGGGCTCCGTCCGGGCCTGCTCCGTTGGTGGGTCCGGGCAACAGCGAGATGGAGTAGACCAGCTTGCGTCCGGGCTTGGCTTGGACCCATTGGCTCCACGCCGACAGCTGCCAGGCCGGGCCCGTGACATCGGACCACTTGTCGCGCGCCGTGAACGCGAGGCCGAGATCTTGTTCGCGCCCCAGCCACTTGGCTGCTTCGTCGACCAACAACGGGCCGTTGGGTGCATCCCAGTGGTAGATGCCGCGCAGCGGCTCGCTCACGCTCAGCTGTTGTTCGCTCGCCTCTGCGCTCTCGGCGCTGGACTCTTCAGGCGAGTCGCCCTCGGTCGCGCAGCCGGTAAGCAAGAGGCTCAGACAAGTTCGTAGTGCAAAAACCTTACTTCTAGACAAAGCCATCCCGTACGTCTCCCCCAGCACGTGACGTGCCCTCACGACGAGCCGCTGCTCATCGCGTTCAGAGCTGCTCTCGCGTGCGACGTACCGAGAGACCACTGCCGACCGAGGTCGGTGTCTCTCTACACGACGCGCCTCACCTACGACGCAGTGCGCCGCGAGGTGGCCGATGACTCGGCCCGTGAGTGGCTCGTTCCCCCGAGCTGTCGACGGTAGGCATCTCGACTCGCTTCGGGAACCCCTGAACTTGACGAAGTGCCGACTCGGTGAGGCCGAGCGCAGAGCGCGCGTGCGTTGCCTCGGCGCTGTGTGTGGGGTTGTCGTGCTGTCGGCGGACGAACTGGCTGTGCTCTGTGGCCCCGTTCGAAGCCGCACAGTGCGCAGCGTTTACGCTGCCCTTTTTGCGAGCGGACCGCGCGTACGGCAGCTCGCGCGCACCGCACGATCATTGGATCGTGAACCAAACGGGCGCGTGATCGCTCGCGCCGGTGAGGCCGCGGTACGCAGTGTCCACACCTCTGTCCGTGAGTCGTGTAGCGAGCGCGGGACTGAGTAAGAAGTGATCGATGCGCAGACCTGCGTTGCGTGTCCACGCGTTGCGTTTGTAGTCCCAGAACGTGTAGCTCGGCTACAGGTCTGCGGCGAACGCGTGTACACGATCTGGGTGCGTGGATCGATCACGCGCAGTACCTGTGCCTCCCCCGCGTCCTTGGCCCACTCCTTCGAACGCGCATCGTCGAGCACGACCGTCAGCACGTGAAGCACCGAGCCTGGTACGGTGCCCTGGCCACGGAAGCTCGGTAGCGCCTGGCCGACCTGCTCGCGTGTGCTGACCACGACGCCGTGCTCTTCGTGGATCTTGCGCCACGCACTCTCGTCATCCTGGGCGACTCCTGTGCTCACCATGACGCCCGCGGTCCACAGTGAGCACACGACGAGCACGCGCACTCGGTCTCTCATGCCCTCTAGGTGCGCACG
>JBEGTL010000282.1:0-9943 GCA_041179425.1 Pseudomonadota bacterium | reverse complement strand
CATAACCGCAGCCGGTACAGCTGAATCTCTCTCCCTTGCGAGAGGTCGGGTCGACGACACCGCAGCGAGAGCACGTCTGGGAGCTGCACGTCTTCTGTCTCCCCTCGAGGGGGCGATGGAGCACCGTGCGAAGGTTGCCGAGCTTAGGAAACCGCAACACCTCGCCGTCCAACCGCCAGACCTTGGGGTGCGGCTCAGTGAGCCCGAGAAAACCACGCCCCTTGCGCTTCCAGCGAGGCTTCCTTCCGACACGCTCAAAGCAGCGCTGCCAGGCCTTGTCGAGCTCGACCAACAGCTGCGCGCACACGTTGCGTGGGATGTCTGCCAACCACGGCAGTTCAGCCCGCAACGCTGTCAACTCGCGGATCTGGTCGAACGCTGTGTAGTAGCGGCGCTCGTCACGTGGGCGACCAAGGCCCAGGCACCGCTGCTCGTGGGCAAGGTTCCACAAGAAGCGCAGCGCCGACTCCCACCGGAGCAAACGCGTCTCTTGCTCTCGTGTCGGGTACACACGAAAGCGGAATGCTTTGCGAACGAGCACTGCGTCTTCGATGGCCTGGCCAATCTCCAAGTCAAATCTCTCAGTGGGGTGAGCGAGCGCCATCTCATCAGCAAGGCTGACCGAGGTCAACGCGAAGGTCTGCGGCGATCACTTGTGGTCGCCAAGTTATTGCGCACTACCGTGCGGAGGGCCCCCGCTCGAGACCGTCAGGCGTTACGTAGAACAACAACCTGGAGGGGCTTCCTCCCCGCCCTGAAGGACGGGGTTTGCGCCCCGAAAACACGATGAAGCAGCGTGCTTGTCCGGTGTTCCGCGACGAGCGCACTGTGTTTGCGCTTCGGTTTACCTGCGAGCATTGCACGTACTTTTCTCCTTCCGAGGAGCGGTGCACGCACGGGTATCCGAATGGCGCGCATCGGCTTGCTCGGTACGCTTCGCCGTCAGACGGGGCGGAGACGCCCGAGGTAGAGCTCGTGTTCTGCAAGGACTTCGAGCTTTTCTGACCTGCTTCAGCGCACGCCACACGCTCATTCGTAGCGCCAGCCTCGGGGCCAGCGGGGGTGGATGCCTGGGCCGAAGACTGTGCGGATGCCTACCATGAATGCGAACTGGTCTGAGACTACGACTTTGTGGCCCTGGTCGCGCGGGTCGTTCATGAGACCGGTGTAGCGGAGCTGGACCTCGGCTTGGAAGAATGGCGCGCCGACGCGCACGAAGGCGAAGGGCTCGAGGGCGACTGGGAGGGCGCGGCGCTGCACCGGGAGGCCGTCGATCTCGTGTAGGTGCATGTCGAGCAGCGAGACGCGCAGGCCGCCGCCGCCGTGCACGATCTTTGGAGCGTAAACCGTCAGGTAGGTCTGCAGCGAGTAGCGAAGGTACGTGGCTCGCGCTTGGTCGACGTGGTTGCCGGGCGACAAGCAGAAGCTGTCTGAGCTGCCTTCATCCTCGCGACAACGTCTATGGTCGGCGTCTACGTCGCCGTAGCCGACGCCGCCGAGGACGCCGAGCTGCAGCAGCCTGTTGAGCCTGGGCTCTGCGCCGAGCAGTCCCTCGCCGTAGATGCCTCGTCGCTTGGCGAAGCTGCTGCTGACGGTGCCCGCCACGCGCAGCGAGTCGGTAATCGCAACCGCCGCCGCAGCGTGGGTCCCGTGTTGCGGAGCGAACACGCGCGCGCTTGCGCTGGCAGTCGCCTGCCCCGCTCGACGCAGCGCGGGCACGTTGGCCATGGGAGGCAGGTACACCCCTGCGCAGCCAGAGCTTCCGAGCAAGAGCGCGAGCACGAGGAGGCAGCAGGTTCTCATGACGAGAAGATGCCGCCCATGTTGGACAGGCTCAAAAAAGTCTCGATGTCGGCTCGCTCACGTGGCGCTGGTTTCTCGGGTCGAGCTCGTCAGGTGTCTCGTGAGCCGAAGCGTTTGGTCAGCTCTGCGCGTCGGTACTGAAAGATCTTCTTCAGGTCGGGGCGCACGAGCCAGCTCTCGATGAGCTTACCGCCAAACACCTTGTAGTCGACCTTGTCGACGACTTCGGTCTCGTTGCCGTGCGCCTCGAAGAGATGTTCGTGGTGCCAGAGCGTGTAGGGCCCGCGCAGCTGCTCGTCGATAAAACGATGCGGCGGCTGCCATGCGGCGATGCGCGTGCGCCAGGGAATGGGGATGCCGCGCAGCTTGATCTGGTAGTCGATCAACGCGCCCTCTTTCATCGGAATCTCGCCCTGCGTGCGAATGCTGAACCGCAAGAACGGAGGCGTGAGCGCCTCGAGGTTGCGAGCATCGGCAAAGAACGGAAACACCACCTCCAGCGGAGCCAACAACCGCTGCCGAGCTTTGAGCGTAAACGTCCCAGCCCCATCATCAACAAACTCAACCATCCAAAACACTGCGCCACCCACCCCCCGAGCGCCACCTCCCTAGCGCGCCCCGCCACTGCGCTCCCTCACGCCAGCCACATACAAGCGCCGCCCCCAGTGCATCAGCAAGTCAGCGAGTCCGCGAGTCAGTGTGCCAGCGCGAAGCGCAACGCGGCCAGCGCATCAACGAGAAGCGCAACGCGCCCCCCAGGGCATCGCGCCCAGCGCAACAACGAGAACCCCAATCAGCACGAAGCGCATCCAGCAAGCGAACCCACGAGCAGCGCGCAGCGCGCCCACTCTGCCTCTCACGCTCACGCTGGCTCTGGCTCTGGCTCTGGCTCTGGCTCTGGCTCTGGCTCTGGCTCTGGCTCTCTCGCTCTCGATCCTTCAGTCCACCGATCTGCGAGAGCCAACCGTGCAGTTCAAACTAACCCAAAAAACCAAAAACAAAACACGAGCAGACCCAGTTTAGGACAACCCTCTCGAGCTCAACGCGCAACCCGTGCAAACAGTAAGGTCGAGACACGGCTGCACCGCACAGCGACCCTATCGTTATGTTGGCTCAGGGGAAGAGCGCACTAACGACAGCGGCGGGCGGGGGTGTCGCCAAAAAGATTCGGCGGCGGGAGAAACCGTAAGGTTTCTTAATCGAGCGCATAAATAAGTCTTGCGCAGCCGTCTAGGACGCACTGGGAAGAGGGACCCGCCGCCGAATCTTTTTGGCGACACCCCCGCCCAGAGCGGCCCGCCAAGTACAGCGCCACTGGGCACCGAGACACGCCCCGGCCAAGCGAGCACTCGCCAGAAGAGCAGCACACGCGCTACCATCGCCAGAAGCATGCCAGCTCAAGCACCGGCACAAGCACAAGATCTGCTCGCATACATCGATGCCAGTCCGTCTCCATTCCACGTCGTCCAAGAAACAAGTAGACGACTCGAAGCAGCAGGCTTCATCCGCCTAGATGAGCGACAAGAGTGGCAGCTACCGCCGGGAGCGCGCGCGTACATCGTCAGAGACGGAGGATCGATCGCAGCCTTCGAGATCGGCACGAACGCGCCAGAAGACGTCGGCGTCCGACTCATCGGTGCGCACACCGACTCCCCCACGCTCCGCATCAAGCCCCAGCCCGAGGTCGTCCGTGAGGGCTACCGCCAGCTTGCCGTCGAGGTCTACGGCGGTGCCCTCTACAGCACCTGGCTCGACCGCGACCTCTCCATCGCTGGCCGCGTCGTCCTAGGGGGAGAGGGAGCCCGCGTCGAGAGTCAGCTCGTCACCCTCGACGACCTGATCATCCGCGTGCCCAACCTCGCCATCCACCTCAACCGTGGCGTCAACGACTCGCTCCAGCTCAACGCACAACAACACCTCGTCCCCGTCGCCGGACTCGGCGACCGTGCCGGCTTTGCACTGCGCGAGCGCATCGCACGCACGCTCCTTCGCGACGGAGTTGCGGCGGCCACGCCCGAGCGCGTGCTCGGCTGGGACCTCAGCCTGTTCGCAGTCGAGCCCTCACGCATCGCCGGCCTGGCCGACGAGTTTTTGTTTGCGCCCCGCCTCGACAATCTCTCCAGCTGCCACGCCGCGCTGTCGGCGCTGATCGCAAGCTCGGGCCCGCTTCCGCACACACGCGTGGTGGTGCTGTTCGATCACGAAGAGGTGGGCAGCCAGAGCGCGCGCGGCGCCGGCTCGCTGATGCTTCGATCGCTCCTGTCCCGCGTGCTCGAGGTGTTTGGTCCGGCCAGCGAGACGCGACTCACGCGCACCGTCGCGCGCTCGTTCCTGGTCTCCGGAGACATGGCGCACGGCGTGCACCCCAACTACGTCGATCGCCACGAGCCCGGGCATCGGCCCCTGCTCGGACAAGGGCCCGTCATCAAGCTCAACTCCAACCAGGGCTACGGCACCGACGGCGAGACGTGGGCGCTGATCGAGCAGCTCGCGGCGTCGGTCGACGAAAAGGTGCAGCGCTTCGTCGTGCGCAGCGACCTCGGCTGCGGCAGCACCATCGGCCCCATCAGCGCCGCGCGGCTCGGCATCCGGACGGTCGACATCGGCAACCCCATGCTCAGCATGCACAGTGCCCGTGAGATGGCAGCGGTCGCGGACGTGGAGCCCATGATTCGTCTCTTAGGCGCCTTTCTCTCGGCCCCCGCGTAGATTAGAGGTGGACGGATCGCGCCGCGGCCCCGGCCCCAGGCGTTCAAGTTTTAGAGGTCTGACCATGTTCGACGGTTTGGGAGATGCGGTGACCGTGTACGAGGTCTCGCCTCGCGATGGCCTGCAAAACGAGAGCGCCATCGTCAGCACCGCCGAGAAGGTCGAGCTGGTGCAGGCGCTCCGTGCGGCAGGCCTCCGGCGCATCGAGGCGACCAGCTTCGTGTCGCCCAAGTGGATCCCGCAGCTGGCCGACGCAGAGGCACTGCTCCTGGCGCTCGCCGCCGACGACCTTGCGCGGGATGGGGAGTACAGCGCGCTCTGCCCCAACAGCCGCGGACTGCAGCGTGCACGAGACACGGGCGTGGCCGAGATCGTCGTGTTCGTCAGCGCGAGCGCCGAGCACAACCAAAAAAACCTCAACAGCAGCATCGACGACTCGCTCGCGAGACTGCGCGAGGTGGTGCAAGAAGCCAGGCAGACCGGACTTCGTGTGCGCGGCTGTGTCTCCACGGCGTGGGGCTTTCGCTCCGAGCAGGACGTCGACCTCCGCGAGAGCGCACGAATCGGCCGCGCGCTGATGGATATGGGCTGCACCGAGCTATCTCTGGGCGACACCACGGGAGTGGCCACGCCGCGCAAGACACACGATGTTCTCTCGTGTTTCCTGGCCGAACACCCCGCTGTCACGCTGTCGATGCACATGCACGATACGCGCGGCACGGCGCTGGCCAATGTGCTGGTCGGGCTCGAGCTCGGGCTGCGCTCGTTCGATGCGGCCATCGGCGGGCTCGGCGGTTGCCCGTACGCGCCTGGTGCGGCAGGTAACCTCGCCACCGAAGATCTGGTGTACATGCTGCACGGCATGGGCATCCCAAGCGGGATCGATCTCGACAAACTAATCGAAGCAGGCAAGGTTGCAGCGCGGCTGGTCGGGCACCCCCTGCCCGGCAAGGTTCACCGGGCGAGCTTGGGTACCCCGCGCACTGCGCATAGTACGGCGCAACCTGTCCGCTGAGCCATTGATCGGGCCCAAGTGAGCGCAAGATCCGCTACGCTGCCAGCCCAAGACGCACGGAGAAGCACGACGCATGGGACCACTCACCGCACTCCTTCTGGCGACCCCGATCTTCGGCCTGTCGCTCACGCCGCCCAAGCTCGAGGCGCTGCCCATCAACGCGGCGCCCATCGCGCAGTTCGAGAGCGAGCTGAGTGGGGATGCCGAGCTCGGTGAAGATGGCGAGGTCGGCAGCGACGCCGAGGCGACGGTCGACGAAGACGAGGGCGAGTCGTCCAAGAAGGGTCCCCGTCGCGACGAACCCAAGCTCAGCAAAGAGGCCTACAAAGACCAGGTGCGCAAGCGCGCCCGGCTGGCCACGATCCACCGCACGCTGGGCATCACCACCTGGGCGCTCACGGGCGTCGCGGTCATCTCGGGCACCATCCAGTGGCGCAACCTGTACGCCGGCTCCATCGGGGACAACCCCTGCGTCAAGGGCAACGCCTGGCTAGGGCAGGGGCAGTGCTCGGGTACGCCGTGGTTCCACGCGCTCACCGGCTTCGGCACCGGAGCGGCCTACTTCAGCACGCTCAGCCTGGCCATCGCCATGCCCGACCCCGACCATGCGGACAAGGGCGACAGCTCGTACGCGAAGAACATACGCACCCACAAGATCCTGCGTTGGGTGCACCTCACCGGTATGGTTGCGCAGGTCGCGCTCGGCACGTTCATGGCCAACGACGGTCTCAACGGCGGACTCAACCGCGCCGAGGACTACACGACGCTGAAGAAGCTGTCGCTCGTCCACCTCGGCCTCGGCTACGTCACCTTTGGTGCGCTCAGCTGGGCCGGCTACATCATGCTGTGACGCGCTGCGAGCAGCGTTCTGCGATCGTTCTGCGCCCTTCTGCGCAAACTAGCCACAGTGCGCTTGCCAGCTAGGGACGGGGCTCGGTAGGATGCCGAAGCCCAGGCACTAGCGCGAGTCAAGCTCTCCCAATTGCAACGTTTTCGGGGCGGTAAACAGGGCCCTCTTCGATCTCTTGTTTCGCGCGCGAGACCGCCGCGGGAAGAGGCGCGCGAAAGGTCGCGTGCAGAAGAGGCGGGACTCATTTTCGGGGGAGACTGCACGCTCGCGCGGGCCTGGCATCGAGGAGACGATGGCCGAGCTAACCGTTGCCAACTACCTGGCGGCCCTGCAAGACGATCCCTGGGATCAGAGCGCAATGCGGGGCCTCAACGACGCCCTCTCCAGCGGAGACCCACAACGTACCGGGGACGACCCG
The DNA here is from genome assembly GCA_041179425.1 of Pseudomonadota bacterium. Classification (GTDB taxonomy): domain Bacteria; phylum Myxococcota_A; class Polyangia; order Polyangiales; family DASUME01; genus DASUME01. The sequence continues at coordinate 3,148 of JBEGTL010000282.1, read as the reverse complement.
GTCCGACTGCTCGAGTTCGCAAGGCGCAACCACGAGGTGCGCGGCGAGGTCCTCGCTGCGGCCAAGCTGATGGCCATCGAGGTGTCGCTGCTGTCGACCGACCCCGACTTCGCCGCCGTGCTGTGGCGGGAGCTCGGCCGGGTACGCCGCGAAGAGCTGATGGACGACGAGGGCGCACGCGAGGCGTACCAACAAGCCCTCAAGCTGCGACCCGGCGACGAGGAGGTCGAGCGCACGCTCGAGCAGCTCGAGCAAGTGTCGGAGCGCTGGCAGGAGATCTCCAAACACTTCATCGACCAGGCAGGGCAAGCCAGCGACCCCACGCTGCGCACGTCGCTGCTCCTGCGCGCAGCGTCGATCGTCTGGCAGTACAAAAAGAAGGGCAAACACAAGGAGGTCGACCGGCTGTTCCAGCAGGCGCTGGAGACCGACCCGGCCAGCGCACGCGCTGCGCGCCTCTACGAGCTGACCCTGCGCGAGCGCGACAAGTGGGCCGAGCTGGGGGAGGTGTTGCTCGGTGTCGCCGAGCAGACCGAGGGCAAAGATGCCCGACTCGGGCTGTTCCTCGACGCCGCGCGCGTGTTTGCACACCGCCTCCAAGATCACGAGCGCTCGGCGGCTTGTTACGAGCGTGTGCTCGACCTCGCGCCGTCGCACGAAGAGGCACTCGGCTACTTGGTCGCACACTTCACGGAGCGCGAGCAGTGGGAGCACCTGGTCGCCGTGTACGAAGACGCGCTGCGTGCGCGCCAGCTCAAGCCCGACGCCGAGCAGGGCATCTTGCTGCAGATCGCGATGGTGCACTGGCGCATGCTTCAGCGCGCCGACCGGGCCGAGCCGTACTTCGCGCGCGTGCGCAAGGGCGACCCCGCGCAGCCCGTGATGCTCGAGTACTACCGAGAACGTTACACGGCGTCCGGCGAGTCGGCCAAGCTGCTCGCCGTGCTCTCCGATGCCCAACGACGTGTCGAAGGCGACCGCGAAAAGGCCCGTTTTGCCCTCGAAATAGCGCGTCTGGCCAAAAACGATGCGAGCTCCACCGAGCGCGCCATCGACGCGTTCAAGCTGGTGCTCCGGCACGAGCCACACCACGAAGAAGCGCTCGGCTCCCTCAAAGAGCTGTACCGCCGCTCGGGCAAGTGGAACGCGCTGGTCGAGCTCTTGCGCAGCGAGCTCGACTCGTTGCCGCCCGCAGAAAACACCAAGCGTCTGCTCCTGCTCAAAGAGATGCTCGTCATCTACCGCGACGAGCTCAAGCTCGAAGCCACGGTGCTCAGCACCTACAACACCATCTTGCAGCTCGAGCCCAGCGACAAGGGCGCCACGGCCGAGCTGGCCAAGACCTACGAGCAGATGGGCCGCTGGAACGACCTCATCCCCGTGCTGATGCGCGAGGCCGAGGGCGAGCACGACCCCGAGCACAAGGTCGAGCTGTTGTTGCGCGTGGCGCGCCTGTGGATCGAACACTTCTCCAACTACAACCAAGCCACCGCGCCGCTCGAGCAAGTGCTCGCGATCGACCCTGCGCACCGTGAGACGCTGACGCGCCTGCGCGAGATCTACACCAAGAAGCGCGCCTGGCCGAAGCTGGCCGAGGTGCTGGCCAAAGAAGAGACCCTCACCGACGACCCTGCGCAAAAGCGGGTGCTGCTCCTCGAGCTGGCGAGCCTCGCCGGCGAGCGTCTGCACGACTACCCCGAGGGCATCCGGCTCTACCGCCGCCTGCTCGAGATCGAGCCGCGCACACCGGGGGCGCTCGATGCACTCGAGAAGCTGGCCGAGCGCGCCAAGGACTGGGACACGCTCACCGAGGTGCTCGAGCAGCGCGTGTCGGAGATCGACGAGTTCTCCGCCAAGACCAAGATGTTGATGCGGCTCGGCACCCTGCACGCCGAGCGCACCCAAAACCCGAGCTTGGCCGCACACGCCTGGAAACGTGTGCTCGAGCTCGACCCCAAAAATGGTCGCGCGCTGCGCACCCTGCGCGAGGCTTACCTGGCGGCGGGAGATTTTCAGAGCGTCGAGGGGCTGTACGCCGAGGCCGGCGACTGGGAAGGGTTTGTCGACGTGCTGGGGAGTGCGGCCGACCGCGCCACCGATCCCACGCACAAAAAGGCACTCAGCTTCCGTGCGGCCGAGGTCTACGAGCAGAACCTCAAAGAGCCTGCGCGCGCGTTTCGTTCGTACGAGCGTGTGCTCTCGGTCGAGCCCGACAACGAGCGTGCGGTGCGTGCGCTGTTGCCCATCTACGAAAAAGACGACAAGTGGCCGCGCGTCGCGCAGCTCAACGAGATCCTGCTCGCCAAGCTGAGAGAGCGCGCGAGTGAGGAGGGCGAGCCCGAAGCGCGCCTCGAGCTCGAGCTGCGTCTGGTCGAGGTCTACCAGCTCAAGCTGCGCGAGGGCGAGCGCGCCTTTGTGCACGCGGCCGAGGCCTACGCGCTGTCTCGCGGCGACGAGCGCGTGCGCCTGCGTCTCGAGGGAGCGAGCGAGCTCGCGCAGGCACACGAGCGTCTGGTCGCCATCTACACCGAGCGTGCCGACCAGCTGCAAGGTGACGATTCCATCCGCCTGCGCCGACGCATCGCGCAGCTGTCGGCCGAGCGGCTCAAGCGGCCGGAGCAAGCGGCCAAGCAGCTCGAGGCCATCCTCGAGCTCGCGCCACACGACGACGATGCGCGCGCCGCACTCGAGCGCATCTACCGCGCGACAGGTCGCGCGGCCGAGCTACGCGCGTTGTACACACGTCGGCTCGAGCACGCGCGCGACGACGACGAGCGGGTCGAGCTGCTGCGTGAGCGCGCCAAGATCGAAGAAGAACAGCTTGCCGATCTCGACCTGGCCATCGAGAGCCACCGCGCGCTCTCGGCACTGCGCAACGACGACCGGGCCACGCTCGCGACGCTCGATCGACTGCTGACCAGCAAGGGTAAGTGGCCCGAGCTGGTGGCCGTGCTCGATCAGCGCATTGCGCTGGGCGAAGGTCGACCCGAAGACAAAAAAGAGCGCGTCGAGCTGTCGCTGCGGGCGGCCAAGCTGGCCGACGGCGAGCTGGCCGACATCGAGCGCGCGGTGACCGCCCTGACGCGCGTGCTCGAGCTCGAGCCGAGCGAGCCGCGCGCGGTCGAGCAGCTCGAGCTGATCGCCGAGA
>JBEGTL010000281.1:0-10031 GCA_041179425.1 Pseudomonadota bacterium | reverse complement strand
CACGTCGCGATGCTGCGCGAACACCACCAGCGGCTCGCCCTGGCTCAGAAAGTTGGCGACCCAGCGCGCGATGCTGGCCGTCTTTTGGCGGCCGCACTCGTGGAGCACCGTCTGCACACACGCGAGGCGCGCTTGGCGGCGCTCTTCTTCGCGGGCGCGCTCGTCGTCACGCTGGCCGTGCGCACCTAGCCGGGCTTCGGCCTGCTCTTGCTCGGCGGCAAGCTGACGCAGCGTCTCGCGCGCAGTCTCTTCGACGGCGACGTACGCCGCTCGATCTTCGAGCTCGAGACAGTTCTCGGCGCGCGACTTGGCCGGAAGCTGGTCGAGCACCGCGGAGCGCTCGCGCCGCACGTAGCAGGTAGAGCGCAGGCGCTGGGCGAGCTCGTCCATGCGCGCGGCGCCAAAGCGCATGCCCTCGCCGTCGTCTTTGGGGGCACAGTAGCGGGAGACGAAGGGCCAGAAGCCGTCGAACTCCTGGTCGAGGATGCCCAAGAACTCGAGCTGCGCAGCGAGCTCGAGGGGCTGGCTGGGGCTCGGGTTGGCGGACAAGCACAGGCGCAGCGAAGGCACCGTGGACGCGATGGCCACGGCAGCGCGCGTGCGCTGCGCGTCGCGATTGCGTAGGTAGTGGCTCTCGTCGGCGACGATGGACTCGAAGCCGCGCTCGCTCAGCAGCGGGTGGTGACGCGCGAGCTGCTCGTAGTGAACGACCAGCACGTCGACGCTGGGCACCGCCTCGAAGGCCCCGTGCAGCGCCGAGATGGTCTTGCCCTCGGGCAGCCAGCGCTGCGCCTCGCGCACCCAGTTGAGCTGCAGCGGCGCAGGACAGATGATGAGCGCCGGGTAGGCGTCGAGCGTGTCGATGGCGGCCAGGGCCTGCACGGTCTTGCCAAGCCCGCGTTCGTCGGCGAGGAAGGCCCGCGGCGCGAGACAGGCGTAGCGCACGCCCGCCACCTGAAACGGCAGGAGCGAGCGCTGTAGACCGGGCGAGACCTTGAAGTCTTCTTCGTGGGTCGCGGAGCTGAGCTGGTGCATGTGGTACTCGAAGTCGGTCGAGTCCCAGGTGCCGCCGAGCAGCACTGCGTCTTCGGCCGCCTTCTCGAGCTCGTGATCGGCGCTGGGCACGGCGGCGGTGCGCGGCAGCGACGACGACTCGTCGGGCTCTTCGAGCAAGCGCCAGGCCGCCGGCGAGACCAGCAGCCGGTCGTCGGACTCGGCCACGTCGATCAGCTCTTCGCACGAGGACACGCGGAACGCGGGCACCCACCAGCTGTCGTCGGCGTCGTCGAGGTAGGCGCCGGGGATGCTCTTCACGCGCTGCTGCAGGTCGTAGTCGTCGCCCAGCATGCACAAAAACCAGGGCTCGCCGCCGTTGCCCTGCACCACGTCGATGGAAAACTGCGCGGCCTCGCCCTGCTCGCGCAGCTGCTGGATGGCCTTGTTGGCCTCGGCCGTGAAGTGCCAGCTGCGGTCGCGACCGATGCGCACGAGCTTGGCCACGCTCAGCCGATGACGCTGGATGATCCACTCGTCGGTGGCCTTTTGCCGCGTGCCTTGCTTGAGCGTCTTGATCTCGGCGACCAGCGCGGCGTCGTACGGGAAGCGAGCCACGAAGTGCTCGTCCCGATAGTCGATGGTCCCGGCTGTTTTCCCCAGCACCCATGAAGACTTGCCTTTGTCGCCAGGCGTCGCAACAAGAATTGACATCAGGGGCGATCAATGCAGGCCTGGCCGCGTAAAAGGGCGCGCAATCTGCCCCACGACGATCGGACGAGGCGATCGCCGTGGTGGCCACGACGGCCTTCGGGAGCCGCCCGTTCTTCGATTGCGCAGGGGTCGGGCTCGGCGAAGCACACTCAGGGTGAGTCGGCCTAACGAGCGGACCCAACGCCGCGAATATCTCGCCGGGCTGGGCGTATACCGGCCATGGTCCAGATCAGCCTCGTCCCGCCTGCCCCCAGCCTTACCCCCCACGCCGTAGCTAGCGAACACGTCGAGCGTCGCCCTCACGGGCCGCGCGATCGCGCCGCGTATCGCCGGTCGTTTCGGCTGCTAGGCAGCGCTGCGATCGTCTTGGTGCTGAGCCTCGCGCTCGGCATCTGGCTCGATAGCCGAGGGCACCATCCCGAGCAGGCGCGGCTGCTCCTGGTGAGCGGTGCCCTGCTGGCCTGCCTGGTCGCGCTGGCCGGTGCGGGGCTGGCCGTGATCGGGCTCCGGCACGGGGTTCGGCTCGGCGCGCTCGAGCGCAAGTCGCTCTGGCTCGGGGCGCTCGCAGTGGTCAGCAACACCGTGATGAGCGCGGTCGGCGCGTTCACGGCGCTGCTGTCGGTGGCCGCGTTCGCGCGCGGTCGGCAGCTGCGCCACTTCGGGCGTGTGCAGCTCGCGACGTTGGAACAGAGCAACAAGTGGCTCGCGCCCCAGCTCGGGTTGCTCGCGCTCCCCCAGCACCACGTCGGCACGCCGTTCGTTGCCCCGATCGACGACGCACTGCGCGCGCCCTTGGCCGCGGCGTGGCGCGACAATGGACGTACCGAGCACGCGTCCGTGGCCGCCTTCGCACGTCTCTCGCTCGATCTGATGGCACTCGGTGCGCCTGCCTGGTTGGTGGCGTCGGCCCACGCCGATGCGCTCGACGAAGTGCGCCACACGGAGCTGTGCTTTTTGCTCGCATCGTCGCTCGACGGCCAGACGATGAGTCCGTCAGCATTCCCTGCTGCGGCACGCGCCCGTTCGCTGCCCGCGACACGAACGCTCGCGTTGGCCGTGTTGGCGGTCGACTCGTTGATCGACGGCGCGCTGCACGAGGGGCTCTCTGCACGCGTGGTCGCGCGGCTCGCGCGCACCTGCACCGAGCCCGGCATCCGCGCGCTGCTCAAACAGATCGCGGTCGACGAAGGTCGGCACGCCGCCCACGGCTGGGACGTGGTCAAGTTCTGCCTCGCCGAAGGTGGAGAGCCCGTGGCGCAGGCGCTGCGTGGGGCCCTCACGAAGCTGCCGGTACGCTTGCAGCACGACCTCGGCCCGGTGGCGCGCACCGGGGCTTGGGAGTGCTACGGACTGCCCGGCCACGCGCTCGAGCAAGAGGAGTTTAGCAAGGCCCGAGCCGACGTCGTGCGGCGCGTGAGCACGCTGATCGGGGCGCGTGTCGAAACGACTCCTGGGCCGCGCGAGCGAGCCGTGGATGCCTCGCCTGCCCAACGCGAGTCGGCCTCGCTCTGATTCACAAGATGCGACGTAGGTAGTGCTGCGCGCCCAACGCGGGGTCCCAGTGCCCGGGGTAGCCGAGCGAGACTTCTTCGAAGCGCACGCCATCGCGCACGTCGGTCGCGCGCACGTGCAGGTGACCGTGCACGCAGGCAATGGCCGAAAAGCGCAGGTGAAAGCCCTCGGTCGCGCGCGTGCCGCACCAAGGCGAGTAGCGCGGAACGCGGCCGAGGCGCACCACGTCGCGGCGCAACGGCCAGTGGTTGACGAGCACCAAGGCGTGCTCTCTCGCGGCTTCGGTCAGGCGCGGCTCGGTCTCGGCGACACGCGCTGCACACCAGGCTTCTCGCGTCGGGTACGGGTCGGGCAACAGGCGCAGCTCGTCGACCGCCCGAATGCCCGTCTCGGCGGCCCACGCCGTGGCGCGCTCGCGACCCGTGTGTTCGTCGGGCGCAAACGTGTAGTCGTAGAGCAGGTGCAGGAGTGCGATGCGCACCGGTCTGCCGTCTACGCGCTCGGGCCACTCGACGTACGGGTCCTCGGGCGTGAGCACGTCGCGCGCGCGGCACGTCTGCACGAGCGCGCGGTAGCGAGTGTCGCCGCGCTGGAGGTGTTCGCCGGTCTGCTCGACCCACAGGTCGTGGTTGCCGGGGACCCAGAGCAGGCGCGCGAACTTGGGCGACAGCAGGTCGAGCGTCCACGCGAGCCCGCGTACCGAGTCGCTGATATCGCCCGCCAAGATCAGCCAGTCGTCGGGCTGCGCCGGCAGCGCCTCGAGCGCGGCGCGATTCTGTGCGTGCTCGACGTGGATGTCGCTGATGGCGAGTAACTTCATGGCAAAGACATCAGCTCGTTCACGGGCTGCGCAGACTACCATTCATGGGCAGCAGGGAAAAGCCCGAGGCCCCGCGCGGCGTACTCAGCGACAGACGCTCCCGGGCCCGTCGGCGATGGTGATGCACGACGTCCCGGCGGGACACACCGCGGCCTTGCCGACACAGGGCGTCTCACACGAGCTGAACTCGGGTCCATTTGGCCCCGCGATGCCGAAGTAGTGCACGCAGGTGAGGCCCGCGGCGCACGTGTCGGCGGGACCACAGCCGTCGCCCCGGCCGGGGCCTGAGCCGACCGTACCATCCACGGTGCTGCCGCTGTCGATAGGGGGCTTCGTGCCAGGCGGACAAGCGGCCAGCACGAGCAGGACCGTGGGCAACATGATGCGCACCAGGCGTGCGCTCGAGCGAGGAAGCGGGGACATGGGAAGGCTCTTTTTCTGAGTGTCTGTTCGACGCCACGAGCGAGCGGCACCGTGCGTACGACGGCCGAGGGCGGGCTCGCCCCGGTAAGGTCTTACGCCGTTTGGCCGCTGTTTGTGCCGCTCTCGTTTGCAGAGGCGCGCGCCCCATCCCCAGCCGCGGACAGCACTCTGCGCGGCCCGCACGACGCTAATACCTCGGCGAGCACGGTGTTGGGCTCGCCTCGGGGCGTCGCTGACGTCGCGCCGTGACTCAGCCCTTGGCCCTGCGCCTGCGCATGCCGGTCATCATCACGGGCATGATGCGTTTGTAGAACTGCTCGGGGGCGAGGCCCTTGAGGCGCCAGCCGAGCTGCCCGTCGACCATGGGCACGCAGTACAGGTCGCCCTTGTCGCACGAGGCGAGCGCGCGCGCGGCCACGTCGGGAGCCTGCAGCTTGGACTTTTGCATCAACGCTTCGGCGGTGCCCGCCAGCTCGGCCGCGAGCTGCGAGCGCGAGCTGGTCATGATGCTGGTGACGAAGAAGGTCGGACACAGCACGGTCACGCCCACGCCGAACTGGCGCAGCTCGCTGCTGAGCGTCTCCGAGAGCGAGATCACGCCGGCCTTGGTGACGTTGTACGGACCCATGTCCGGCGAGCTGAGCAGACCGGCCGCGGACGCGACGTTGAGGATGTGGCCGCTGCGACGCTGCTTGAAGCGTGGCGCAAAGGTGTGACAGCCGTAGATGACGCCCCACAGGTTGATGCCGAAGATCCACTCCCAGTCGCGCAGCGGTACGTCGCCGATGGAGCCGGCCACCGCCACGCCGGCGTTGTTGATGAGCAGGTCGGTCGCGCCGAGCTCGCGGTCGGCAAACTGCGCGAGCTCCTCGAGCTCTTCGGCCTTGGCCACGTCGCAGCGCCTGACGAGTGCCGTGCCCCCGTGCTGCGAAACCAGGTGCGCCGTCTCGTCGGCACCCTTGAGCTCGACGTCGGAGACCACGATTTTCGCCTGTCGCTTGGCGAGCTCGATACACAGAGCACGGCCGAGGCCGCTGGCGGCGCCGGTGACCACCGCGCGAGGTTGAGAAGGTAGCGTCATGGCTCGGCCTATAGTGCGCTTTGGTGTCCGGGTGAAGCCGTGTCGCCTCGCGGCGCGCGCGGCCGTAGTCACGGCGAATCGACCCAAGTAGTATCAGAACCTTGTCGGCGGGGACCACATGGAGCTGGGGGCTTCTGCCGTTCGCCCTCTCGGCGCTCCTGACGGCGCTGTGTGCGGTGTTCGCGTGGCAGCGTCGGCGAAATCCCAGCGCAGAGGCGTTGTTTCGCGCTCGCCCGGACTATCTGGGTCGGCACATCGACGAGCTTCTCGTCGAGGGCACCGCGAGCAGACTGTGTGCCCTCGGTGCGGTCAGCATGTTCGAGCTGACGGTCGGGACGCACGTCTTCGAGGCGCGCAGCGAGCCGCTCGACGCCAAGCGAGGCAAGCCGCAGGGCAGGGTCGTGCTGCTGCGCGACGTGACGGCGCGCAAACAGGCCGAGCAGGCGCTGCAGCGCATCCACGAGGCACTCGAGGTCCGGGTCGAAGAGCGCACACGCGAGCTCTACTCGGCCAACGAGGCGATGGCGCTGGAGATCGCTGGCCGCGAGCGGGCCGAGCGCGAGCGCAGCGTAGGCGCGCCTGTTCAGCGAGGGGGCTCGACGCCGCGGAAGTAGCGCGCGGGGTTGTCGACCAACAGGGTGTGTTCCGCGGCTTTGCTCAGCCCGCGCTCACGCATGATGGGCAGCATGTTTTTGAACAGGTGCGTGGGCTCCCAGTTCGGCAGCATCTGTTGCAGACGGTCGGCAGGGATGGCGTACTTGCCGTCGAACACGGGGCGACCGAGCCAGCTGCCGCAGATCGCGTCGTGCGAGAGGCACACCGACCGTGTGTAGCCCGCATTCACCATACGCATCGTCATCTCGATGCGCAGCTCGTCGTTCAAGATGGAGGTGAGCCCAAAACGATCGAACCCGACGTATGCGCCCAGGTCGGCCAGCGAACGATGGTAGTCGTGATCGTTGCGACCGTCGCAGTGGCCGACCAGCACGCGGTGCGCGGGCACGCCCGACTCGCGGAGCAGGGCGATGTGAAGATCGCCGAGCAGCGCACCATCGGTGTGTACGAGCACGGGGCAGCCGACCTGGGCCGCTGCGTGTCCGCCGGCGCGGATCAGCTTCTCTTCGTAAGGCGTGATGTTGGGCAAGCCGCTGGCGACCTTGACGAGGCCCGCGCGGATGCCGGTGCTGCCGATGCCCTCGGTCAGCTCCTTGACGTAGATGGCCGTGATCTCTTGCGGTCGTAGCGCCTGGAACGTGTAGGGGATGCCGCTGTCTTGTTTGTACGCGCCGGTGGCGCACACGATGTGGACACCCGAGCGCGAGGAGACCTCGGCCATGAACTCGACGTCGCGCCCGAGATCGACCGGACACGGGTCGACCAGCGTACGCACACCCAACGCAGACAGCTCGGCGAGCTTGTCGACCGCGCGCGCCAGCACCTCGCTGCGCACGAATGGCGGCGCCAGCGCGTCCATGAACCAGCCCGGGTAGCCGATCAACAAGTGTTCGTGCACCAGCGTGAGGCCGAGCGCCTCGACCGGGATGGGGCCCGTGACGGTCTGAATATGCTCCATGAGGGCAGCCTTATACGACCCGCGTCGGCGACGGGACAAGCACCGTGAAGGCCTCGTTCGCTCTGCGCGCTACGGACGAGACGCTTTGTGCGCACGCGGTACACGCGCGCCCGGCCAGCGCCGAGGCGCCGTGCATCGGCCCGGTAACCTGCCGGCTACAATCTTACAGTCGCGCTCGTCGGGCCAAAATCGTCGCGCCGCACAGAAAAGTGCCGTTCGGGTTGGCAGGTTTGTTTTCGTGGGGGGTTGATTGGGCGCCGTCCCCGAGAACGTAGATGTGGAACCGGCGACGCGATAACGTTGTCGCTCGTGTGCGGCTCGTGTGCGACGCGCGCCGGTCAGGAGGAGCTTCGTGCCCACCAACATCTTGATCTTCATCCACGGCATCACGCCCGAAGAGCGTCCCGCCTCCCATCAAAGGGACTATCGCGATCTATGGCAGGCGATGCAGGCCGAGCAGCCGTCGCTCGCGCGGCGCGTCGATAAGGTGGTCGAGGTGGAGTGGGGCAATCGTTTTGCCGGCGGGCCCACGAGTCCCGACACGCTGCTCTCCGATGCCGAGCGACAGATCTCGGGCCGGGTGCGCTTCGATGTGGTGGAGCAGCACCCGGGCCCGGGCAACGTGCTGCACCCTGGCGTGCTCGGCGACGTGGGCATCCCCGGGGTGCGCCGCCTCGCGCGCAACATCCGTGAGCGCCTCGTGCAGTTTGGGCTGGCCGACGCGGTGTACTACGCCTCCGAGGACGGCGAGCGCGCGGTGCGCAACGCCATCTACGGCAAGGTGCTGCGCGAGCTGCGCGAGTACAAGTCACAGACCGAGCTGCGCCTGCACGTGGTGGCACACAGCCTGGGCGTCACGGTGGCGCACGACTTTTTGTACGGGCTGTTCGGCAAGTTCGATGCACCCGACTACCTCGCGCAGACCAGCAGCGCGATCGACCGCCAAGACTACGAGTACTGGCGTGCGCGCGCGGCAGACGGGCGGCTGGTCGTGGGCAGCTTCGTCAACATGGCGTCGCAGCTTCCGCTGTTCGTGCTGCGCAAACAAAAGCTGGTCACCCAGCTGGCCGAGGGCAAGGTCTTGTCGCCGAGCGACATCGGCATCGGCGTCGGCGCGGACCGCACCGTGCGCTGGCTGGTGGTGTACGACGTCGACGACGTGCTGGGCTTCGCCACGCGCGAGCTGTACGGCAACCACGCGTCCATTCGTCAGGTGCAGGTCGACTCCGGCGACTCGCCGATCGGCGCACACACCGAGTACTGGCGCACGCCGCTGGTGGTGCGCGAAGCCGCGGCGCTGATCGCCAACAACACGTAGACGCTCAGACCGCGGCGCGACGTCGTCGGCCAAGCACCAGCAAGCCCACCAGAGCGCACCAGGCCGCGTTGGTGAGGGCGGGCCGCGCGCGTACCGAGGAGGCGTGGGCAGAGCAGCCGTTCGACGCCCGCGCGGTCGCTGGCTGCGCGTCCGCGTCGGCGAGCGCGTTTCCCGCGTCTCGGTGCGTCGCAGGCGGGACAGCGACCGAGCCGCCGTCGACCCCCGGCGCGACTGCGTCGACCGTCGTCGCCGCATCGACCCGACCTGCGGAGCCGGCGTCGCGGGAGGCCTCGACGCCGAGCAGGCCCGCGGCCACCAGGTCGACCTGCAGGTGCTGCCAGGCGCTTTCGCAAGCGGTCCGATCGGGCGGAGCGAGCAAGTCGGTGCGCGGACCCGCGAGCTCCTCGAAGGCAAACACCAGGTCGTCTAGCGCGCCGCCAGAGAGCACACGCAACCCTTCGCGAACCGACGCGTAGAGCCGACCGTTGGCGGAGGCCACCGCCGTGACGAACGCCGTAGCGGGCTTGGCGACGACCTGCTCGCCTTCGAAAGAAGCGAGTGCACCGTCCACCGCGACGAACAGCTTGCCGTCGGTGTCCGCGACCGGCCCCGACAGGTTGCCCACGGCCTGTGCCAACGACCGCCAACGATTGTCGGCGATGCGCCCGAGCTCGATACGGTCGCCACTCTCGGACGACACGATCGCGTAGGCAGTCGTGCCCGCGACCGCTGCCTCGACGGATAAGCTGTCGGCGCCCACCTCGGCCTGCACGCGTGCGAGCTCGCTGCCGTCGCTGCGCAGCGTCAGCTGCGTGAGCACGCCTGCACGCAGGCCCATGAGCACGAGCACGCTCTCGCCCGCGCCCAGCGCCGTGAACAGCCCCTCACTCTGCGCGGAGCTCCACAGCAGCTCGCTCTTGTCGCGCGCGAGGCGTCGCAGCTCGTAGCGGTCGCCGCGCAGCGCGAGGGCGTACGCGCCGTTGGCCGCGCTCGCGAGTGCCACGACGTTCCCGAGGTTCGGCTCGGGGTAGGGTGTACTGCTGCCGTCAGGACCCAGCAGGAACAGACCATTGGGCAGCGCCAACACCGCGAGGTCCTCGGCCATCGAGCTGACCGGCACGTTCTCGCTGCCGTCCCAGTGGGCGGGGCAAAAGTAACGAAACCCGTCGTCGGCGCGCCACGCCAGGCCGCGCGTGAGTCGCACCAGGCGTACGCCGTCGGCAGCCTGCTGCAGCGGTGCGAGGGCGCGCGGCGCGATGCCGTGCGCCGCTGCCGACGACGGAGCGAGCCACGCGCTATACAGAGCGAGCAGCGCTGCGCCGAGCCACGCGAGCTCTGCGCGCGCGCTCAGGGAGCGGCCGCTTTGAAGTCGGCGTACTTGAAGCGCAGCCACAGGTAGTGCTCGCACATCTCGTTGAGCGTGCTCTCGCCGAACGTGATGGGCGCCACCTGATGTTTGACGCCGTTGACGACGGGCTGGTTGGTGGCGGTGTTGTCGTAGTCACACTCGAGGTGCAGTGTGTCTTCGGCCGTGTACGGCACGCCGTCTTGGAACAGGTAGTCGAGCTGCCAGTTGTAGTCCCAGTCGGGCACCTCG
>JBEGTL010000280.1:0-10088 GCA_041179425.1 Pseudomonadota bacterium | reverse complement strand
GGCCGGCATCGGCGGCTTTGCGTACGCCTGGGTCAAGTACAAAGACAAGCCCTGGCACGCGGCCACCGACCTGTCTTCGTTCCACCAGTTCCTGATGGACAAGTGGCGCGTCGACGAGTTTTACGGCGCGGTCGTGGTGCGGCCTCTGGCGGCCAGCGCGCGCGTCGCGGCCGGCATCGACCGGGTCGTAGTCGACGGCATGACCAAGGTCACCGCGGGTGCCATTCAGGGCAGCGGCTGGCTGTTCACGCGTCTGCAAAACGGCGCCGTCCACGCCTACGGTGCGGCCATGGCGTTTGGTCTGGTCGCGCTCACGTGGTGGGTGACCTATCCGCATCCGCACATCGACTCGGCCAGCAAGGGCGACGCGGTGCACCTGATCGCCGGCCTCGGGCTCGGCTACGAGTACCGCTGGGACTTCCAGTCCGACGGCGAGTTCGATACCGAGTGGAGCAAAGATCAACGCGACGTCAGCTACGCCTTCGACGCCGACGCGCCGCTTCGTGGCGTCGAAGTGCGCTTGATCGAGGTGGCTGGTCGTAACCGCGGTCCGTACGTGCAGCGCCTCACCGAGGGTGACCTCGTGGAGCTGAGCACGCGTCACCTCGGTGATGGCTGGGCCGTGAAGGGCGACACCAAGGCGGCACCGACGGCGCGCTTTGCCGGCGGCAAGCTCTACATCCGCCCCGGTGCGGCGAGCCTGTCCGTGCAGGGTGTGGACCAGAAAGAGACCGAGGTGATGGTCGCGCCGGGCTCCACGCTGCAGCTCGGGCCGTTCGCCAAGCTGCGTGTCGACGCGGTGGTAGAGAGCACGCTGGCCGTGCGCAACGTCTTCGGCAATGTCGCCCAGACGCGCGAAACAATCGTGATTCAGCCAAAGGCCGAGCGGACAGCGTCCGTGCGTGCACCCAAGGCCGCTACTCTCGCGCTGCGCGAAGAGGCTCACTGATGGATCAGCTAGATCTCTACTTCGACAAGACGATCCTCACTTGGCTCGTCGGTCTGCCGTTCCTCGGCACCTTCGCGCTGTTGTTCACGCCGCGCCAGAACGTCAAAGCCATCCGCGCGCTCTCGGTCGGCTTCATGCTGCTCGAGTTCGTGGTGTCGCTGCACCTGTTGACCGGCGACTACAGCGCCGGCACGTACCAGTACGTGGCGAGCTACGAGCTCGTGCCTGCCTACGGCATCTCGTACACGGTCGGCATCGACGGCATCTCGCTCTGGCTCGTGATGCTCACCACCTTCGTGACGCCCATCGCGCTCTACGCGTCGTGGACCAGCGTCAACACCAAGGTGAAAGAGTTCGCACTCTGCTTCATGTTCCTCGAGGTGGCGATGGTGGGCGCATTCGTGTCGCTCGACCTGTTCGTCTTCTACGTGTTCTGGGAGCTGTTGCTCGTGCCGATGTACCTCATCATCGGCATCTGGGGCGGCAAAGACCGCGTCTACGCCTCGCTCAAGTTCTTCCTTTACACGATGGTCGGCAGTCTGCTGATGTTCGTCGCCATCGTGTACATCGCCACCGCCTACCGCGAGCTGGCCGGCGTCTACTCGTTCGACGTCCGCAAGCTCAGCGAGCTGGTGCTCGACGGCAAGACGCAGCTGGTGTTGTTCTCCGCGTTTGCCCTGGCGTTCGCGATCAAAGTGCCGATGTTCCCGTTCCACACCTGGCTGCCCGACGCGCACGTGCAGGCGCCGACGGGTGGCTCGGTCATCCTGGCGGCCGTGCTCCTCAAGATGGGCACCTACGGCTTCGTGCGCTTTGCGATGCCGCTGTTCCCCATGGCGTCGCACCGCGCGGCTCCCACGCTCTGCGTGCTGGCCGTCATCGGCATCATCTACGGCGCGTACTGCGCCTGGGTGCAGAAAGACGTCAAGAAGCTGGTCGCGTACAGCTCGGTCAGCCACCTCGGCTTCGTGATGTTGGGCTTGTTCTCCGTCACACGTCAGGGTGTGGGCGGCGCCATCTTGCAGATGGTCAACCACGGCATCTCCACCGGCGCGTTGTTCTTGCTGGTCGGCGTCATCTACGAGCGCCGGCACACGCGCCTGCTCGCCGACTTCGGCGGGCTCGCCAAGACCATGCCGCTCTACACGCTGATCTTCGTCATCGTGACCATGAGCTCGGTGGGCCTGCCCGGCACCAACGGCTTCATCGGTGAGTTCATGATCCTCAACGGTGCGTTCTTGTCGCGTAACCTGCCCACGCCGTTCTTCTTCGCGCTGTTCGCGTCGACCGGCGTCATCTTGGCGGCCGTGTACATGCTGCACGCCGTGCTCAAGATGTTCTGGGGCCCGCTCGACAACCCGGAGAACGAGGGGCTGGCCGACGTGGGTGGACGCGAGCTGACGGCGCTCGCACCGCTGGTCGCGATGGTCTTTTTGCTCGGCTTTGCACCCAGCCTGTTCCTCGATAAGCTCAACCCCGCGGTCGAGTCCTTCTTGCGCGACTACGACCGCAAGCTGCACGACAGCAATTTCAACGACACCGTGCACCTGCTCAAGGCTGAGGCGCACACGCCGGCTGCAGCGCAAGTCGCACTGAACGTCGGAGGCGACCGATGAGCGACTGGATCTTGGCTGCACCCCTGCTCTGCGTGGTGTTGGGTGGGCTCGCGATGATGCTCGTCGACGCGTTCGTCGAAGAGAAGAGCGAGCTTGCGACCACCACCGCAGTCATCCTCGTGGGTGCGTCTGTCATCGCTGGGGCACTGTGGAGCGGCAACTACGGCGCGGCCGGTGCGGGCTCGCTGCTCTCGGCGTGGCTCGCGACCGACAAGCTCGCGCTGGTGTCCGACGTCATCATCGCCGTGGGCGCGGCGCTGGCCGCTCTCATCGCGGGCGGCTACCTGCCCGAGCACGACCTCGAGCGCGGTGAGTTCTACCCGCTGCTCTTGTTCTCTGCGTTTGGTGCGATGGTGCTCGCGCGCTCGGTCGACCTGCTCACGCTGTTCGTCGGGCTCGAGACCATGTCGCTCGGCGTGTACTCGCTCGTAGCGTTCCGACGCACCAACGCGCGCTCGGCCGAGGCCGGCATCAAGTACTTCTTGCTCGGCTCGTTCGCGGCCGCGCTGCTGCTCCTCGGCAGCGCCTACCTCTACGGTGCCACCGGCCACACCGACTTTGTCGGAATCGCCGAGGTCATCAAGAGCGGCGGCGCCGACTCACGCTTGGTGCTGCTCGCGGTGATGCTCATCATCGCAGGCCTGGCCTTCAAGGTCAGCGCGGTGCCATTCCACATGTGGACGCCCGACGCGTACGAAGGCGCCATCACGCCCGTCACCGCGTTCATGTCGGTGTGCGTCAAGTCGTCTGTCTTCATCGTCATGGTGCGCGTGTTCTTGGTGGGTCTGGCGTCGCCCGAGCTCAGCTCTGGCTCGTCGGGCTGGCCGCCCGTGCTCGCGGGTCTCGCTGCGCTCACCATGGTGTTCGGCAACCTCGGCGCGGTCGTGCAGAGCAGCGTCAAACGCATGCTCGCGTACTCGTCCATCGCGCACGCCGGCTACATCTTGATCGGCTTGGTGGCCGCGGCGAAGATCGGCGAGCAGGCCATCTCGTCGGTGCTCTACTACCTGGCCGCGTACACCGTCTCCAACGCGCTCGCGTTCGGCGCACTGGTGTACGCCGGCTCGTCCAAGCGTGAAGCCGTCAGCTACGAAGACCTCGCCGGCCTAGGTCGACGTAACCCCATCCTCGCCATCCCGTTCTTGATCGCGATCTTGTCGTTGATGGGCTTCCCGCCCACCGCTGGCTTCTTCGCCAAGTACTACGTGTTCATGGCGGCGGTGCAGGCAGGCGGCGGCATGGTGTGGCTCGCGGTGCTGGGTGCGCTCACCAGCGCGGCTGGCTCGTACTACTACCTGCGCGTGTTGGTCTTCTTGTTCATGCGCGAGCCCGCCGAGGGCGCAAAGGTCGCCATTCCCATGCGCTCCGGCTACGTCATCACCGCGATGGTGGTGGCGGGCGTGCTGGTGTTGCAGATGGGCGTCGCACCGTCGCGCTACCTCGATATCGCGTCCGCGGCGGCCAAGCTGTTCGGGTGAACGTGACCGCCATGTTTTCGCTCGCGCGCCGCAGAGTCGTGCGCTTTGCACAGGTCGCCAGCTTGTTCGGCGCGCTTGGCCTGTCGCTGTCGTCTGCCTGTACGAAGAGCGACAAAGCCGCGCGGCCGGCCGAGCAGAGCGCAAAGCTCGTCGTTGCCGACGCTGGGACCCACGACGTTGCGTCGGCCCGTGCCGCGAGCACGCCCGACGCGGGCAGCGTCGTTGCCGACGCGGGGCCACCTCTCAAGTTCGTGGGTGTCGTGCGTGGCGTGGTCAAGCTCGCCAAGGGCGCCAAGCTGCCCATCGCGCCGCCCATCCTCTCGCACGGCGTCAAGCCGCCCTCGGTGGCTCCGTGTCCGCCGGTCGATCTCAGCGATCAGCGCACCATCTCGCTGGCCAAGCAGACAGGCGGTCTGTCGCCGGTGCACCTCGCGATGACCGGCATGAGTGCGTCGCCACCCCACGTGCCGACGACGCACGAGCTATTCATCGACGCGTGCCGGCTTCGGCCAACCCTCGTGGGCGCCACGCGCGGCGACACGCTGCGCGTCACCAATCGCAGCAGCACCGCCCTCATCCCGACCCTGCCTGGCGACAAGTTCATGCGCGGCATGATGACCGGTGAGTCGCGCGACGCGCCCATCAGCGCCACGCAGGTCAAAGTCAGCTGCGGGTTCGGCAGCTACTGCGGCGAAGCGCTGGTCGTCGCGACCACGCACCCCTTGTACGCAGTCACCACGAGCGAAGGTTTTTTCACCATCGAGAACGTGCCGCTCGACCAGGACCTGCGCATCCATGCGTGGGCGCCGCTGTTCGACGTCTCGAGTGAACCGTTCCGCCTCAGCGAGGACAAGCGCGAGGCCGTGATCGACCTGACGCTCACGCCGCTGCCTGTGAAGCCCGCGCCCAAGCCAAGAAAGCCCATCCCGCCCGACGCCGAGCGCGGCGAAGAGCGCGGCCCCGCGTACCAGTAGAGAGGCACGCGTACGACAGAGCGAGAAGCTCTACACCGTGCCTGTCTTGGTGACGGGTTCCTCGCGCTCCCGGCGCGGCGCCTCGCCGAGCAGGCCCGGCGTCAGCACGCCGCCCGCCAAAAAGCGCATCACCTCGTCGGTGAGTTCGTCGGCCGACGAGCGGATGCGGCCCTCCACCGACTGCAGCAAGATCTCTTTGATACTGCCCAGCGCGAGCGCGCCCAGCACGCGCCGGTCGCCGGTGCGTACGATGCCCATGCGCTGACCATTGAGCAGGCTGAGTGCCAAGAGCTCTTCGATGGCGCGGTAGAACGCGCGCACTTTTCTATCGAAGTCCGGGTCGAGGCCGGCCGCGTTTTTGAGCAGGATCTTGGTCATGCCAGGGTCGCTGATGCCCACGTCGAGCACGCGGTACACGTTCTCGCGCAGCTGCGCGAGGGGCGAGCTCGCCGTGTCGTCGACCCGGATGCGCACGATGGCCAAGCTGATGCGCGACAAGAAGTCGTCGACCAGCTCCTCGAAGATGCGCCGCTTGTCGTCGAAATGCAGGTAGAAGGTGCCGCGCGCGACGCTGGCCTGCGCGACGATGTCGTCGATCTTGGCCGCGTGGTAGCCCTTCTGGGCAAACACGTCTCGAGCGTGCTGCAGCAGCTGCTCGCGTCGCTGCTCTTTCTTCATTTCGTGGGACCCGCGGCGAGCGTCGTTCCATGGGCCGACCTTGTCAAGGTGGCGGGTCAGAGCGTGGCAACTGCCAGGGGGCGCTTCTTGCGGGCTTGGGGCAGGGCCTCGAACGCCTTTTTGTAGTGGGCGAACTTGCCGCCGGCGTGCACGGCGTCGAGCAGGGCCCGGCCCTCGGCCGCACCGCCCTGGGCAAGGACGTACTCGACCCAGGCCCAACGGGCGCTGGTGGCGCGCACCTCGAAGCGTCCCCGCGCGCCACTGCGCAGACGACTCAAGCGCTGCTCGACCACGTTGATGCCCGAGAAGGGCAGACCATCGAGCGGCGTGTTGCGCTTGGACACGAAGGGAGCGATGCCGAGCGAGAGCGGGATGATGCTGGAGATGTGGTTGCCGAACGCGATGAGCTCGTCGATGTCCTCGTCGATCTCGCCTGGAAGCCCGACCATCATGTACAGCTTGAGCCGCTTCATGCCGTGCGCGCGGGCGAGACGCGCCACCTCGTGCAGGGTCTTTTCGCGCGTCTTGCGGTTGATGGTGTCGCGCAGCCGCTGGCTGGCGCCATCGCTGGCCGTGGTGAGCGCCGTGTGGCCCGCGCGACGTAGCGCCGCCACGAACCGATCGTTGAGGCGGTCGGGGCGCAGCGACGACAGGCTCGTCTCTACGCCGCGGTCGGCGAGCGCCTCGATGATGTCGACAATCTTGGGATGATCGCTGACGGCCGCGCCCACCAGGCCCACCTTCTTGGCGTCTTCTGGGACGTGGGAGAGGATGGTCTCCATCGGCACGATCCGCATGCCGCCGTTGGTCGAGCGGCGCATGACGCAGTACGCGCAGCCTCGCGAGCAGCCGCGCTCGGCCTCGATCAAAAACATGTTGCGCAGCTCGGTATTGGGCGTGCGAATCACGGCGTACGCGGGCAGGCGCGCGTCGGTGCACTTGGCGCCGAGCGGCATGATGTCCCCATGCAGCGAGGGCACGAAGCAGGACGGGATGGCGGCCAGCGCCTCGAGCCGAGCCTTGCGATCACGGATGCTGAACAGCACGTCGAGCGCGAGGTGGATGGTCTCGTCGGCCTCGCCCATCAAGATGGCATCGGCAAAGGGAGCCAGCGGCAAGGGGTTGGAGAACGTGAGCGGCCCGCCACACAGGATGAACGGGTGGCGATCGTCGCGCTCCTCGGCCAGGGCCGGGATGCCGGCCAGCTCGAGGCTGTGCACCACACCGGCGAGCTCGAGCTCGAAGGCCACGGACAGCCCCACCACCGGGAAGTCGGCCACGGGCCGCAGCGACTCGTAGCTGTAGAGCGGGAGCCGTGCCCGCTGGTGTGCCTCGACGTCGTCGGGCAAAAAGGCGCGCTCCGCGGCGCGGCCGGGCGAGTTGTTGATCTCGCGGTACATCGTCTGAAAGCCCAGCGACGACATGCCCACGTGGTAGGGGCTCGGGTAGAGCAGGGCGACCTTGTCGGGCGCATCGCGGTAGATCGTGCCCTGCTCGTCGGCGAGCCGGGTCCGGATCTCCTTGTGGTAGTCGCCCAAACTCATAGCCGCCTAGTGTAGGCGGCTTCTGGGCCGTGAAAAGCAGGCAAGCCTACTCAATCGACCAGCTTGAACAGGCGATCCGTGCGCAAACCATCGATGCTGGCACAGCCCGCGGCCCCGCCTTCGCTCGACCAGTAGATGGAGAGCACCTGTCCCTTGACCCGCGCGATGGGGATGGTGCCCAGTGCCCGGCTGTCGTTGGAGCGGTCGCGGTGGTCGCCGAGCACGTAGATGCGGTCGGCTTCCACCGTGATAGCCGCGCGGGTGGTGCGGATGGAGTCGAGGTTTCTGCTGATGCGATAGGTGTGATCGCCGAGCTTTTCTTCGACCCACTCACAGCCGAACGGGCCTGCGTCGGGCTTGTCTTTGCAGGGGCCCTGGCTGACGCTGGAGACCGCTGTGCCGTTGCGGTAGATGACGCCATCGCGCAGCTCGATGCTGTCGCCCGGCAGGCCCACCACGCGCTTGACGATGTCGACGTTGTCGCGCGGGCTGCGCACGATCACCACGTCGCCCGGGTCGGGAAAGCCCCAGCTGGCGACGGCCTCGTTCATGAACGGCAAGAACAGGCCGAACGAGAACTTGGAGACGACCACGCGGTCGCCGTTCAGCAGCGTGGGCTCCATCGAGGGGCCTTCGATCTCGAAGGCCTCGAACAGCACGATGCGGATGAACATGGCCAGCAGGATGGCGCTGCCGATGGTCTTCAGGTTGCTCTGTCCCGACTCCGCGCTCATTAGCCGTGCACCTTAGGTCCTAGCGGCAGCTTGCTGGCTACCTGTGCTTCGCGCTCCACCAACACCGAAAGCCGCGAGCGCGCAAGCTTGACACCAAACAGCTGCTCGGACAGTCCGCAAAAGAGCCGGTAATGCCGCGCCTCGGATTCCATCAGTCCTCGATAGAATTCGCGCAGGCCCAGATCGCTCAATGTCTCGCTCATCAGCTTGAAGCGCTCGCACGAGCGCGCCTCGATCAGCGCGTTGACGAGCAACCGGTCGAGCAGCACCGGCACCGAGGACCGCTCGGGCTTGCTCAGGTTCCAGAGGGCGTTGACGTACTCGTCTGGGTCGGATCGCCCCATGCTGGCGCCGCGTCGTGCCAGCTCGGCCGATACGGCACGAAAGTGCGCGGTCTCTTCCTGCGCCAGCTGGGACAGCGGCTCGATGAGGCCGGGGTACTCGGCGCCGAACCGACTCACCAACGACAGGGCACTCACCGCGGCCTTGAGCTCGCAGTGGGCGTGATCGGACAGCAGGCCCGGCAAGTCCGCCTCGGCAGCTTGCACCCAACTGGGATCGGTCGGTGTCAGCAAGCCGAGCATGAGCGCCGCAGGGGTACAGCGCGCTGCGACCAGGGTCAAGCCCGCGTCGGGTGAGCCCTTGCTTCGAAGGCGCGCGCAGCGTACGCGGCAGCGCGCATGCGCATCCTAGCGGTTGATACCTCCACCTTCGTCGGCACTGTGGCCGTGCTGCGCGACGGCGAGCTGCTCTCCGAGTCGAGCGCCTCGGTGCGTGCCTCGCACGGCGAGACACTGCTGCCGCGCCTGGCCCTCGCCCTGGAGCAAGCCGCCATCAAGCTCGCCGACATCGATCTGTTCGCGGTGGGCCTCGGGCCGGGCTCGTTCACCGGGGTGCGCATCGGCGTCGCCACGGCCAAGGGGCTCGCGCTGGCCGAGAACAAGCCGCTGGTCGGTGTGACCTCGCTGCGCGTCATCGCGCGTGGCATGGCGACGGGCACGTTGCGCGCGGTCGCAGTGGACGCACACAAGGGCGAGGTCTACTGCGCGCTCTACGAGCTCACCGACGAGGGTGCGCTGCGCGAGCTCATCGCGCCGTTCCACGAAGCTCCCGCACAAGCCGCGCTGCGTCTGCGCGAGGCAGCAGGGACACGGCAGCTCTCCATCGCGGGCAACGGCATCGGCCGCTACGGACAGGAATTGCTCGCGCCGCTCGAAGGTGCTGTCATGCGCGCTGCCGCTTTCTGCGATGTGCCGCGAGCGGCGTGCCTGGCCCACGAGGCAGAGCTCGTGTACGCCCAACAGGGTCCGAGCGACCTCGCCAGGCTCGAACCGCTGTACGTGCGGGCAAGCGATGCCAAACTGCCCACACCCAAACTCAGTCGCAAATGACCGGCGACGATCGTGGCCGGTCATTTTAGGAGGGGACGACGATGCCTTCGTTCGATATCGTCTCGGAGCTCGACCTGCACGAGATCGACAACGCCGTGCAGCAGACACACAAAGAGATCACCACCCGCTTCGACTTTCGTGGAACCGAGAGCGAGGTCGAGCGGACCGACGACGGCATCTTGCTGCGCTCGCACAGCGAGGGACGTGTCGAGGCCATCCTGCAGGTGCTGCGCGAGAAGTTCGCCAAGCGTAAGGTCAGTGCGCGCACGCTCGATCCGCAGACGCCCGAGCCCGGCTCCAAGGGCCACTACAAGCAGCTCGTCAAGCTCAAGAAGGGCATCTCCAAAGAGAAGGCCAAAGAGCTCATCACCTTCATCAAAGAAGGGAAGTACAAAGTGCAGGCGGCCATCCAGGGCGAGCAGCTGCGCATCACCGGCAAAAAAAAGGATGACCTCCAAGAGGTCATCCACGCGGTGAAGGGCAAGGACTTCGAGGTGGACCTGCAGTTCACCAACCTTCGCGACTGACACGCCGCCTGACGCGCGACGTCAGTGGGTGAACAGCAGCGGAAAGTGAAAGACGCCGACGGGGAGCAAGCGTGTCCTTGCGGCAAGCGTGCGTGAGTCTGGGTCTGCGCGGTCGTAGCCTCGACAGGCGAGGTGCAGATGAGCGGGCGAGAAGCAGCAGGGCAGAGTCGACTGCCGACGGTACTCCGTCGGCTATC
>JBEGTL010000279.1:0-10149 GCA_041179425.1 Pseudomonadota bacterium | reverse complement strand
GCACTGCGCCGCGGCCTGCCGAGAACTTGATGGCGTTGCCGATCAAGTTGATGAGCACCTGGCGAACGCGCAGTGGATCGGCGGCCAGCGAGAGCGGACTCTCGGCCGGGATGAGCTCGAGCGCCACGCCCGCGCGCGCACTCAGGTCGCTCATCTCCTCGACGACTTCGCGCACCAAGGTGGTGAGCTCGACCTGGGAAAGCGAGAGCGGCACCTCAGCCGACTCGGCCTGGTCGGCGCGCAGCATGCCGTCGATGACGTGCAGCAGGTGCGTACCCGAGCGCTCGATCTTGTCGAGGTACCGCACGGTTCGTTCGGGCTGGCCCACGTAGCGTGCTCGCTCGCGGAGCGACAGAGCCGCCGCTTGGCCACAATCGGGACACGGCGCGTCGGCCTCGACCTGCTCGCCTGCCTCCAGCTCGAACTCGGCGACACAGTGCGAGCAGCACAAAAGCAACACGAGCGGGAAGTCCTCGACCAGTCCCTCGGGCACGTTGATGATGGTGTTGAGGGGTGTGCGCAGCTCGTGCGACATGGTCGCGATGAACTCGTCCTTCACGCGCGCAGCGCGCACTGCCAGCGCCGAGGCCTGCTCTGCGCGCAGCACGGCGTTCTCGAGCGCGGTCACCTTCTGGGCGAGCTTGCCGTTGAGCTCTCCCACCTCGCCGCGCAGCGTGGTGAGCTTGGACGCCATGGCCGAGGCGAGCAGCACGAACTGGGCGGACGCCCCGATCTGCACGCTCCAGTTGGTGAACAAGTTCTCGGGCAGCACGTGCGCGCTCTTGAGCGCCAGCACGCTCGCACCGAGGCACATCGAGCCCCAACCCAAGAAGTACACGCGGAGCTGGCGGCTTCGCGCGCGCACACGCGCCACGATGATCACCGTCATCACCACGTTCACCAGCACGCAGCTCACGGTCATCAGCTTCAGAGCGAGCGCGAACGGCAAGAACGCAGCCACCGTGGCGAGCACGATCCAGGTGCGCATCCACGCAGCGTGGAGCCGACGCAGCCGCTCCGACGCCTCGGACACCAGCTGGTGGTGTGCGAGGTTGGCCATGAAATACATACTGAGCCCCACGCCGATCACGATGCTCTGCTGCGCGAGCGCGGGGTGCGTGGGGAACAGATACTAGAAGGCGTGGCCTACGTAGGCAAACTGGAACAAGCCCATCGACAGCACGGCGAGCGCGAAGTGTAGGTACTCGCGCTGACGCGTGAACACGTACAGACAGGCGGTGTAGCTGGCCATCGCCAGCAGGACGCCGTAAAAAATGCACAGGCCTGCCCAGTCGAGGTGCTGATGCTCGACGAACTCACCGAGCGTCCAGGCCAGCAGCGGCACCGACATCGAGCCCACCGTGCGCACGCGCATGTAGTACACACGCGGCTCGCCGGGGGGCTGCTGCAGCATGAACACGAAGTTGCGATAGGCGAGGTCGCGCTGCGCGAATGGACGGCTGTCGCCCGTGGCGCGCACGTCGAAGCCGCCGTCGCCTCGCGGCACGTACAGAGTAAGGTCGTCGAGGTGCGGGAACGCGACCTCCAACAACCACGATCGCTCGACCGTAGCGGAGTTGGCCACCGCCACGCGTAGCCAGTACACGGACCTGGTGAAGCCGAGGGAGACCGTGGGCTCGGTGTGCACCACGAAGTCCGTAGGCGCGCGCGCCACCACGTCGTCGAGCGTGAGGGTGCCCCGCGCGTCTTCGAGCAACGAGACGCGCGTGCCGAGCGGCACCCCGCGCAGCTCTGCCGCCACGTCGAGCGCTTGCTGCGCGCGAGCGTTCGTGGGCCACCACAGCGCACTCCAGCAGACCAGGAGCGCGAGCGTGGCGACGACGCGGTACCGGGTCATGCTCCCTCCGCGTAGCGGACGACCACGGGGATGGGTAAGGTGGTCTTGGCCGGTAGCTCGAAGCTGAAGGTCGACCCCTTGCCGAGCTCGCTGTCCACCATGAGGTCTGCGCCGTGCATCCGCACGATGGAGCGCGCGATGGACAGGCCGAGGCCCGTTCCGCCAAATCGGCGCGTGGTGCCCTTGTGCACCTGTTCGAAGCTCTGAAAGATCTGCTCGAAGTGTTTGCGCTCGATGCCAATGCCTTGGTCGGACACCGACAGCGTGTAGCCGCGCTCGCTGAACGAGCCACGCAGCGTCACACGTCCAGGGCCCTCGGAGTACTTGAGCGCGTTGTCGAGCAAGTTGCCGAGCACCTGCCGAATGCGCTGGCCGTCGACCTGCAGCAAGGCCTCTCCCCCGGCAATGTCGCACTCGATGTGTAGGCCGCGCTGCGTGGCCTGCTCTCGGTGCGGCGCAGCCACGTCGGCGAACAGCGCCGCCACCGACACCGCCTCGCGTGCGAGCTCGCGGTGTCCGGCCTCCAGCTTGCTGAACTCGAGGATGCCGTTGACCACGGACAAGAGGTGCCTGCCCGAGCTCTCGACCTTCAGCAAAAAGCGCCGCGCGCGGGTGGCGTCGCCGTCGTAGCGCAGCACAGCCACCTCGCTCAGCGTGCCGGCGCTCGCGCAGTCCGGGCACGCCGTCTCCGTACTCACGCGCTCGCCCTCGTCGAGCTCGAACCGCGACGCACACTGTGCACAGCTGGCCTGCCGCACCTCTCGGAACTCGGCGCGCATCTCTTGCGGGATGTTGATGATGGGATTGAGCGGCGTGCGGAACTCGTGCGACATGGTCGCCATGAACTCGTCTTTTTGCAGCGTCGCGCGCTCGGCACGCTGCGTGGCTTCCTCCGCGCGCACCAGCGCGAGCGACAGCTGTCCCACCTTGTGGTGCAGGGTCTCGTGCACCACGTCCAGGTCTGCGCGCGCGGTGTTGAGCTTGTCGGCCAGCGCGGACGACACCAGCACCAGCTGCACCGAGGCGCCGATCTGCACACTCCAGTCCGTGAAGAAGCTGTGCGGCAAGATGCCGACCGTCTGCAGCACCGCCACCAGTGCGCCGCCCACCATGCCGCCCCAGCCGAGCAAGAACAGCTTGGCGCGCCGGCCCTCGATGCGCAGCAGCTCGACCGCACAGGCCAGCGCGCACAAGAGCACCACGATGACGAGCGCGTTGGCCGCCCGGATCGCCTGCGAAAACGACAACACGAAGCTCGCGACGATGCCGAGCAGCGCGGCCGCGACAATCAGGTTGCGGCCGCGGTACAAGTAGTGGCCGGCCGGCAGGTACGTCTGCACGACCACCATCGTGCCGAACAGCAGACTCGCGAACAACGACGCCGGCAACAGGCTGTGCACGAGCACGGGGTTGTTGGGCAGCAAGAACTGAAACGTGTGCCCAGCGACCGTGAACTGCTCGATCGCCAAGCTGACGATGTAGCCGACGTACGGCAGATACTCGCGCTGCTTGGAGAGGCCATAGACCAGCCCGTTGTAGCAAGCCATCACCAGCAGCACGCCATAGAAGATGCACAACGCCGACCAGTCCAGGTGCTGATGCTCGAGGAACTCGAGAGTCGACCAGCCCACCAGCGGCAGGTTCATCGCGCCCGTGGTGGTGACGCGCAACAAGTACGTGCGCTCTCCGCCTGCGGGCTCCTCGAGCGCAAACACGAAGTTGCGGCTGGCGATGTCGCGCTGCGCAAAGGGCAGCATGTCGCCCGTCCGTCGCTCGGCGAAGCCGCCCTCCGCGCGCGGCTCGTAGAGCGTGACGTAGTCGAGCAGCGGGTAGCCCAGCTCGAGCAGCCAGGGACGCGCGGTCTGGCTGCTGTTGACGACGGTGAACCGCAGCCAGTACGCCGACGCCGTGAAACCAAAGCTCGGCGACGACACCTCACTTCGCACGAAGCGTGCGGCGTAGGGACGGCTCCGCACCTGGTCGACGCGAAGTTTGCCGGTCGGGTCGACCAGCATGTCGAGGTACGGGCCGAGACTCATGCCGCGCAGCGAAACTGCAACATCGATGCTGCGCTCGTGCAGCGGCCCGCCTTCGGGTGGCACATCGGCGCGTGCCGAGACGAGCGGCCACAGCAGCAGCAGCAGCGTCAGCGCCAGCACCGTCCACAGCCTCGGCATCGCAGCGACGCGCCGCATCTTCGCTCGCGGGTCAGCCGCGCCGCGGCGCGCGTGCCACCGAGAGCGCACTGACGGCCAGGTTGAGCGCCGTGAAGTCGACCGGCTTTGCGATCACCTTGTCCGCGCCGAACAGCATCAGCTCGACATCGGTGTAGCGAGCGCCGTGCGCCGTGACGAAGATGATGGGCTGGGTGACCGCGGGCAGCTCACGCGTGTACGCGGGCAGCGGACGCACCAATCGTTTGCCGCGGAACAGCTCGGTCAGCTCGACGCCGTTGAGCTCCGAGCCGCGCAGCTCGATGTCCATCAAGATGACCGCAATGCTGCGGCCGCGTTGGCGCACCTCGCGACAGGCCTCTTCGGAGGTCTTCGCGCGCACCATATTGTAGGCCTTGCTTAGCCGATACTCGGCGACGTCCCAGTTCTCGTCGTCATCTTCGACGTAGAGGAGGGTGTCGCGCGGCTGGCCACCACCAGCTGTAGGCGCCGCTAGGGAACCGGAAGATACTTTGCGCACCCCTGGTTTTCGGACGAGCAGGCGAAAGGCTTGAGCTCGCCATGCAGACCAGCCGCCAAAACAACTCAGGCAAGGTCCGGCACCGTGACCTGGGACACGGCCTCCTTACTCTCTTCTGGCGGGTGATGTCGTTTGTCCTGGTCTGCCAAGAAGCCCAGCATGCATCCTCGTAGTTCGTAGTAAGACTTGTGCGCGAGTACGTCGACGCGCACACGGGGGCGTGCAAACGGCATCGCCAGTGTCTCGCCGACGCGTGCCTCGGGTCCGTTGGTCATCATCACGATGCGGTCGCTGAGCAACAGGGCCTCGTCGACGTCGTGCGTGACCATCATGGTGGTGACGCGGTTTTGTTGGAGCAGGCCGATCAAGACGTCTTGCAGCTCCATCCGCGTGAGCGAGTCGAGCTTGCCGAACGGCTCGTCGAGCAGCAGCATCTTGGGCGCGAGCGCGAACGCACGCGCGATGCCGACGCGCTGCTGCATGCCCTCGGACAGCTCTTTGGGCTTTTTTTGCATCGAGCTGCCCAGGCCCACGATGTCGAGATAGTAAGACACGATCTCGGTGCGCTCGGCGTGGGTTGCGTGGGGGAACACGCGCTGCACGCCGAGCATCACGTTGTCGAACGCGGTCATCCAGGGCAGCAGCGAGGGCGACTGAAAGACCACACCGCGGTCCGGCCCCGGGCCGTTGATCTCGCGCTTGGCCACCACGATGGCGCCCTCGGTGACATCGTTGAGCCCTGCGACCATGGTCAGCACGGTGGACTTGCCGCAGCCCGAGTGACCGATCAGCGAGACGAACTCGCCCTCGGCCATGTCCAGGTTGAACTCGCGCACGACCGCCACCTTGTTGCGTGCGGGGTCGTAGATCTTGGTCAGGTTGAAGAGCTCTACGTGTCCGGCCATGGGTCTCCCTTCACACGACGTCTGTGGTTAGCGGTACCGGAGGTCCACCGGCTTGAGGTTGGGGAGCTTGAAGTTGCGCGGCGTGGTGGCCTGCGTGGCCGCGCGGTGCTCCTCGCGAAGCGCCGTGAGGTAGGTGAGGATGGCGTTGCGCAGCTCGCGAAACTCCGGGTCGTGGTTGAGCTCGGTGTGGTCGCGCGGCCGGTCGAGGTGCACCGCAAACGATGGCCCCAGCGTGGCCCCCGGCCCCGGCGTGAGCGGGATGATGCGGTCGGCCATCAACATGCCCTCGTCGACGTCGTTGGTGATCAACAGGACGGTCTTGCGATCGCGCCGCCAGATGCGCTCGACCTCCATCTGCAAGGTGCCTCGCGTGAGCGCATCGAGCGCGGCAAAGGGCTCGTCGAGCAGCAAGAACTCGGGGTTGAGCGCGAGCGCGCGCGCCACCGACACGCGCTGCCGCATGCCGCCGGAGAGCTCGCTCGGTCGTTTGTCGATGGCCGGCGTGAGGTTGACCATCTCGACGTAAAACCGGATCTTCTTCTCACGCTCTGCCGCCGGCAGTCTGCCGTGCACGGTGTCGATGCCCAGGCCCACGTTCTCGCGCACCGTGAGCCACGGCAAGAGCGAGTAGCTCTGAAACACGATGCCGCGATCGGGGCCCGCACCGGTGACCGGCTTGCCGCGCATGAGCACTTCGCCCGCGTCGGGCATGATCAAGCCCGCGATCAGACTCATCAGCGTGGTCTTGCCGCTGCCGGAGAAACCGACGATCGCAACGAACTCACCTTCTTCGATGGAGAGGTCGAGATCTTTGAGGACTTGTGTGCGCGCGGCCCCGCTGCCGTACGACTTGCTGACCTTGCGCAGCTCCAAGAACGCCATCCGGTATGCTCCTTGTTGCGTTTCGTCGTCCGCTCGTCCGCTCGTCCGTTGAGTCTTACCCGAGCGATGTAACCGGAGCGTTTCGAGCAGACTGTTTTCGTGTGTGCGGAGCGCTGCGCATCAGATCGTTGCAAATGGCGCACAACATGGGCGAACCGACGTGTACGAGCGGGCACCGATCTGCTCTCGACGAGCCCCGCGCGCGGTCGTAATCAGGATCATGAGCGCAAAGATCGAGCCCTTCGTGCAGGTGGTCGAGGTCTGGACTCCGGACGGAAAGTGCCTGCGCCATCGCTCCGGTGCGTACGGTCGTCACACCCTGTTCGCCGAGGCCAGCGAGCACCTCACGTTCGTCAGTGGT
Source organism: Pseudomonadota bacterium (assembly GCA_041179425.1). Classification (GTDB taxonomy): domain Bacteria; phylum Myxococcota_A; class Polyangia; order Polyangiales; family DASUME01; genus DASUME01. The sequence goes on along the minus strand of JBEGTL010000279.1, from coordinate 3,449 downwards.
CAGGGTTTGCCTGGCGAAGCGTGGGCACAGCGCCGGCCCGTCGTGTGGGACAAGCTCGACGAACGTTTTTTGCGCAGAGCCCTGGCAGAGAGCGCGGGCCTCGATGCCGGCGTCGCCTTTCCCGTCTTTCGTGGCGAGCAGGTCGTCGCGGTGGTCTCCATGCTCTGCGGCAGTCGCGAGCACACGGGGGGCTGCATCGAGATCTGGGAGCCCAACGAGCTGCGCGAGCTCACGCTACAGAGCGGCTTCTACGGGCAGCTCGGCGCATTCGGGGAGCTCAGCGCGCTGATCCGCTTTCAAAAAGGCCGCGGCTTACCCGGCATCTGCTGGGAGCGCGGCCTGCCGCACATCATCCCCGACCTGCGCAGCTCGGCCGCGTTCATCCGTGCCGCGGCGGCGCGCACCTCGGGGGTCACCGCCGGGCTGGGCGTGCCGCTCTACCGCAACGCCGAGGTCGCGCAGGTCCTGCTCTTGCTTTCGGCGCACAGCACGCCGCTCGCCCGCGCGTTCGAGGTCTGGCGCGTCGACCGCGACGGCACGCTCTCGCTCGACGAGTTTTTCTACGCCAGCGATCTGTCCGTGCACACCGACGGCAAGACGCCGCCGAGCGCACCGCCGGGACAGGGCTTGGCGATGCGGGTCAAGGAGACCGGCCTCCCCTTCGCCTCGCGTGCGCCGCACACGTTGCAGCCGGTGCACGGCTCCACCCCAGCGCGTGCCTCGTTTCAGCTCGGGCTGGGGCTCCCCGTGCACGACGGCGACCGGATTCGGGCCATCGTCAACCTGCTGAGCTGAACCGCACCGGCCCTTGCCCCCCGGTCTTTTGCGACCCAGCCTCCATTGCTGACCAAACTGTGACGGTTGACGCCGCGGTTCCTCACGGTGGCCGGGCTACCCTTGAACAGTGGTTAGCAAAGACGAGATGAAGCGACTGCGCGCCGAGCTCAAGGCTGCGCAAGTGTTCGAACATCGCGAGCGCTCCGGCTGGATCAAGCTCGCGCTCATGGTCACCGCCCTGCTCGCCTGCTGCGCGGGCATCGTGTTGGGCCCTGTGTGGAGCTGGTTTTTATGGGTGCCCGCCGCTGCGCTGGTCACCACGACGGCCACGCTCCTGGGTCACGAGGGTAGCCACGGCAGCTTCTCGTCCAGCAGTCGTCAAAACCAGCTGATGGTGCACCTCACGCTGCCCCTCTTTGCGGGCATCAGCGGGATGTACTGGAAGCACAAACACAACGGAATGCACCACGGACATCCGAACGTGGTGGGCTCCGACCCCGACATCGAGCTGTGGCCCATGGCCACCTCGCGCGCCGAGTACGAGCGCTCGGGCCCACTGCTACGCTGGTTTCAGCGCAACCTGCAGAGCTGGGCCATGTGGCCCGCGAGCCTCACGCTCTCGACATTCATGCGCGTGCCCTCGTACACGTTCCTGGTGCGCCAGCTGCGCACGCGCGGGCTCACCAAGAACCTCGTCATCGACGCGGGCCTGTTGGTTGGCCACTACGCGCTCTGGGTCGGCGTGCCTGCGCTGGTGTTCGGCTTCTGGTCGGCGTTTGCGCTCTACATGAGCGTGTGGGCAGTCGTCGGCACCATGCTGACCGTGATCTTCACGCCGGCGCACCTGGGCCTGCCGCTGCTCAGCGACCAGCACAACGGCTGGCAGCACCAGCTCGAGACCACGCGCAACATCCGCACGCCGCGCTGGCTCGCGTACTTCTACGTGGGTCTCGAGCACCAGCTCGAGCACCACATCTTCCCGCAGATCCCGCACCAAAACCTCGCGCGCGCAGGCGTCATCATGCGCCGCTGGTGCGTCGAGCAGGGCCTACCCTACCGCGACGTGGGCTGGTTCGAGGCGCTGCACAGCGTGACCGTGTTCGTGCGCGACGCCTGGAAGATCGACGTCTCGTCCAGCGTTGCGTCGGCAGCCCCCGCGCACGAGCCCTCGAGCCTCCCCGCACACGAGCCGTTCATCATCGAGAACGGGCGCGGCATCGAGAACGCGCGCGGCGTCGGCACACGCCGTCTGCCCAGCCTCCCGCCGCCCGCGCACAAGCCGAGCGCAGGGGCGGTCGAGACGGCGCAAGAGCCGACGTCCGACCTCGTCTGTTGAGCGACGCACGCGCGTCCGCGCACGGACAGTGGGCCCTTGTCAGCGCGCGCCTGCTCTCGTAAAAGCGGCGACCATGCCGGATCAAAATCGAGAGGTCCGTCCCGGTCCAACCCTGGGCACCGTGCTCGCGGGCGACGAGACGCTCACCGTGCCCGCGGGCTGGGTGCGGCTCAAGCCAGGCGACCCTGGGCTCACCCGCCGCGTAAAAAAGGCGGGGCCCACCTGGACCCTGAGCGAGTGGCGTAACCGCAAGCTCTACTCGCTCGGCGTGTACGCGCCTCTCGAGCGCATCGAAGCGCTGCAGGCCGAGCTCGCCGTCGAGCGCGCCGACCCCGCGTACGCCAAAAAACAGGCGCGCGCCAAGACCCGGCGCGACGTCGAACAGAGTGCGTACGTCGAAGACTTTCGCGGCGCAATCGAGGCCTTCCTCGCGTTTGCGCCCGTGCACCAGGCCATCGCTGCCAGGGTCGCGCAGGCGATCGCCAATCACGCGACGCCGGTGGGCAGCGGCACCGTGGCACGCACCAAACGGATCCCCATCGAGCGGCGCGCGGAGGCGGCGACCATCGCCTGGCTGCGCCACGCCACCACCGGCTACGACTCGATGCACATCGCTCGCCTCAAGGGCGAGCGGCGCGAGGTCAGGCGGATGCTCGCGGAGCAGTCGCGCAAGCTGCTCTCGCTGTACCGCCGCGGCGTCGCCATCGCGCCCGACGCGTGCCTGCTGCAGCAGGGGCTAGGTCGAAGGGGCTAGGTCGAAGCGGCGGGGTCTTGCCCCGCGCGCGAGTGAAAAAAGGTCACTTGGTCTGACAGGCGAGCCAGCTGGCGAGCGTCGCGCGCTCCGTGGTCGTGGGGGCGGGCAGCTGGGCCGCGGGTGGCGGCATCAACGTGTTGGTGGCGCTGGGGCCCGAGCCTGCGTTGTGATCGACGTGCGTGGCCTCCGCGAGGACACCCGCCTGGGTCTCGAAGTTGTGATCGGTAGGTGCGTCCCTGCGCGCTGCGCCCGTAACGGCCTTTGCGTGGCACGTGGTGCAGTACTTGGTCATCAGCGGCGCCACGTCGGTCGCGTAGGTCAGCGTGGAGACACAGACCGCGCCGGTCGCCTTGCCGAGGTCTTCGCCCTCTTCTGACTCCGCGTCTTTGTCCTCGTCGTCGCCACAGCCGTAGAGCGCGGCAGAGCCGGCCATCCACATACACAACGCCCACACCCGGGTTGACTGCATCGTCGCCTCCGAGCGACACCATAGCGGATCGTTTCGGTGCGCTGCGCGACATGATGTCGCATGTACAAAACGGCCACGAGGTGCTGCGCGGATCGCTGGCTTTGTGCTGTCGG
>JBEGTL010000278.1:0-10236 GCA_041179425.1 Pseudomonadota bacterium | reverse complement strand
ACGAGCACGAGTACGAGTACGAGTACGAGTACGAGTACGAGTACGAGTACGAGTACGAGTACGAGTACGAGTACGAGTACGAGTACGAGTACGAGTACGAGTACGAGTACGAGTACGAGTACGAGTACGTCGACGGCTACATTCACGAGGAGGAGGACGCGCACGTGCACGTGCACGATAGGATCCCCGTCTGCTGCCGCGTACGCCTGTGCGATCAGGGGAGCGACGAAGAGAGCCACGTCCTCCTGCGCGTGCGCGTGCGCGTCCTCCTCCTCGTGGATGTCCTCGTCCCCGTCAGACGTGCTCGTCGTCGTCCTCGTCCTCGTCCTCGTCCTCGATACCCCAGAGCACATAGGTGTACGGCAAGCAGTGAGCATGTACCTCTCCCGCGCGCGCTCTCCTCACTCTCGGCAGACCGCTCCGAACGAGAGACGTGCGCTGCCCAACCGTTCACTCCAAAGTGCGGGGCGCGCCGGCAGAGAGCCTTGCAATTTCGGCCAGAAAGCACCCAAATGGTCAGTCTGGACAGAGAACTGGTACCGGCCTTTTGCGGCTTCCGTCCGGACCCCATATTCGACTTCTGGGGCGCGCAGAATCTGCAATCGTTTCCACGATTTGCTCTTTGCACGCCGTTTGACAGCAAGTGCCTTGGACGATAGCTTTCTAAGAGTGCCCGGATGGGTGGGACGAGCTGCAGCGAGGAAGGTCTCGCTCATCCGCTCGTCACCTCGCGTCGGGTAGCGGAGATCGGTGATGCACGGAGCGCCTATGGACGACCGTAAGGAGAGCTCGGTTCTCTTCAACCTCAAGGAGCTAATGAACCTTGAGGAAGACCGTATCAAGACGGAAGAGGACCAGAGGAAGCAGGCGACCGAAGAAGCTCGTCGTCGCGAAGAAGAGACGCGTCGCGCGGCCGAAGAGGCCGAGCGCGCGAAGCTGCGCGCGATCGAAGAAGAGCGTTTGGCGGGCGAGCGGCGGGTACGCGAAGAAGACGCGCGCCGGGTCGCCATCATCGAGGCCGAGAAAGAGCGCGCTCGCTCCGAGGCCGAGGCGCGTGCCCGCCAAGAAGAGCAGGAGCGCTTGCACGCCCACCAGCGCGAGCTGGAGCGCATCCAGGCCGACAAGGCCAAGGGCGTCTCGCCGGGTATCATCGCAGGCCTCTTGGTGGTCGTCCTGGGTGGCGGCGCCGGCGTGTACTTCGGCGTGATCAAGCCCGAGCAAGACCGCATGGTGCAGGAGAAGGTCGCGTCCGACCGCCTGGCTGCAGAGCGTCAGGTCGAGGCGCAGCGCATGGTCGAGGAAAAAGAGCTCGCCCTCAAGCGCGCCGAAGAAGAGGCCACGCGGCGTGCCGCGGTGGCCGCTGCCGAGGCCGAAGAGCGCACCAAGGCCGCAGCCGAGGCCGCGCGTCGGACTGCAGCCGCTGCTGCCTCCAACAGCGACGAGCCGAGCTCGAGCCACAGCAGCCACTCCAAAAAGCCCAAGTCGTCCCCGTCGGCCAAGCCCAGCAAAAAGCCCGACGACAACGGCCGCTGCGATCCCAACGACCCCTTGTGCGGATTGTGACGTACTGAGGAACGGGCTCCAGCTGGGGCCCGTTTCTGCTACAGCGCTTCGATGAAACGGCTGTTGCTTGGTCCTCGTAGCGTGACTGAAGCTTTGCGGGCCAACGCCGCCGAGCTTTCGGTGGTGTACGTCAGTGATGAGGCTCGGCGCGACCTCATCGACATCGCTGCCGAGGCTCGCAAACGCAGCGTCGTGGTCGAGGAGCGAAGCGTTGCCGAGCTCGACAAGCTCGCCAACGGCGACCGGCATCAAGGCGTGGTCGCGATCGGCGGTAGCTACCCTTACCTCAGCTTCGAGGAGCTGCTGGTCAAGCTGCCCGAACGCGCCTTGCTGGTGGCGCTCGACGAGATCACCGACCCACACAACTTTGGCGCCATCGTGCGCAGTGCGGTGGCGTTTGGGGCGCACGGCATCCTGACTCTCAAACAACGTGCGGCCCCGGTGACGCCCGTCGTCGTCCGCGCGTCGGCGGGTGCGACCGAGCACGCATTGATCGCGCGCGTGACCAACCTGGCCACGACGCTCTCCACGCTCGCCGACGACGGCTACGACGTGATCGGGCTGGCCGCCGAGGGCGCATCCGACTTGCGCGCGCTGGGTCCTCGGCGCGGCTCGACCGTGCTGGTAGTCGGCTCCGAGGGGCGCGGGCTGCGCCGCCTCGTGCGCGAGCGCTGCACCGCGCTGGTGCGCATTCCGATGGCGGGCCCCATCGAGTCGCTCAACGCGTCGGTGGCGGCGGCCATCGCACTTTATGCGCTGTCGGCGCCCGACCCTGCGGCGCACGCGAGCAGCGAGCAGACCAGCAGCGAGGGCGCGCGAACCGAGCCGGTCGACGAAGCCTGGAGCGACGAGGCGCCGGCCGAGCACGAGGGAGGCGCGGCCGGGCGCGCCGTGTGGGACGACGACTCTCCATTTCCGAAGTAGCGCTCGACGTCGGTCGCCAAGGCAGCTTGCGTCTTCTGGAAGATCGCCCTGCCGCGTTACCATCCAGGCGCGATGCAGTTTGAAAAACTCTTTCAGCTTCTCGCACGCGAAGACGTGAAGGAGCTCGCGCTGCAGACCGATCGTCCGCCGTGCGTGTTGATCGGCGACGGCTACACGCCGGTCGTCAACCGCAACTTCAGCGAAGACGAGGTAATCGCCGCGCTGGTCGAGGCCAACGGTCAGCTCGAGGTCGTCGCTTTGGCAAGCGGCGCGCGGCGCTGGCAGTTCGATCATCCTTCGCTCGGGCCCCTGCGTGTCTCTGCCGGCTATCACGGACCGCTGCTCCAAGCGCGCCTCAAGCGTGTCGACGTCAAGGAGACGGTCGCCGAGAAACCAGGCGCGCTCAAGTCGCCTGCGCTCGACACCGCACCCGCTAAAAATGTGGTGGCCGCTCCTCCGCGCGAGCCGCTGCCGGGAGCGCCGGTCGCGCCGCCAGTGCGTAGGCCGATCGCCGAGATCCTGGAGCGCCCGCTCGAGACGGTGGACACGCGACCACAGCCTGTCGAACGCGTCGTCGAATCGGCGCGCGTCGAGCACCTGGGCACCAAGCCGGACGAGATCTTCGAGTCTCTGTTGCGCCTGGCGCGCGCGCGTCACGCCAGCGATCTCCACATCCTGGCCGACCGCGAGGCGATGCTGCGCATCGGCGGAGAAATGGTCAAGGTGGGGCCCAAGCTGTCTGTCGACCTGGTCGAGCGTATGCTCATGAGTCAGGTCCCCGAGCGTCTGCACGCGGAGCTCTTGCGCGACGGGTCGTGCGACTTCGCGCTCACGCACTTCAGCCTCGGCCGCTTCCGCACCAACGTGTCGCGTCAGCGCACGGGCATGAAGCTCACTGCGCGCTTGATCGGGGAGCGCGTGGCGAGCCTCGCGGAGCTCGGCCTGCCCGAAGCGATCGCCGCTGCGACGCACCACCACCAGGGTCTGATCGTAGTCACGGGCCCCACCGGCCACGGCAAGACCACGACGCTGGCCGCGATCGTCGACATCGTCAATCGCGAGCGCACCGACCACATCATCACGGTCGAAGACCCCATCGAGTACGTGCACACGCGCAAGAAGGCGGTGATCTCGCAGCGCGAGGTGGGCACCCACACCAAGACGTTTGCAGCCGCGCTCAAGGGCTCCCTGCGCGAGGACCCCGACGTGATCGCGGTTGGCGAGCTGCGCGACACCGAGACGGTGCGCATGGCCTTGTCGGCGAGCGAGACCGGTCACCTGGTGATCAGCACCATGAACACGCCCAGCGCGGCCAAGGCCATCGAACGCCTGATCGACCTGTTTCCGCCCGGAGATCAGCCCCAGGTGCGCATGAGCTTGGCGGGCGGCTTGCGCATGATCATCTCGCAGCGCCTGGTGCCGTCGACCGATCGCAAGAGCGTCAAGGCGGCGGTCGAGCTGCTGCCTGGCTCTCCTCCGCTGTGGGCGCTGATCCGCGACAACAAGACGTTTCAGATCCCCAGCCTGCAGCAGCGCGGCAAGGCGCTGGGCATCGTGCGTCTCGACGACTCGCTCGCCGACTTGGTGCGCTCCGGCCACACCACCTTGGAGATCGCCAAGGAGTACGCCGAGTCCCCCGACCAGCTCGAGACGCTGGTGCGCGGCGGCCCGGTGAAGGTGCCCGACGCCGCGCCCGCCAACGATGCTGGCGCGCCCGCTGGCAGCGCCCTCGGTGCCGCGCAGGGTGCGCAGAAATTCGGCAAAGACATGCTCTCCAAGGCCGGCAAGCTATTTGGTGGCGACAAGTAAGACGGAGCAGACGTGCCCCAGATCGACCAGCTGTTCGATAGTTTGCTCGAGCAAAAGGGCTCGGATCTCCATCTCGGCGTGGACCAGCCGCCGATGGGGCGCATCCGTGGCGAGCTCAAGCCGCTGCGCGAGGGCAACCTGGGAAAGCAGGAGCTCGAGTCGATGCTGTTCGAGATCACCGACGAGCAGCAGACGCGCACCATCCGCGACAACTGGGACCTCGACTTTGCCTACCAATACGGCAAAAAGGCCCGCTTTCGCGCCAATTACTTCTACAAACAGACGGGCCTCGGCGCGGTCTTCCGCACCATCCCGAGCACCATCATCACGCTCGACGAGCTGAAGACACCCGAAGCTGTGCGCAAGCTGGCCGAGCGCCGCGCGGGCCTGATCTTGGTCACCGGCCCCACCGGCTCCGGCAAGAGCACCACGCTCGCCGGCATGATCAACCACATCAACCGCACGCGTGCGAGCCACGTGCTCACCATCGAAGACCCGATCGAGTTCGTGCACGAGCCCGACCGAGCACAGATCACCCATCGCGAGGTGGGCCCGCACGCGTCGAGCTTCACCCACGCGATTCGTTCGGCCGGTCGCGAGAACCCCGACGTGATCCTGATCGGCGAGCTGCGCACCAACGAGACCATGCGGCTCGCGCTGCAGCTGGCCAGCTACGGCGTGTTGGTGTTCGGCACCGTGCACACCAACAGCGCGCCGGCCACCATCGAGCGCATCATCAACGCGTTCCCGGCCGACGAGCAGCCGCAGATCCGCGGCATGCTGGCCGACAGCTTGGGCGGCATCGTCGCGCAGCAGCTGCTCAAGACGGCCGACGGCAAGGGACGCGTCGCCGCGCTCGAGATCCTGCTCGGCTCGCACGCCGTGGCGGCGATGATCCGCGAGGGCAAGACGTTTCAGCTCACCAGCTTGATGCAGTCGGGCAAGGCCCAAGGTATGCAGACCATGGACGCAGCGCTCGAGAAGTACGTGCGCGCCGGGACCATCACGGCGCAGGTCGGCCTCGAGAAGGCCGAGGACAAAGACAACTTCAAGAAGCTCTTCCCGCAGCTGGCCAGCAAGCTCGAGGGCGAGCCACACTGACCTCCCGGCGCCTGTGCACAAGGCGTTGCGCAGTCGTCACGGGGCAGCGCAGACGGCCTGGCTAGGCTCGCGCGCATGGCACTCAATCGTCGATCGTTTCTTCGTCAGTCCGGGCTGGTCATCGCGGCTGGCTCCATGGGCTCGGTGATTGCGTCGCGCTCGGTCGCGCACGCCCAGGGCAGCAAGCTCGTCACCGGCTACGGCCCGCTGGTCAAAGACCCGGACGGCCTCCTCGACCTGCCCGCAGGCTTTCGTTATCGCGCCATCTCGCGCGAGGGCGACCCACTCACCGGCGGCGGCCTGGTGCCAGCGAGCCACGACGGCACGGGCGCCTTCTCCGCCGGCGTGTTCGGGACCTTCCTCGTGCGCAACCACGAGCTCAACCTCGACGGCATCGTCGAGGACGGCCTCACACCGGTCGCCCAGGTCGCGGGCCTCAGCTACGACCCGGAGGCCGTGGGCGGGACCACGACCCTGCTCGTCTCGCCCGGCGGCCGCCTGATCTCCCATAAAATCAGTCTCTCCGGCACGCTCGACAACTGCGCCGGCGGACCGTCTCCGTGGGGCACCTGGCTGAGCTGCGAAGAGACCTTCGAGACCTTGGTCAAGCCTCACGGCTACGTGTTCGAGGTCGACCCTTGGCGCGGCGGCAACCCCGAGCCCATCCGTGCGCTCGGCCGGTTCGAGCACGAGGCCGTCGCCTTCGCGCGCGACGGCACGGCCTACCTCACCGAAGACGCGAGTGGTCCGCTCGGCTGCATCTATCGCTTCCAGCCGACGCGTCGCCACGGCGGTCGCGGCAGCCTGCACACCGGCGGCAGCCTGCACGCGATGGTGATCGACGGCGTCCAGTCGGACCTGTCGGTGGTGCAAGAGCCGGGCACCGTGCTCGGCGTGCGCTGGGTCGAGGTGCCTAACCGCGAACCCGGCGACACGGACGCACCCGTTCGCGAGCAGGTCATCGGCAAGGGCGCGACCCCCATCCGCAAAGCCGAGGGCGCGTGGCGGGGTCTAGACGGCGCGATCTGGTTCACCGCCAGCTACGCCGAGGGGCCCGATGCCGAGGACCCTGACGACGCCACCGAGGCCCGCCACAGCGGCCAGATCTGGCGCTACGACCCGCGGGCCGAGACCCTTGCACTGGTGGCCATCTTCCCGTTCGGCAGCCCCTACGACGGACCGGACAACATCACCGTATCGCCCCACGGGTTCGCCCTCGCCTGCACCGACGGCGAGGACGAAAACTGGCTGATCGGCATCAACGATCAGGGCGGCACCTTCGAGTTCGCGCGCAACGCCAGCACCGACGACGAGTTCACGGGTGCCACCTTCTCGCCCGACGGCCGCACGCTGTTCGTGAACATCCAGGGCGAGCCCGCCGTGACGTTCGTGATCACGGGACCCTGGGTCACCGGCGCACGCTGAGCGCGCACGCGGGCGCGCGGCTCAGCCGCCCGCACAGACGCCGCGGGCGCGCCAGCAGGGCACTGTCGATTCGCCCTTCCCTGCCTCCGCGGCTACCCTGCGTGGATGGCGCGCACCGCGGCGGCACTCATCATCGGCAACGAGATCCTCACCGGCAAGGTGCACGAACAAAACGTGTTCGTGATGGCAACCGAGCTGTTCGAGCTCGGCGTCGAGCTGCGCCGCATCGTGGTGTGTCCGGACGAGGTGCCCGTCATCGTGCGCGACCTGCGCGAGCTGGCCAGCACGCACGACGTGGTGATCACCAGCGGGGGCGTGGGCCCCACCCACGACGACGTCACCATCAAGGCCGTGGCGGCCGCGTTCAACGTGCCCGTCGTCCGCGCGCCCACCTACGAGAGCATGCTGCGCGCGCACTACGGCGACCGTGTCACCGACATGCACCTGCGCATGGCCGACGTGCCCGAGGGATGTCGACTGATCAGCTCGGCCGACCCCAGCTGGCCCACCATCGCCATGAAGAACGTCTACGTGTTCCCGGGCGTGCCGCAGATCTTCAAACACAAGTTCCCGGTCATGCGCAACGAGCTCAAAGACTCGAGCCGCTTCTACAGTCGCGCCGTGTACGTCAACCTCGACGAGCCCGCCCTCGCACCCCTGCTCGATCGCGTGGCCGCCGCCCATCCGCACGTCAACATCGGCAGCTACCTGTACTGGGGCGACGACAGCGACTACCGCACCAAGCTCACCGTCGACGGCCGCGACGAGGCCGAGGTCGTGCACTGCTTCGAGGCGCTGCTGACCGGCATCCCCGCCGGGAGTATCGTGCGACAGCAGTAGCAGGCGCGTTCGAAGGGACCTGGCAAGGGTTGTGCGTTGACGTTGAGAGCACCCTCCCTACTCCTGCTTGCTCGCGCGGTTGACGCGCAGGCGTAGCTGACGCTTGATCTCGCGCAGGGCGTCGCTCGACGACTCGAAGCGGAAGTCGCGCTCCTTGATCACGTTGAAGCCGATCAGCGCGGTCACGCGTGGGAACGCGTTGCTGCTCATCATCTTTTCGATCCAGTCGGCCTTGCTGTGGGTCTTGTCGCGCGGCGCCGGGCGCACGGGGCTGCCGTCGTCTTTTTCGGGTTCCTTCGATCCCACCTCGCACAGCCACACGGGCGCGCTGGGATGGAGCTTGGTGAGGATGCCGTACATGGGCGCAAAGATCTCTTCGAACTCTTCCCATCGGCCCGGGCCGCCGGGGACACCGCGTCCCCAGTTGTAGCCGTCGATGCCCAACACATCGACGTACTCGCTGCCCGGCCACAGCTCGGCGATGGGCACCGTGGTCGAGTCGTTGGACGCATCCGGATTGAACACGAACTTGAGGTTGTGGATCCCTCGCGAACGAAAGAACACGCGCACGTGTCGCCACGCCGCCACGAACTCTGCAGTGGTACCGGCGCGCGGCTTGCCCGAGCCGGGCTGCCAGGCAGACCACTCGGCGTTCATCTCGCCCCACGGCCGCACGTACAGGTCGTACGGAAACGCGCGCATGCTGTCGGCGATGCGCTGCAGATACGCGTCGTGCTCGCCCCGCACGATGGCGCCGAAGCTGACGCACTTGCCCTCTGCCGTGCAGTGCGGTTCCCAGCTGTGCAGGATGGTGCGCGTGCCTTTGGCAGAGAGCGCAACGTCGCGGGGCTCGCCAAACACGTAGTCCCAGTCGACGAAGCCGCTGAGAATGGTGAGCTTGCTAGCGAGTCTCTTCTCGAGTGCGTTGAACTCGCGCGCGCTCTTCTCGAAGTAGGGCAGCCCCTGCACGTAGGCACCGATCTGCGCGCGGTCGCGTAGCGGCAAGGCCTGCTCGTCGGCCTCTGCCTGGGCGGTAGGCACGGCCCACGACGCGCTCGCCCAGAGGGCCGCGAGCAACAACGTGGAGATCCGCACAGAAATACCGGTACGCGGCAAGTCGTGGAGGGCTCGTCTCATAAGGGTCATTGGTTCTGACACCAGACCGCCGTCGCGCCAGTCGCCGGGCTGGGTCGGGTTGCTGCCCAGCTGAGACGCGATGGCTCGCCGCGGGCGGGGGCTAGCAACACCGTGGTCCGGTCGTCATTCGCGATGACAGAGCGAGCACTGGATCTGCGACGCAGGCGAGGCTTGCTCGGCCAGCGTCAACTGCGCCAGTGACGGTGATGCGGTCTCAACGGAGCCAGACCACAGGCTTCCGGAAGTGGCCGCGTGGCTCGAGGTCGCGATAAAACAGTGGCGTATGCCGCAGACACGAACTCTCGGACGGCGCGCCCTCGCACGCCGACTCGTGCTCCCGCTGATCGCCCTGTACCTGGCCTCCGCGCTGCTCTTGGTGCTGTGCGAGGAGGTGTTTCTGCGCTGGCACGACCGCGACGGAGTCGTGCGCGGCTCGGGCACCGACGTCTGGCTGCGCACCGAGGACGACGTTCGCATCTACGCTCGCTACTACGAGCGCGACCCAAAGCTCCCGGTCTTACTCTATCTGCACGGTGGCGCGGGCAACCTCGCGAGCCGCAGCGATCGCCTCGAGTTGTTCTCCAACCTCGGCGCGAATCTGTTGGCGGTCGAGTATCGCGGCTACGGCCCGAGTGAGGGCAAGTCGACAGAAGCGGGACTCGTCCAAGATGCCAGCGCCGCCTACGCGTGGCTTCGTCAGCGCACCGAGGCCAACAAGATCTTCCCGTTCGGCGAGTCGCTCGGCGGCGGCCCCGCCACCTGGCTCGCGCTCACACGGCAGGTAGGAGGACTGATCTTACTATCCACCTCCACGAGCACCCCCGAGCTCGCGAGCCACTACGCACCGTGGCTCCCCACCCGCCTCTTGGTCCGCACCCGCTTCGAGAACCTGCGCCGCCTCAAGCACGTCATGGTCCCCAAGTTGTTCATCCACTCCCGCACCGACGAGATCGTCCCCTTCACCATGGCCGAGTCCATGTTCCGAGCCTCGCAAGAACCAAAACAGCACCTGTGGCTAGACCAGGTAGGCCACAACGAAACCTTCTACAAAGCGCGCCCCGAAGCCACAAAAGCAATCCGCAAATTCCTCTCCACCCTGTAACCCCCACCCCCTCAACCCACCAAGCGCAGACGCCAACCAGCGGACGAGCGAAGCGAAGTCCCGCCGATGACGAGCGAAGCGAAGTCCCGTCGAGGACGAGCAGAGCGAAGCGCAAACGCCAATCAGCGGACGAGCGAAGCGAAGTCCCGTTGAGGACGAGCGGAGCGAAGCGAAGCGATCTCCCGTAACCCCCAAAAACAAAAACCTGACGGGACTCCCTCACCCTGACCGGAGCGGTCGGGTGGCCCCGCCGGTTACCCAGCGGGGCTCCCACAGATCCGAGCGTGCGGATTTCCCGCACTCGGCTCCTCAGAGCTTCGCGTTGGCTGCGTTCA
>JBEGTL010000277.1:0-10242 GCA_041179425.1 Pseudomonadota bacterium | reverse complement strand
AAGTACGTGCTCCAAGACGGCCGACTCATGCTGATCGGCGGTCTGTTCGGCCTCGCGCACGGCTTGTTCATCCCGGCCTTCACGGCGTTCATCGTGGGCAACGCGGCCGTGCACGAGCGCGGCAAGCTGATGACCCTGTTCAACGGCGCCTTCAACCTCGGTAACTGTGTGGTGGTCCTGTTGGGCGTGCTCGCGGAGCGCGCCGGCTACCCGACGGTGTTCGCGCTCTCGGGCGCGTTGATCTTACTGTCCCCGGCGCTGATGTTCGGCTGGCCCAGCCAGCGAGGAGAATCCCCATGAGCCTCGCCGCGAGCGTCGAGTCGCTGTTCCCATTTCGCGCGCCCGCGCTTACAACCTGAGGCGCTCGCGAGCCGCTGCACAGGCGCGCGCAACAACGTCGTCCGATCCTCGAGGAGAGCCACCATGAGCAACATCACGAGCCAACACATCGAGCTGCGCGCCACCGATGGCGCCACCATCTCCGCCTACCGCGTGCGTCCAGAGGGACGTGTGCGCGGCGGCCTGGTCGTCGTACAAGAGATCTTCGGCGTCAACGAACACATCCGCCGCGTTGCAGACGGCTACGCAAAGAGCGGCTACGACGTGATCGCGCCCGCCTTCTTCGATCGCGTCGAGCGCGGCGTCGAGCTCGGCTACGACGCCCAAGCGCTTGCCAAGGGTCTTACGTTCCCGGCGCAGCTCGGCATCGACAAGCCGCTGCTCGCTGTCGCCGCCGCCGTGCAACAGCTCTCGAGCGCGGGCAAGGTCGGCATCGTGGGCTACTGCTGGGGCGGCAGCTTGGCGTTCCTCTCCGCCGTGCGCGTCGACGGCCTGAGTGCCGCCGTGGGCTACTACGGTGGCTTCATCGCCAAGCACGCCGCGGAGGTGCCGCGCATCCCCACGCTGCTCCACTTCGGCGACAAGGATCAGGGCATCCCGCTGTCCGACGTCGAGCAGATCAAGCAGCAGCGCCCCGAGGTGGAGGTGCACCTCTACCCGGCAGGCCACGGCTTCAACCGCGACGTCGGCGCTGCGTACGACAAGCCCTCCGCAGAGCTCGCGCTGCAGCGCACGCTCGCGTTGTTCGAGCAACACATCGGCTGACGCTCGACGAGCGCGCACACAACGATGCGTGGGCATTCGTGGGGCGCGTGTTGTCGCTGCTCGACGCGCTCTTGCCCGGCGTCACACAACGCGTCGAGCGCACCGAGTACCCGTTTTGTTCGCGCGCGTGGGACATCGGCGTGGAGGTCGAGGGGCGCTACATCGAGCTCTTGGGCTGCGGTGTGTACAAACCCGACGTGGTGACGCTGCTCGGAGGCGACCCCGCTCGCCACGTCGCGCTGGGTCTCGGGCTCGGACTCGAACGCCTCGCGTCGCTGCACTTCCACGTGCCCGACATTCGTAAGCTCGGGCCCGTCGTGTAGTCGCTCGATGGCGGCGTAGCTCACTCGTGGACGGCTACAGGTGACGGCCGTCGGCGGTGAACGCTTCTGGTTCATTGGTCTGCCCGCCATCAACGTGGCTCCCAACCAAGGCAAGCTGCTGCAGCTGTTCGCGCGCATTCGTGGCGCGCGCTCCATCTTGGAGATCGGCACACTCGGCGGCTACAGCAGCATCTGGCTGGCGCGCGCGTTGCCGGCAGGCGGGCGTTTGGTCACGCTCGAGTACGACCCCAAGCACGCCGAGGTAGCGCGCACGAACATCGCCAACGCAGGCCTCGCGGGCAGCGTCGAAGTGCGCGTGGGCAAGGCCCTCGACACGCTGCCACAGCTCGAAAAAGAAGACCGCGGCCCGTTCGACCTGGTGTTCATCGACGCCGACAAAGAGAACATCCCGGCGTATTTCACATGGGCGCTGCGGCTCACCAAGCCGGGCAGCATCATCATCGTCGACAACGTGGTGCGCAAGGGCGCCGTGATCGACGCCGACAGCAAAGACGTCAACATCCAGGGTGTGCGCCGCTTCAACGAGCTGGTGTCGCGCGAGCCGCGCGTGAGCGCGACCGCGGTGCAGACCGTGGGCAGCAAGGGCTACGACGGCTTTGCGTTGTTGCTCGTCACGGGCTGATCGACAGCGACGCTACGACGTCAGCGACAGCGAACGAAGCACGATGCCCTCGAAGACTGCCGAAGCGCGGCGCGGTCTCACGTCCTCGAACGTGACGTCGATGTCTCGCACCGAGGCGACCTCTACCGCCGTACCGACCTGCTGGGTGCCGAGCGGGAGCGCCGTCAGGGTCGTGCGCAGGTCGCTCAGTGCCGCCCTGATGCGCCCCTCGCGCTTGGGCCCCTCCGGGTCGTGGTGCACGGTGCCTTGGACCGTCAGACTCGCAAACGTGAGCTCGCGGAGCGCGCCCTGCCCGCTGCCGGTTGACGCGAGGCGAAGCGCCGCGTCGATGTCTTGGAGCGAGAGGTGACGCAGCCTGAACGCGCTGCTGCTCTCTTCTTGTGGGTCGGGCGGCGGAGGTGGCTCGCTCTGGCCGCTGCTCGCCGCCAGCCGCGCCTTGGGCAGCACCGCCAGCCGAACGCGGCGATCTTCGGCCAAGGCGAGGTCGTCGGCACGCAGGTCCCAGATCACGATGGGCTTGCCCCGACCGCGCGTGGAGATGAGCGGCAGCCCACGCTCGAGCACCAACGCTCCGTCGCGCACCGAGAAGTCGAGCAACGAGTCTTCGAGCCGCGCCAGGTTGTTCTCGAGCTCGCGATAGTCGAGTGCACCGTCTTCGAGCGCGATGCGCAGCTCGTGCGTCGCGCGCCGGCGGCCGATGATGGGGACCGCGAGGTCGACCGCGACGTCGACGTTGAGGTAACCTGCGAGCCCGTTGAGCAGCTCGTAGTCGAAGATGGCGGGCGCCGCTTCATCGCCGCTCGCGGGCGTTGCGCGCTCGAGAGAGCTGTCGACAGGCGCCGGGGCGGGCAGCTCGGCCGCGACGTCGAGCCGCGCCAAGCTTGCCTGCGCCGCCTGCACGCTCGCGCCGAGCACACGCAGCCCCGCTACCTTGAGCCCGGTACCACGGAGCTTGGTTCCCGCTTGCTCGAGCGTGAGCTCGCCGCCCTCGAGCTTGCTCGCCTCGAGCCGAAAGTCGTCGCCGCTCCAGTCGACCAGCAGCCCCTCGACCTTGAGCGAGGGAAGCGCCACCGAGAAGCTGGCGGTGCGAACTTGCAGGGCCGAAAACACCGCGTGCTCCGCGCGCAAGAGGCCGACCGCCGGGCCGGACTGCAGCAGCACCCCCTGCCCCTCTACCTGGGCCACGATGCGCAGGTTGCCGACGCTGAGCTCGAGTGTGGCAGCGAGCCCGCTGAGCCGGAGCTCGAGCTCGAGCTCGCCCGACGTGGTGCCCGCCTCGACCACGAGCCCGGTCAGCTGCGCCGCTTGATCGGCGCGCAGTCCCAGCGTGCCGAACAGCCAGTCCAGCTTGGAGAGCACCAGGCGCGGACAGACGACGTTGGAGAGCTGAAAGCCGGCGGCCGTCTGCACGAACACACCGCGCAGCTGCTCGGCGCTGTCGATGCGCACACGCTTGTCTTGTGGAGCTGTTTGGCTACCAGGCAGCTCGAGCAACAAACCCTGCACGGACAGCTGACCGAGGTCGATACGCATGATGCTCAGACTGTCATCGACGATACGGGATCGTCAAACGGCTGTGCGCATTTGGCGGAGACGTGTACCCCTCGTACGCGGACCACGTTTTGGCAAGGGTCGAGCGTGACGGCGCTGGCGCAGTGGCGCAGGTTGGCAATGTATCTCCCGCAAGATTGGGCCTGTTTTGCGGGCTTTTCTGGGTGGACGCGAACTTGCTTTGCGCATGCAGTCGAGGGGCGATCAATCGAGGTCGCCCTTCGTGCGCAAGGGGACCCAGAATGAAAAGACTGTGGTTGGTTCTGGCAGTGGCGATCGTGGGCGGCTGCGCGCCCGAGGCGAACGACCCGCAAGACGAAGGAGTGGACCGGGCCGAGCCCGAAGCGCTGGGAGGCCTCTCGCTCTCCCTTACGTCGGGTGACAGTCGTGGGCGCACTTACCGTCTTCGCAATGCGACCTTCAGTATCGCGAACGACTACTGGTACTACGACGGCGGCGTGCCGCAGACCACGGTGCTGTCGACCGAAGACGACCCCACGGCCGATCAGCTGACGGTACGTCTCGTGCCCAACTCCTATCGCGTGACCTTGGGCGGTGATTGGTACATCGAGCGGCTCACCGCGAACGGCGCCGAGCGCATCCAGCAGGTCGTCCTGCTCAACGGCGACAGCCAGTACGCGTACGTCAACCAGGACTGGAACACGGAGATTCACTTCCAGTTCGGTGTCGACGGGACGCTGATCGACTTCCGCCACGGCGACCTGAACATCGACATCGACATCGAGCTGCCGGGCGATCACTCGGCAGACGGCGGGACTCCGTTCCCGCGCCTCGATGCCGGCTTTCCCATCCGACGCGACTCGGGCGCCCCGATCATTATCGACTGAGGTTGTCCAGCAGCGCCTCTAGCTCGAGCACGTTGCCGATGCTGATGGGCTCGGGCTCGGAGCGCGGCCAGGCGTGACCCCGCCAGAACGCCTGCTCGCGTGGACAGAGCGTCTTGTCGAGGTCGAAGGCGAGAGCGCGGATGCCGAGAGAGTCGCGCACGGCATTGGATAGTCTGGCCCACCGCGCGAAGCAAGACTTTCGTCTTGTTGGCGAGACAGTCGGCGGGTAGGCTGGCCGTTCTCGACCGCTCTCGGTCGACCACCCCCTCTGGAGTCATCGTGGCCAAAGTCACCCTGTACAGCGCGCTCGCGTGCCCCTACGCGCACCGCACCAGGCTCGTGCTGTCCGAAAAAAAGGTGCAGTTCGAGCTCAAGGAAGTCGACCTCCAGAACAAGCCCGCGTGGTTCGATCAGAGTGTGTCGGCCTACGGCAAGGTGCCGGCGATCGAGCACGAGGGTGCGCGCATCTGGGAGTCGGCGATCATCAACGAGTACCTCGACGAGGTGTTCCCCAATCCGCCGCTCTTGCCCACGCAGGCCGGCCGCCGTGCCGTGGCGCGCATCTGGATCGACTACGCCAACTCACGCTTTACATCGGCATTCGGAAGCCTGCTGCGCAGCCCGGGCGAGGCCGAGCAGACCAAGGCAGAGCGCGAGCTGCTCGAGTCGCTGCAATTCATCGAGCGCGAGGGCCTGGCCAAGCTCTCCACCGACGGTCCGTTCTTTTTGGGCGCGGCACCCAGCCTGGTGGACTTCGCGTTCTACCCTTGGTTCGAGCGTTGGCCCGCGCTCGAGCACTACCGCGGCTTTGCGATCCCCAAAGAGCTGACGCGCCTCGTGCGCTGGCGCGACGCGGTGCGCGCGCTGGACTCGGTCAAGGCGCACGAGAACCCGGCCGAGCTCTACATCGATCGCTACGCACGCCACGTGGCCCCCAAAAAACAAGCCGTCGCCTGAACCGAGTACGAGGAAAAGACCAATGAGCAAACTTACGTTGTGGGGACAGCCACGCTCGATCAACGTCCAGAAGGTGCTCTGGGCACTGGCCGAGCTCGGCCTGCCGTACGAGCGCATCGATGCGGGTGGTGCATTCGGACGCAACAAAGAACCTGACTATCTCGCCATCAACCCGACCGGACTCATCCCGACGCTCGTCGATCAGGGACAAGCGCTGTGGGAGTCCAATGCGGTGCTCCGCTACTTGTATTCGGCCTACGGCAAGGCGCCGCAACAGCCCGACAGCGCCATCGAGCGCGCGCGCGCCGATCAGTTCACCGAGTTCTACAACAGCACGCTCTGGGCGAACGTGCGGCCGCTGGTGGTGCAGCTGATCCGCACGCCCGAAGACAAGCGCGACAAGGCCGTGATCGAGAGTGCACAGAAGGCCTCGATCGCCGCCGTCACGCTGCTCGATCGCGAGCTGTCGAGCCGACCGTACATCGCGGGCAACGAGTTTACGTGGGGCGACATCCCCATCGCTTCAGCGCTGCAGCGTTGGTACAACCTGCCGATCAAGCGGCCGGAGCACAAGGCGCTCGACGCCTACTACGCGCGCGTCAAAGAGCGCCCCGCGTTCAAGCAGTGGATCGACCTCCCCCTGGCCTGATGGAGCAGACAACGTGAGTACCCAGACACAAGGCGTCGAGATCCGGCCCAACGGCACGCCCGTCGGCGCCGAGATCTACAACCTGGATGCAGCGCGGCCCCTCGCGCCCGAGCTCGTGCTCGCGCTCAAACAAGCGCAGCGCGACCACGGCATCTTGATCTTCAAAAATCAGGATCTGTCCGAGCCCGACTTCAAACACTTCGCTACCTACTTCGGCTCCATCTTCCAGAACCCGGTCGACGTGCCGGTGCTGGCGTCCGGCGCCCAGGGTGTCGCACCGGACATCGTCCGCGTCTCCAACGTCGATGGCTACACCGGTACGGGCGAGCTGTCGCCACACGCGGACCATCAGTGGACACCTTACCCTTCGGCCGGCTCGTTTTTGTACGCGCTCGAGGTGCCCGACGTGGGGGGAGACACCAGCTTCTACAACCTCAACCTCGCCTACGAGACGCTCGACCAGGCCACCAAGCAGCGCATCGCGGGCCTGTCGCTCATCACGTACAACCCGTTTTTGCGCGGCGAAGGCGACCCGCGTCCGCTCTACCGCGACCCGAGCCTGCCGCTGATCAGCGCCACCTACCCGCACCCGCTCGTGCGCACGCACCCGGAGAGCGGCAAAAAGATCTTGTTCCTCGGTGCCAAGACCGAGGTCGAGGTGGTGGGTCTGTCGGTCGAAGAGGGCAGCGCGCTCGTGCAACAGCTGCGCGCACACCTGACCCAGGAGCGCTTCCGCTACGAGCACAAGTGGTCGGTCGGCGACATCGTGTACTGGGACAACCAGGCCGTGCTCCACGCGCGCACCGCGTTCGACCCGAACGCCCGTCGCGTGCTCAAACGAATCAGCCTGGCCGGCGCGCGCCCATTTTGACCTTATTCGTCGATCGCAACGCGTAGGGCGAGCGAGACGCCCTTTGCTGCCAGCTTGAGCTCCTCGACGGAGGGGAAGCTGGGAGCGATGCGGATGTGTTTGTCCTCCGGGTCCTTGCCGTACGGAAACGCGGCGCCTGCGCCCGTGAGCGTGATGCCCGCTTCTTTGGCCAGCTCGACCGTGCGCTTGGCGCGGCCCTTGGGCGTGACCAGGTCGATGAAGTAGCCCCCTTCTGGGTGCGACCAGCTGACGCCTGCTACGCCCGCAAGATGTTCGCTGAAGCCCTGCTCGACGACGTCGAACTTGGGCTTGAGCAGGGCGCGGTGGCGGTCCATCAGGGCCTCCACGTTGGCGCGGTCTTTCAAGAAGCGCACGTGGCGCAGCTGGTTGACCTTGTCGGGCCCGATGGTGCGGATGGAGACGTGCTTTTGCCACCACGCCACGTTGGCCGGCGACGATGCCAAGGCCGCGATGCCCGCGCCGGCGAGCGTGATCTTGGAGGTGGAAGCAAACACGATGGCGCGATCGGGGTTCTCCGCCTTGGCGCATGCCTCGACCACGTTGGCGCTGGCGATCTTGCGCTCGGTGAGGTGGTGCAGGCGATACGCGTCGTCCCACAACAGACGGAAGTCGGGCGCTGCCGTCTTCATGCTCGCGAGGGTCTCTACTGCGTCGCTGCCGTAGACGGTGCCGCTCGGGTTACTGTACTTGGGGACGCACCACATCCCCTTGATGCTGGCGTCTTGTTCCACCAGCCGCTGCACGGTCTCGAGGTCGGGCCCCGCCGCCGTGAACGGCACGGCGATCATGCGGATGCCGAGCGTCTCGTTGATCGCGAAGTGGCGATCGTAGCCGGGCACCGGACACAAAAAGGAGATGGTCCCTTGGTCGCGCCAAGGCTTGTGCCCGGGCACGCCGTGCAACAGCGAGAACACGATCACGTCGTGCATCAGGGCGAGGCTGGAGTTGCCGTCGACCACCACCTGCGCGGGCGGCAGCTCGAGGATGCTGCCAAACAGCGCGCGCGCCTCGGGCAGACCGAGCACGCCGCCGTAGTTGCGGGTGTCAGTGCCGTCGCTCGCGCGGAAGTCCTCGACGCCCGTGGTGAGTAGCTCGGCCGACAGCGCCAGCTGCTCGGGTGCGGGCTTGCCACGAGACATGTCCAGCTTGAGCCCCAGCTGTTTGAGCTCGTCGTAATGTCGCCGCGTCTGTTCAGAAGTCATGGCTGTGCTCCTTCGCTTCGTGACTTGAGAGAATCGACGCGCTCGAGGTAGCCGACCACGCTGTCTTCTTCGTGGTCGCCAATCAGCTCGTGCGCACACGCCTTTACGTCGCTGTGCGCGTTGGCCACCGCCACCGCGCGCCCAGCGATCTGAAACATGGGGATGTCGTTGCGTTCGTCTCCGAACACCGTCAGGTTGGCGAGCGGGACGTCGAGCGTGGCGCACAGCTCGCGAAGCGCCTCTGCCTTGGTCGCGCGGTAGTCGTGCACGCTGAGCCAGTGCCAGCCCGGCTGGTAACGATTTTCGTAGAACTCCACGCGCACGCGCTCGGCGTGGTGCCGCTGGATCTCCTCGTACAGAGGCGCGAGCGCCTCCTCGCGTGCGATGAACGTCATACACACGACCTGCTGCAGAAAGCCGATGCGCACATCGTCTACGTGCGTGAGCCGCGGGTCACGGAACGCGTGCCGCTCATCGAGGTACCACTGCGAGCCTTCGTTGCGCGCAGGCGCCGCGAACAGTCGGTCGTGCTTGCCGTCGAACGTGGAGACGAACGGGGTGAGTCCGAGTCCGTGTCCCAGCTCGTGCACGTGGGGAGCGACGTCCTCGGAGAGCGCGCGGACGAACGGCCGGTAACCCGTCGCGAGGTCGGTGATGAAGGCACCATTGAACTCGACCACCGGCAGCTTCAGCGGCAGGCCCTCCAGGATGACGCTGAGCGAGAGCGCACTGCGCGCGCTAGCCACCGTGAAGGGGAGCCCTGCGTCGAGCAGCGCGGTCAGGCGCGCCCGCGTGCTCGCGCTCAGCTGCGCGCGCCGATCGACCAGCGTGCCGTCGACGTCGGACACGAACAGGGCAGGAGCTGACATGCCCGCCTCGTATCAGCGAGCGAGCGCCGCTGCAACACCCTCGCAAAGGGCCGACGAAGAGCGGCTCAGAGACCGCTGGTCGCTGACGGAACCTTGGCTTGCGCAGGCACCGCTGTCGCCGCAGGCGCTGCCGCGCCGGCCCCGGGCGCACTCTGTGCCGTCCCGGGCGGAGCCGCTGCAGGCGTCGCGCCGGCGCTCTTGACGTCGGAGCGGATAGGCTTGCCATCCGAACCGCGCGGCAGCCAGAAGTTCTCGAGGCCGAGCTCCTTGAGTGCGCCCTCGAGGTACTTGGGTTCGATCCAGCTCTCCCAGGTGAACGTTTCGCGGATCAGGTTCAGCCGCTTGGCCTCCTTGATCTGCAGCTTGTAACGTTCTCCGAGGTACGGGTCGATGAGTGGGCTACTGCGATACTTGACGTCTTCTCCTGCCCAGTCCTCGCGAAACGACGAGAACGTCGTCCCAGACTTGGTCCACAGCTGGAACACCTGCTGCGGCGGCTGCGTGGCAAGCCACTGCGCGGCCTGCACGAACACCTTCATCACGCGCGCCGACAGGGCCGGGTACTTCTTCAAGAACGCCTCGGAACCCACCCACGTGCCGTTGGACGTGAGCGCCGGCGGGGCGCCACGGGTCGTGAAGATGATGCGCGACACCCCTTGGTCGCGCAGGCGCAGAGAGTCCGTGCCGCCAAACACGGCATCGATGTCGCGCGTGGTCAGCGCCAGCTGTGCGGACGTGGTGTCCATGTTGATGAGCTTGACGTCCTTCTCACTCAGCCCGCCGGACTCCAAGATCTTCAGCGCTGCGAGGTGGGTCGACGTGCCCTTGGCGACCGCGAGGCGCTTTCCTTTGAGATCTTTGAGCGCCTGGGTGGACGAGTCTGCCGGAACAGACACGTAGACGTTGCCCCGGACGCTTCCGCCGGCCAGCACCTTGTAGGGCAGGCCGCTGGCGCGACCGATCACGGAGGGCAGGTCGCCGAGGTACGAAAAGTCGAGCAGACCGTTGGCGAACAGCTCGTTCACGGCCGGGCCGGCTCCCCGCAAGAAGCTCCACTTGACCTCGATGCCGTCTTTCTTGAATTGGGTGCAGATCGGCCCATGTCACGCAGCCCTCTGCACATCTGGCAGTGCCTGAGGGGTCATCGATTGGATACGTTGGGGAGTATTGCTGAGGATGGCGCGCTCTCGTAGGCGTCGATGAA
>JBEGTL010000276.1:0-10272 GCA_041179425.1 Pseudomonadota bacterium | reverse complement strand
AAGTTCAACCAGCGCTACGAGCGTGAGCTGATGAACCCGCGTGAGGCACTGTCGCTCGGCTCCATCTCCGAGATCGTGATGCCGACCGACCTGCGCTCCACACTGGGCAACAGCCTGCAGTTCTTACTTCGTCAGTACAAGCCGGGCCCATTCACGGGCGTGCAGCGGGAGTTCTTCTGATGGGCGAGCAGAAGCCGTACAACGCGTACACCAACAACCCTCTGATCCACGCGGATCGCAGGCTCGGCAATCACACCTCGCAGTGGGTGCGTTCGTTCGCCGCCGACGACATGACCGTGCTCATCGTCTGCCGCGGACCCATCCGCAAAGAGGCGCTCGACGTCTTCCGCGAGATGGGCATGACCAAGGTCGGCATCTTGCTCTCCGAGCGAGACAGCATCGTGTACCCGCGCGCACTGGCGCCGGAGCTGCGCGAGCTCGACCCGAGCCGCGTGCACCGCGTGCCGGACTACACGGGCGCGACCAAAGAAGAGCGCGTGTTCCGCGTGCAGCAGATGATCGAGATCTGCCGTGAAAATGGCTACAAGTACGTGTTCGCAGGCTACGGCTTCATGGCCGAGGACGCGGACTTCGTGCGCGCCATCGAGCAGGCTGGCCTCACGTTCATGGGGCCCTGTTCGTACACGCAGGACTCGGCCGGCAAAAAGGACGAGGCCAAGCGCACCGCGCTCGAGAACGACGTGTCGGTCACGCCGGGTCTCAACAACGCCACGGCCGTGCTGCTCATTCGCAAGCACAAAGACCGTGCAGGCTTCGAGAAGCTGGCCAAGGCCGAGGGCCTTACCGTGCCGGCACTCAGCGATCCCAAGCTCGCGATCGAAGAGCTGGCCGACGCGGTGCTCGCCGCCTCGTACCAGAAGGGCATCGACCTCTACAGCATCGAAGAGCTGGGGGCGACCCTGCGCGACGAAGCGGTGAAGATCATCGCCGAGTACAAGGGCAGTCGTTTTCGCCTCAAGGCGATCGGCGGCGGCGGCGGCAAGGGCCAGCGCATCTTCAGCGACCCTGCCAAGGTGCCCGGCCTGGTGCGCGAGATCTTGCAAGAGGTCAAAGCCACCGGCGTCGGCGAGAACAAAAACATCCTGCTCGAGCTCAACATCGAGCAGACGCGCCACAACGAGATCCAGGTCCTGGGCAACGGTGAGTGGTGCGTGACGCTGGGCGGACGCGACTGCTCGCTGCAGATGCACGAGCAGAAGTTGCTCGAGGTGTCGGCCACGCAGGAGGCGCTCGAGGCGGCCGCCAAAAAAGCACACGCCGAAGGGCGCGATCTGGAAGCCAAGTCGCTCGAGATCGACCTGTCTACGCTGCGCCGCATGGAGGGCGAGGCCGAGCGTTTTGGTCGCGCAGTCAAGCTCGACAGCGCGTCCACGTTCGAGTGCATCGTCGAAGGCTCGCGCCACTTCTTCATGGAGGTGAACACGCGCATCCAGGTCGAGCACCGCGTCTCGGAGCTCTGCTACGGCTTGCGTTTCACCAACCCGCAGAGTGCGACCGACAGCTTCGACGTGCACTCGCTGGTCGAGGCCATGGCGCTGATCGCCAAGCACCGCAGCAAGCTGCCCAAGCCCACGCGTTTCTTGCGCGAGGGAGCGTCGGTCGAGGCGCGTCTCAACGCCACCGATCGCTCGCTCTCCCCGCACGCCGGTGGCGTGATCTTGTCGTGGTCCGACCCGGTCGAGGGTGAGATCCGCGACGACCAGGGCATCTCCACCAAGAACCCCGGTACCGGTCTGTTCATGCGCTACCGCCTGGCGGGTGCGTACGACTCCAACGTCGCGCTGCTGCTCGCCACCGGTGCGGACCGCCGCGAGAGCTACCAGCGCTGCTTCGAGATCCTGCGCAGCACCACCCTGCGCGGACAAGACCTGGCGACCAACCTCGAGTTCCACCTGGGCCTCGTGACCTGGTTTCTCGGCAACGGCGTGTGGGCCAAGCCCACCACCAAGTTCGTGGTGCCGTACCTGACCTTGGTCGGCCTGCTCAAGCAGGAAGCCTCGGCGCTCGACCTCGACTTTGCGCTCGCGCGCCTCACCAAGGAGGCGTTGGCCCGTGCCGCGGGCCAGGGCAAGGCGGCTGCGGACGCCACCAAGAAGGTGCTCGAGCTCAAGGAGACCTTGCTGCTCCGGCCCATTCGCAAGCTGATCGACGAGCCGCATTTCTTGTCGGCGTGGCTCAGCAAACACAAGAACGACTTCGTGTTCGATGGCGAGCGGGTGGTCTGGAAAAAGAACCCCGTGCAGGTGGTCCAAGACACCTACCACTTGCTGCACATGGAGGCCGCGCCACGCGCGCCCGCCGCGCACGTGATCTGGCGTCAGGACGACGAGCTGCTCAAGAACGCGCTCGGGTTCTATGGGCGCCTGTCCGCGCGGGCGCCCAACGTCGACTTCCAGGCGCTGGATGCGGCTCTGCGCTCGCCCAAGGCCTCGTACGGCTTCGACGATGCCACCTGGGCGCAGCTACGCGCCGCGCACGCAGGGCATCAGCTCGGTCTCGAGCTGCTGTCGCTGCTGCCGCTGATCGCCAAGGCCGTCGGCTTCTACGAGCTGAAGGTCCGCGAGGACATGAGCATCGACATCCCGGAGAAGCTGCACGACGTCGAGCTGCAGGCCGCGATGAAGCGCGTGCTGGTGCCGCCGCTCGTCATGAAGTCCGACGAGATCGCCGCGGTCACGGGCGGCATGTTCTACGCACAAGAGGCGCCGGGCATGCCCTCGTTCGTCGAGAAGGGGACGCACTTCAAGAAGGGCGATCCGTTGTACCTCGTCGAGGTCATGAAGATGTTCAACAAGGTGCTCGCGCCGTTCTCGGGCACCGTCGACGAAGTGCTCGTCTCGGAGAGCGGGGCGATCGTGCAAAAGGGGCAGACCCTGTTCAAGGTCACGCCCGACGAGAAGGTGACCGTCGAAGACCCCACCGTTCGTGCGCAGCGCATTCGTGCGCACACCGACTCGTACGTCTCGCGCCTCGCGCGCTGAGCACCGCGCGGAGTCTCAGCGTCAGGTCAGGTATGCTGTCCGCAGCTGCGGACCTGACGCGACTCCGCTTTACATTCCGCGACAATGCGCGCGCCGGCCGAAGGTCTGGTGTGCGCGGCGCAGTTTGCACCTTGTGGCGCCGATGTACTGGGCGCCTCCCACCCGTTTGCGAAAACTCAGCGGTTTTCTGCTGACGCGGCGCCGAAACGCCTTGGCACACGACTTGATATAGCTCTTCCCATCGAATGGACTCCCACGGGTCCAAACAAGGAGACACGAGCTATGAACCGCAGGTCTACGCGTCTGATGATTCTTGCTGCTGCCATCGCGGGCGTCGTTGCATGCGACAACGCCAAGCAAGCCGAGCAGGCGCAAGAGAACCAGGTCGAGCACACGCAAGAGGCTCAGAAGGACCAAGCTCAGCTGACGCAGGAGCAGCGTGAAGAGCAGGCCAAGCTGACCCAGAAGCAGGTCGAGGATCAGCGCGATCTCGCCAAGGACGAGACCAAAGAGCACAACGAGATCGCCAAGGGTGCGGACAAGGACATCAAGGAGATCCGGGAGGATCAGGCCGACCTTGCCAAGGATCGCCAGGACTTGACGAAGAAGCAGGCGGAAGAGCGCGCCGACCTGAACAAGGAGCAGGCGGAGGATCGTGCCGACCTGAACAAGGACACGGCCGAGAAGCTCAACAAGGACAGCAAGAAGGTCGCCGAGGCGTCGAAGGACGCGCAGGGTGAGCGCGGCGATCTCGTGAACAAGTCGCGTAAAGAGCTGAACGATCTCGATCAGCGCGCGAGCGAGCTGAAGACGAAGGCTCAGGCTGCGACGCCCAAGGAGCAGACTCAGGTGGCTGCCGCTCTGAACGGTTGGACGACCAAGCGCGCTGCTGCGGAGCGGGACATCGAGGCCTTGAACAGTGTGACCGCTGCAAACCTCAACCGCGCGAAGACCGCTGTTGATAAGCAGCTGTCTAGTCTCGACAAGGTGCTCGATAAGGCTGAAGGTAGTCTCTAACTTTCCTTCTAACTGGACAGTCAGACAGCGCGGGTGGCCTCTTGGCTGCTCGCGCTTTCTCGTTATGGGGTGCTGAAACGGGCGAGTACTTCTGTCAGGTGGGCGTACTGGGCGGGCGGGCGGTCTCCCTGGCCGAGCCAGGCGCTGGCTGCGCTGACGTAGGCCGGCGGCTCGCAGTGTCCGATGCCTTTTGTGCAGTTGCCAGTCCAGAGCAGGCCGAGTAGCGCACCGGTCTCGGCGTCGAAGACGGGCGAGCCCGAAGAACCGTGCTGTGCGGTCTTGCAGTCGATCGCGAAGCTGCGCACCGTCCGCTCGGTCGGGTTGACTAGATCAGGGTCGCGGACGTTTGTCGGAGTTGCCGTCACTCGGCAGCGCTCGGCGACGCTGTAGTCGACGCCGAGAGGATAGCCGGCCACGATGACCTCCTGTCCGATCTGGACTTCGTGCGTGTCGATCGTCAGCGGCTCAGGCGAGGGCGGAAGACTCGTCGTCTTCGGGACGAGCTCGACGATACAGAGGTCTAGTGCCTCCTGCGCGAAGATGACTTTGCCGCCGAAGTCCCCGTCGATGGAACGGGACCAGTGCCACGGCGCGACAGGTGCGTAAGCTGGGGTGGGAGTCTCTGCAATGCGGATCCAGCTAGGGGAACGCTAGTCCGAGCCAACTCGGCTTGGCGAGTTGGCGTGCGCTCGGAGGTGCGCCAAACGGAGAGCAGGCTTTGCGAGCACCGGATTGATGCACCTCCGAGCGGCCGGCCCCAACCCCTCCACCGCCCCAAGACAAAGAAGTCAGACGTACTGAACAGAGTGAGCAGGATGAGAGGCAACGTCACGAGTGAAGGGATGAGCAGGCTTACTAGCGCGAACGGCAGCGCACAGAGCAAGTTTCATCCGCTCCGCAGACGCGTAGCGCTGCGTAGCGTCCTTCGCCGTGGCCTTTGCCACCACTTCTTCGATCTGCGCAGGCACCTCCGGACGAAGAGTCCGCACGCCAGGCATCGCATCGCGCAACACTGCAGCCACCACTTCCGCGATGCTCGTCGCGTTGTACGGCACTTTGCCCGTCAACATCTCGAACAACACCACGCCAGCTGCGTAGAGATCGACGCGCGCGTCCACACCTTGCGCCATCAGCTGCTCGGGCGGCATGTAACAAGGCGTCCCGATGATGTCGCCCTGCCGTGTGATCCCCGTGACCTCGGGCCCGTGAGACGTGATCTTCCCGATGCCGAAGTCCATCAGTCGTACGCGTACGGTGCCGTCGTCGCGCGGCTGCAAGATGATGTTGCTCGGCTTGATGTCGCGATGCACTACGCCGCGCCCGTGGATTGCCGCCAGACCCTCCAGCAGCTGCGCCGCGATGGTGCAGGCCGTCGTGACAGGGAGCGGACCACTCTCGATCAGCCTGGCCAGCGTGGGGCCATCGATGCGCTCCATGACCATGTACGGCGTCCCATCGTCGAGCTCGTCGATGAAGAACACCTTGGGCACGCGCGGGTCGTGCACGCTCTCGCAGATGCGCGCTTCGCGGATGAGCCTCGCGCGTGCTTCGCGCGCTGCCCGGCCGTGTAGGTGCAGCATTTTCACCGCGACAGGGCGCTGCAGCTCCGTGTGCCAGGCGTCGTAGACGACCGCGGTGCCGCCCTCGCCGAGCACACCACGAATGACGGTGTGTGCCCCCAACGTCGTGCCCGGCGGCAACAAGTCGGGGTTCTCACGCTCCGCGTTGGCTATCGTGGTCGGCTGCATGACGCGCCCTAACGCACAACGCATGCCACCGACTCAGAGCCCGTCGTCGCCTCAGAAATGGTCGTGGATTGTCCCGTCCAGGCTTCTGAATCGAGGGTGGGTGCTCAACGGTGCGTCGATCGGCCCGCACACTGCGACTTTATGCCTCGTCGACGTCTGCCTCACACGATGGGGAGGACCGCGTGAAACGCCGCGCTGTGGTCGCCCGTCTCGTCCGATGCGCTCTCGACCCAGATGCGGCCACCCTGCGCCTCGAGCGCGAGCCGACAGAACACCAGTCCGAGGCCGTGACCGACGCGTACGGGGTTGTCGTCGTCGAGGCGAACGTACATCTCGAAAATGCGCTGGCGATGCTCGGGAGGGATGCCGGGCCCCTCGTCGCCCACGCGGAGGCTCAGCTCGCCGTGCTCATGCGCGACGTCGACCGAGATGCGGGCGTCGTTGGGGCTGTAGCGCAGGGCGTTGTCGAGCAAGTTCTCGAGCACGCGCCTGAACAGCTGGCTGTCGACCCACACGAGGGGGGTGTCGAGTCGATACCGAGTCTCGATGGCGATGGTGGAGTGCCACTCCCCTTGCGTGCCGCGCACCGCGTGCACCACTTCTTCGACCAGCGCCCGCAGGTTGGTCTCGCTCGGGCGCGCGATCAGGCGTCCGTCCTCGCTGCGCGAGATGTCGAGCAGGTTGTGGACCATGCGCAGCATGTTCTGCGCGGCGCGCTGCACGATCTGGAGCTTGTCGGCGGCGGCGCTCGGCAGCTTGCGTTGCACCATCTCGGTCGCCGCCATGATCATGGAGAGCGGGCTCTTGAGGTCGTGGACGACGAAGGCGGACAGCTGGCGGCGCAGGTCGCGTCCGCGGATGAGCTCGTCTCGCTGGGCTGACACCAGCGCGTGGCTGGCGCGCAGCGACGTCATCGCCTGCCCGAGCCTGAGCAGGGAGCGCACGCGGATCAACAGCTCGGTCGCACGCAGGGGCTTGGTGAGGTAGTCGTCGACGCCGGCCTTGAGGGCGCGCTCGTGTGTGGCTACGTCATCGAGCGCCGTGAGGAAGACGACTGCCACGTCACTGCCGCGCGGCAGCCGGCGCAGCCTATCGAGCGTGACGAAACCGTCGATCCCCGGCATGCACACGTCGAGCAGCACCAGGTCGACTGGTTCGCGAGCAAACATCTCGAGCGCGCGCTCTCCGCTTTCGGCCTGTAACACCCGATAGCCCGCAGCGACCAGACGGGCCTCTGCGACCAGCCGATTCTGCAAGTTGTCATCGACTACCAAGATGGACGGCGAGGGTGGCGGACGCGCAGACGAAAGACTCATCTCCATCAGCATGCGGCTGATGGCTGTCCCGTTTCCACGACGTTCTCGCGCACCCTCTGCGCGGAGCAAGCCCACTAGTCACGTGGTGCGGGACTCGACCCCTGATGGACACCCGTCGAGCCGGGTGCTGGCGGCGGCGCCGCGCCCGTTGGACTGCTGCCCGCGCGGGTCCCGCCGCAGTGCGTCATCGCAGGCACGAGTTAGGCTTTGCCGCCATTGTTCTGCGAGCTTTATCGGCGGTGCACAAGGGTTACTCGTTCTATAGTCCGGCCACGAGGCTCCATGCGTAACGCTTTCATTTCGGGTACCGGCTTCTATGCACCACCGCGCGTCGTCACCAACGATGCTCTGCGCACCGACTACGGCATCGACACGACGCACGACTGGATCGTGCAGCGCACTGGCATCGAGGAGCGGCACTTCGCCGCCGAAGGGGTCAGCACCTCCGACCTCGCCGTGCCGGCCACCGAGGAGGCCCTCAAGCGTGCCGGCCTCGAGAAAAAAGACATCGACCTGATCATCTTCTGCACGCTCTCGCCGGATGCTCACTTCCCCGGCTCGGGCGTCTACCTGCAGGCCAAGCTCGGACTGTGTGATCAGGGCCGCTTCATCCCCGCGCTCGACATTCGTAACCAGTGTTCCGGTTTCTTGTACGGCCTCAGCACCGCCAACGCGATGGTGCGCTCAGGGCAGTACAACAACGTGCTTTTGGTCGGCGCGGAGACGCACTCGGCAGCGCTCGACCTGAGTACGCGCGGCCGCACCGTCTCGTCGCTGTTCGGCGATGCTGCGGGTGCCGTCATCGTGAGCGCGACCGAAGAGGACCGCGGCATTCGCACCGTGCACCTCGGTGCCGATGGGCGCTTCGCCGAGGTGTTGTGTCAGCGCATCTGGGACATCTCCAAGCGGCCTTACATCCCTCAGGACGCGAACGGCGTCGGCCAGGTGTCGCCCGAGATGATGTGGGCGCAGATGGACGGCAAGCAGGTGTTTCGGCACGCGGTAGAGCGCATGATCGGCTCGCTGATGCAGGTAATGCAGGCGCAGAAGATCACGCTCAACGACATCGACCTGTTTACGTTCCACCAGGCTAACCTGCGCATCAACCAGTACATCCAGCAGCACATCGGCGCGCCTGAGTCGAAGTTCATCAACAACATTCAGCGCTACGGCAACACGACTGCCGCGACGATTCCTGGATTGTTGTTCGAGGCAGAGTCGACCGGCCGTTTGAAGCGCGGGATGAAGGTCGCTGCAGTGGCCTTTGGCTCCGGGTTCACGTGGGGAGCCGCAATCCTCGACTGGTGACCGCTCGGCCTTGCGGGGGGTTCGTTTCCTGCGGGCGGTAGGGCACCTTCCGGGCGAAGCGAATCCCATGGGGTGGTTGGCGGGCGGCGCACAAGCTGCGTCTTTGCTGGCAGCGGTGGTTCGCCGTCGGCCGTCGGCCTCGTTTGGTCTGCTGGTGTCTGTTTTTTTAGCTTCCTTTCATCTCACGTGGTGATTGGTTGTCGGGGGGATTCGGTATCGCCCGGAAGGTGCCCTACCGCCCGCAGGCACGAGACCCTCCCGGAAAGCCGAGCGTCACCCGACCCAGAGGCGCGCATTGCGGAACATACGCAGCCAAGGCCCATCGCCAGTCCACTCCGGAGGATGCCAAGAGTAGTTGAGCGCACGCGTAACACGCTCAGGGTGCGGCATCATGATCGTCACGCGACCACTCGGCGTAGTCAGCGCGGTGATCCCCTCAGGCGAGCCATTCGGATTGCTCGGATAGCGCTGCGTCGCCTCGCCGCGATTGTCGACGAAACGCGCGCCAATCAGACGCTCGTGCTCCAGGCGTGCACACTGATCGACGGTGTCGAACTCCGCACGCCCTTCGCCGTGCGCCACCGCGATCGGCAGAATCGAGTTCTCCATCCCGGTAAACAAGATCGACGGGGAAGACTCCACACGCACCAGCGACAGGCGCGCCTCGAACTGCTCGGAGCGATTGCGCACGAACCGCGGCCACAAAGCGGCGCCCGGAATGATGTCGCGCAAGCTCGACATCATCTGACAGCCGTTGCAGACGCCGAGCGCAAAGCTGTCTTCGCGCAGAAAAAACGTGGCAAACGCCTCACGCACCGCGTCGTTGAACAGGATGCTCTTGGCCCAGCCCTGTCCCGCGCCCAGAACATCGCCGTAGCTGAAGCCGCCACAAGCCACCAGGCCGCGGAAGCTGGCTAGCTCGACGCGACCCGACAGCAGGTCGCTCATGTGCACGTCGATGGCCGAGAAGCCCGCACGGTCGAACGCTGCCGCCATCTCGAGCTGCCCGTTGACCCCCTGCTCGCGCAAAATGGCCACACGCGGCTTGGCACCACCACGACTCGCGAACCGGGCCGCGACGTCTTGCTCGATGTCGAAGGTGGCGCGCGCAAATTGGCCGAGGTTGCCGTCGTCGAGGCGCGCTTCGTGCTCTTCTCGCGCGCAGTCCGGATCGTCGCGCAGCGTCTGCATGCGGAAGGTGGTGTCGGACCACAACGCACGCAGCGTCGAGCGGGAGCTCGACAGTAAGGTCTGGCCCGACCTGGTGATCACGATGTCGTGACCCACCACCGGGCGTCCGATGCGGTGCGTGAGCTCGAACAGACCGTGGTGCGCGAGCAAGTCGAGCACACCTTCGAGGTCTTTTTCGCGAACCTCGACCACGGCGCCGAGCTCTTCGGAAAAGAGCGTGGCCAGGTCGTGCCCGCTGAGCGGACTGAGATCGATCTCGAGGCCTGCACCGCCCGCAAACGCCATCTCGAGCAGCGTGACGATCAGGCCACCGTCGGAGCGGTCGTGGTAGGCCTGGAGCCAGCCCTTGGCGTTGAGCTCTTGGATGGCGGCAAAAAAGCGGACGAGCAGCTCTGGATGGTCGAGGTCGGGAGGCGTCTCGCCGAGCGCTCCATACACCTGACAGAGCGCACTTGCGCCGATGCGGTTTTGGCCCGAGCCGAGGTCGATGAGTAAGATGGTGCGGTCGCCTGGCGCTGCGTGCAGCTCCGGGGTGAGCGTGCGGGCCACGTCGAGCACGGGCGCGAACGCGCTGACGATCAGCGACAGCGGCGCGGTGACGCTCTTGGCAACGGTGGCCGCACTCTCTGCCGTCTCGCCATCTGCAGACGCGACGCGCTCGCTCCACACGCTGCGCATGGACATGGAGTC
>JBEGTL010000275.1:0-10274 GCA_041179425.1 Pseudomonadota bacterium | reverse complement strand
CATCGTGCTACGCGGTGAGCAGCGTCAGTGGCAGCAATCAAGTTTGCCGCGCCCTGACGCCACTGCGCTCGCGCTCAGCCCGCGGCCAGCCGTCGCAGCATGCCCTGAAAGACGAAGAAGTGAAGCGGCAGCACGGCGTACCAGTAGAGTCGACCGAGCAGACCGCGCGGGCGAAAGGTCGCTTCCTGATGAAGCTGATTCTTCGCGTCGATTCTGAACTCGAGCCAGGCTTCGCCGGGCAGCTTCATCTCGGCGTAGAGCAGCACCCGCTTGGCCTCTTTGTCCGCCAGCAACACGCGCCAAAAGTCCAGCGCGTCGCCCGCATGCAGCTCGAAGGGATGGGTGCGTCCGCGTCGTAAGCCCACCCCTCCGATCAGCTTGTCGAGCACTCCGCGCAGCTTCCACAGCGCGTTTCCGTAGTACCAGCCGGTGGCGCCGCCGATGGACCAGATGCGCTCCAGCGCGCGCTCGGCATCCGCCACGGGCATCTCGCGCACGTCCTTGAAGCAGCCAAAGGTCGGCACCTCCACGTAGTACTTGATGGGATGCTGCAGACCTCCGCTGGCCATCGCGTCTTTCCAGGAGGAGACAATCTCGTTCTGTTCGAGGCGCGCGAACGCTCGGCCGATGGCGGCGTCGAACGAGAGCAGCTCGATACCGAGGACGCGCGCCAGGTCGTTCGGCTCTGCCACCACCTCCACTTTCATGCTGTTGACCAAGTGCACCGCGAGCGCATACGACGTGGCCGTGACGAAGTAGAGCCAGTACGAGGAGAGCCGCGGCGTCATCACCGGTACCGTCATGATCAAGCGTCGCAGCCCGCGCAGCCGCGCGAACCGCAACAGCATCTCCTTGTAGGTCAGCACCTCGGGGCCGCCGAGGTCGAACGCGCGATCGAACGTGTACGGTTGGTTGATCACACGCAGCAGGTACTCGAGCACGTTGCGCACGGCGATCGGCTGCGAGCGCGTACCGAGCCAGCGTGGGGCGATCATCACCGGCAGCTTTTCGACCAGGTCGCGCATGATCTCGAACGAGGCACTGCCGGAGCCAATGATGATCCCGGCGCGCAGCGTGGTGAGCGCGTAGCGCCCCTCGGACAGGATGACTTCTACTTGCTGACGCGAGGCAAGGTGGCGCGACAGCTCGTCCGCGTTGCTGATGCCACCCAGATACACCACCTGTTTGACGCCGAGCTGCGTCATGCGATCGCGGAAATTTGCCGCCGAGCGCGCCTCGAGCGCCGCGAAGTCAGCATCGGGCCCGGACATGGAGTGGATCAGGTAGAACGCCACATCCAGGCCAGGGCCCGGCACGTTCGTGGGCGAGGATGACTCGGCGCCGATGTTGCGTAGCGAGCTCGGGTCGAGGAAGTCGACCTCTACCACGGTGACCTGTTCGCCGCGCAGCGTGGGCACCGCGAAGCGGCCCTTGTCGCGCACGGCGCACACGACGTGGTGGCCCTGCTCGAGCAGCAGCGGCAACAAACGCTTGCCGATGTAGCCGGTCGCTCCTGTCAGCAAAATGCGCATGCCACGACGTCCTTTGGCAGACGCTAGCACGTGTCGAAAGGGCCACACCGTTCGCGCTCACGAGTGGCAACATGCCGACTCGGGCGTCGTCGTGCGAATCAACCTTCAGTCGCAATCCCGCTACACCTCGACTACCAATCGGCCATCGAGTCCGAGACAACCGCCCCGTTTCGGCGCTTGGCGTGGACCCGGGTGGAAAGAGGCCGACCGTAATGACGAGAGTAAGCGTAAAGAGTGCCGTGATCGCAATCGCCGCGAGCGCAGTCTTTGGGTGTGGAGCCGCGCAGAAGCCGCAGCCTGTCACCGGCGAAGGTGCCGTGACCACCTCGCCCCAACAAACGCCCGACCTCACCAAGGGACAAGAGCGCGCTCAGCAAACAGCGAACAACCAGTTCTGGTGGCCCGAACGACTCGACCTGTCCCCGCTGCGTCAGCACGCGATGGAGTCGAACCCGATGGGCGCTGACTTCAAGTACGCAGAGGCTTTCAAAAAGCTCGAGCTCAAGGCCGTCAAGAAGGACATCGAGCAGGTCCTCATGACATCGCAGCCCTGGTGGCCTGCAGACTACGGCAACTACGGGCCGTTCTTCATCCGCATGGCATGGCACAGCGCGGGCACCTACCGCATCAGCGACGGGCGCGGTGGCGCAGGCGGCGGTCAGCAGCGGTTCGAGCCTCTCAACAGCTGGCCCGACAACGCCAATCTCGACAAGGCGCGGCGGCTGCTTTGGCCGATCAAGCAGAAGTACGGAAAGAGCATCTCGTGGGCCGACCTCATGGTGCTCGCCGGCAACGTGTCGCTCGAGTCCATGGGCTTCAAGACCTTTGGTTTTGCCGGCGGTCGTCGCGATCAGTGGGAGGCTGACTTGGTCTACTGGGGGCCCGAGCAAAAGTGGCTCGGCAACGAGCGACAGGGCGCGGACGGCAAGCTCCAGCGGCCGCTGGGCGCGGTGCAGATGGGCTTGATCTACGTCAATCCCGAAGGTCCCGGCGGCAAGCCGGATCCACTCGCTGCAGCCCGGGACATTCGCGAAGCGTTCGGTCAGATGGCCATGAACGACGAAGAGACCGTGGCCTTGATCGCGGGCGGCCACAGCTTCGGCAAGGCACACGGCGCGGCCAAGCCGTCCGAGTGCACGGGTCCAGCACCTGCGGGCGCAGCGCTCGAGGAGCAGGGCATGGGCTGGACGAACAAGTGTGGTACCGGCGTCGGCAAAGACGCCATCACGAGCGGCCTCGAAGGAGCCTGGACCACCACACCTACGAAGTTCTCGATCGACTACCTGCGCAACCTCTTCGCGTTCGATTGGGAGCAGACGAAGAGCCCAGCCGGGGCGATCCAGTGGATCCCCAAGGACGGCAAGGGGGCCAACCTGGTACCGGACGCACACGACCGGACCAAGATGCATGCGCCGATCATGTTCACCACCGACCTCGCGCTGAAGTTCGATCCCGAGTACGCAAAGGTGACCAAGCGCTTCCTCGACAACCCAAAGGAGTTCGAGGCCGCATTCGCGCGCGCGTGGTTCAAGCTCACGCATCGCGACATGGGGCCGCGTGCGCGCTATCTCGGCAGCGAGGTGCCAGAGGAGGCGCTTTCCTGGCAGGACCCCGTTCCCGCGGCGAAGTACAAGCCGATCGGCGAGGCCGACATCAGGGCGCTCAAAGCCAAGATCCTCAGCTCGGGCCTGACCGCGGGTGAGCTGATTCGTACGGCGTGGGCCTCGGCAGCGTCGTTCCGCGGAACCGACAAGCGCGGAGGCGCCAATGGTGCGCGCATTCGCCTCGCTCCTCAGAACGCCTGGGCAGTGAACAACCCGCAGGAAGTGGCGAAGGTCATCAAGCAGCTCGAAGAGCTGCAGGCCGCGTTCAACAAGCGCGCCGATGGAACCAAGGTCTCGCTCGCGGATCTCATCGTCCTGGGCGGATCGGCCGCGGTCGAGAAGGCCGCGAAGGCTGGCGGCTTCGACGTGACCGTTCCGTTCAAGGCCGGTCGCACGGACGCCACACAAGAAGAGACCGACGTCCCATCGTTTGCTGTGCTCGAGCCCACCGCCGATGGATTCCGCAACTACTACGGCAGCGGCACTCGCTTGCCGCCGCTGGAGATGCTGGTCGAGCGCGCCAACCTGTTGACGCTATCGGTACCTGAGATGACCGTGCTCGTCGGCGGCCTGCGTGTTCTCGAGACAAACGCCGGCCAGTCGAAGGACGGAGTCTTCACCACGCGGGCTGGTACGCTGTCGAACGACTACTTTGTCAATCTTCTTGACATGTCGACGAAGTGGCAGAAGAGCGCCGCCGCCGTAGGGCGCTACGAAGGAGTCGACCGTGCGAACGGAGCGCCGAAGTGGACCGCGACGCCGGTCGACCTGGTGTTTGGCTCGCACTCGGAGCTTCGCGCCATCGCGGAGGTCTACGCCGCTGAAGACGGAAAGCAGAAATTCGCACAAGACTTCGTCAAGGCGTGGACCAAGGTCATGATGCTCGACCGCTTCGACGTGAACGCCCTGTAAGGTGCGCTCGGCGGGCAGTCCGTAGACGGCTGCGCCGCCGAGTCCGCTCTCTTCGCACACAAAAGTGTAGAGCGTACGCCCGCGAGGAGCGAGCGAGCGAGCGACGCGGCGAATCAGCGCGACGTGGCGGTCTTGGTCGCGCTTCCCAGCGTCTCTTCGTCGCGCAGCACCATCGCCAGCTCAGTCGCGATCTCCTTGAGGCGCTCTGCGCGGAACTGCGGGCCAATCTCGCCCGCGGCATGCTCCTTATCGGTCTGCTTGGCGAGCGTGATGAGTCGCTGCTTTTGCGCCTCGAGCCCAGCGCGGCGCTCGCTCCGCTCGACGTCCCCGTCGCCTCGGTGGAACGCGTAGAAGAGGCCCGTGATGGTCGCGAGCAACGCGAGCGACACCGCGATCCAGCGACCTGGACCGGGGCCCGGGATGCCGTCGATACGCAAGTTGATGGCGGAGAGCGGCGCCTCGCTGGGGGCACGCTGCACCTGCGTGAACAGCAGCTCGCGACCCGTGTCCTGGATGCGCTCGGCCTCCGGGAAGTCGGTGACACGCAGCTTGAGACCCGGCGGCGCCTCGCTGATGACCCGATAGGTGTACGAGCGCCAAGGCTGGTTGACGGTGAGCTTGGCGCTGCTCCCGCTGCGCTGGAGGTCGAAGGTCCAGGCAAGCGTGACCGAGCCGGGCGGCAGCGACCCGCGGATGCGGAAGCCTTTGCCGGCCAGCTCTTCGCCCTTTTGGTCCGTCATCACGTCTTGCCAGGTGAACGCCGTAAAACCGGGCGGCAACGGCACGACGAGGCCGTCTTTGGGGAACGTGATGACGCTGTCACCGGCGTTGGCGAGCCGCCCTTGCTGTGTGATGTGCAGACGATCGTCGCGCAGCTCGACCACGGTCTGCCCGATGACCTGGAACATCAGCCGAATGTCGGAGGTGGTCGGCTTGAGCACCATGCGCGCCTGATAGCCGAGCTCTTCGGGCAGACGGAACGGCGTGGTGCTGAACTTGGCGCCGCTCGACAGCACGTTGACGCGGTAGGCCTGCTTGGAACCCACTGCGAGTCCGCTGAACGTGTGCTTGCCGTTGGCGTCGGTCTTGGCGCGTTGCTCGGTGCGGCCACCCAAGCTCGCCATCACGCCGAGTACGATGTCGGCAGACGGCTGGGGTGTCCCGTCGGGGTTGACCACCGAGATCTCGATGCTGCCCGGCGCTAGACCTCGCTTGGGCTCGGCCACTGGCAGCACCGGCTCGGCCAAGACCGCCTGCGGATCCCGACCGTGGCCGTGCGCGTGCGCTGCCGCAGCAGCGGGAGACGGTGCCGCAGGCGAGGGTGCCGTGGACGGCGCGGTCTCTCCGGGTGCAGCTGGGATAGCGCCTGGAACGGGCGCTGCCGTGGACGGGGCCGTAGCCGCCCCCGTCGTGGCCGGTGCAGA
This sequence comes from Pseudomonadota bacterium, assembly GCA_041179425.1. Lineage (GTDB taxonomy): Bacteria > Myxococcota_A > Polyangia > Polyangiales > DASUME01 > DASUME01. The sequence continues at coordinate 4,802 of JBEGTL010000275.1, read as the reverse complement.
CGTAGCGCCGTGTCCCGGAGGTGCAGTCGGCGTCGACCCAGGCGTCACCGCGGTCGGCGGCTGTTGTGTCGCGGCCGCATTGTCCACCGCGTTGACGGCGCGATTGATCTCGGCCTTGTTGCGACCTTCGTTCGCACGATTGAAGATCTCGGCCGGGCCACTGGGGGGCCGCTGCGGAGCAGGCTCTTGTGCGTGCGCGAGCTGCGTGCACAACCACCCGGTGACGACCAGGACGGCGGCGCTGCGTGCGAGCGGTCTACCAAAACTCACGTGCTCTTCTCCGCATCGACGGGAACCACGGGCAGCTCGAAGGGGCGGCCGATCTCGCGCACGAGCACTTGCTCGGCCTGGGCGCGGTGCTCGCGCAGATCGTCGTCGAGCTCGCGCAAGACGTGCTTGGCGCGCGCACGGAACTCGGCCTGCAGACGTCGGAAGTCCTCGTCCGACAGCTTGCCCACTTCGTGCTCGAACTCGAGGTCTTTCAGGCTCTTGAGGGCGGCCTCTTTTTCGTCGAGGAGCTCGTGGCGTTTGCGCATGGCCACGCTCTCGGTGACGAGCGTGTCGCTCTTGCCGCCGAACAGCGAGCGCAGCGCGGCCCACAAGAACGAGATGGCAAACAACAAACTACCGGCGGACAGCACGATGAACGCGGACGGAAGAAAGCCTCTCATCACGAGTCTCGCTTGTTGAGCTCTTCGTCGAGCGCACGATCGAGCGCGCTGTCCTGCGCGGACGGGGGCAGAGGCGCCGGGGCGACCTCGTTGGCGTTGCGCTTCACCCACTTGCGGCCGAGCATCGCGATGCCGCCTGCAGCCAACACGAAGCCCGCGAGCGGTACCGCCCACAGCGCGCGGTCGAGGCCCTTGTCGCTGGGGATGGCGATGCCCTTGGGCCCGTACTGCTCGGAGTACGCTTTCTGGATCTCGGCGACCGACTTGCCGCCGGCGAGCTCGCTGCGCAGCTCTTCGCGTTTTTCTTCGGCCCAGTGACAGACGCAGCCCGACAGGGGCAGGCGCGCGCATCCGCCGCACTGGCACAGCACGCGGTCGAACAGCTGCTTTTCTTCGGGTGTGCTCATGTGCACGGTGCCCGCCATCAGCGAGCTGCTGTCTTGCGCGCTGGCCACGCTGCCGATCAGCAAGAGTGCACTGAGCACCCCGAGTACCAGCAGCGTAGCCATGGCCGGTCGCCCCAACGCACCGCGCTGTGGGAACGGGCTCTTGACGCTCTCGAGCAGTTCCTTGACCGACGGCGAGATCGCCACGAACGAGCCGAACAACAACATCAGGCCACCGATCCAGATCCAGGCCACCAGCGGCCTCACGATCACGCGGAACGTGCCGAGGTTGGTCTCGGGGTTGACGCTGCTCATGATGACGTACACGTCGTCGCGCAGCGTGGAGCGGATGGCGACCTCGGTAGTCGGCATCTCGGGATGGGTGCGATACTTGAACTTGGCGGGTGAGACGGTGTCGACCGCCTCCCCGTCGCGCAGCACCGTCATATCGGCAAACAGCATGCTCTTGGAGGGGTCGACTTCCATGCGCGGCTTGTCGAAGCGCAGCTGGTAACCACCCACCTCCATCATCTGTCCGGGCCGGAGCGCCGCCTCTTTGTCCATGTCGTACGCGGCGCCCGTGAAGCCGAGGTACATGGAGATCAGACCTGCGTGCACGATGTAGCCGCCGTAGCGGCGCTTCGCGCGCGAGACCAGCTCGATGAGCGCGGTGAACGCGCCTTCTTTGGCGTTCTTCATGCGCACCGCGGTGCCGCGCCAAAACTCCTGCGTGATGGTGCCGAGCACGAACGTGCACAAGAGAACGCTGAGCGCAGGGGAAGCGCCGTAGATCACGGCCAGCACCTTGCCGGTGGTGGTGTCGTAGATGGCTTCACTCTCGACGTAGGGCGCGTACCCGAGCGCTTTCCCGAAGACCAGCTGCAGACCCAGCATGGCAAACGCCACTGCCGTGGGTTTGGTGAAGGCGCGCAAGAGGTTTTTGCCCGTGGCGCGGCGCCACGAGATCAGCGGGCCGATGCCGGTGAGCAGCATCAGCACCAAGCCGAGCGGCACCATCCACTTGTTGTAAAAGCCCGGGCCGACCGTGACCGTCTCGCCGCGCACCCACTCGCTGAGCAGCGGGAAGGTGGTGGCGATGAGCACGAACAGCATCATGCCCAGCAGCACCCAGTTCTGAAGCACGAACGCGAACTCCCGCGAGAGCATGGAGTCGATCTTGTTTTCTGCGCGGAGCAGGGGCAGCCGGTAAAAAATCAGGCCCATGCAGACCACGCACAGGAACACCAGGTACCACGCGAAGTAGATGCCGATGTCGCTGCGCGCGAACGAGTGCACGCTGGCGATCAGACCCGAGCGCGTGAGGAACGTGCCGAAGATGGTCATGATGAACGTCAGGCAGAGCAGAAAGACGTTCCACACCTTGAGCATGCCGCGGCGCTCTTGGATCATCACCGAGTGCAGGTACGCCGTACCCACCAACAGGGGCATGAACGCCGCATTTTCGACCGGATCCCAGGCCCAGTAGCCGCCCCAGCCGAGCTCTTCGTACGACCACAGCCCGCCCAGCAAGTTGCCGAATGCAAGACAGGTCCAGGCGGCCATGGCCCAGCGGCGCACCGCGTAGATCCACTCGTCTTTGAGGCGACCGGTGATGAGGGCGGCGATCACGAAGGCGAACGGGACCGACCACCCGACGAAGCCCATGTACAGCGTGGGCGGGTGGATCATCATCCAGTAGTTTTGCAGGAGCGGGTTGAGGCCCTCGCCATCGAGCGGCACGCTGGCCACTGAAGTGGAAAAGGGGTTTGCCGCGAACAGCATGAGCACGCTGAAAAAACCGATGATGCTCATCAAGGTGGCGAGCACGTAGGGAGCGAGCTCGACGTAGCGGTGCTTGAGGTAGCGCGTGCACAGCGCGGTCCAGAACGACACCAAGAAGCACCACCAGAGGAGCGACCCGTCTTGCCCTCCCCACAGCGCGGTGATGAGGTAGTTCCAGGGCATCGACCGGTCGCTGTAGCGAGCGACGTAGCGGATGCGGAAGTCGTGCGCCTGGAACGCGTACGCCAGCAGGCCGACCGAGGTGGCCACCAACGCACAGGTCGCGTAGGACGCGTTGCGCGCTGCCGAGAGCAGCTGCGGGCGACCGCGACCGCTGGCGACAGCGATGGCGAAGGCGCATCCGGAAGCGACCAGCACGGCGCAGAGCACCGCCGTACCAAGACTTGAAATATCGATGTCGGGCATGGACCGGCTCGGATGATGCCACATCCAGCCAGGGCAGCGAGCCTGGCGGAGGCGGAGGGTTCAGGAGTACGTAACACAGCCGTGTCGAAGCGCGCCCTCGGGCGCCGCGAGCGAAGAGACGAAGTCTTGCGGTCGAGCCAACAACCGAACCGGGTGGGAACTTCCAAGTCGACTCGATCGCGCGTGCTATCGTCCCAACAATGCGGCGACAGAGCGCTTTCTGCTGGTGGGGCTTGTACCTTTGTGGGCTCGTCTCGGGCACGCAGGCCAGCTGCGTATCGAGCGCCGCTGGCGGGCAAAATGCCGCGTACAGCAACAGCCAGAACGCGGCCGGGGCGGCAATCACCGCGGTCGCCGCCGGCGTGGCCTGGGCCGCAGGCGGCGGGTGCCGATTGCAAGGCTGCCCATACGGCTCTTTCTGCAACCAAGAGAGCGGCTTTTGTGACGTCCGCCGCTGCGCGCAGGGCTGCCCGGCCGACACCATCTGCAACGAGGGGCTCAACCGCTGTCAGGCTCGGCCGCCGCCCAACATCCCCAACGATCGTCTGCCGCAAGACGACAAGCTCACCAACCCGCCCACCGTCCACTGACGGCTGGCGGCTGGCGGCTGGCGGCTGGCGGTGGGAGTCTGCTCGGATTTTTCGGAGCTCGGTGTTCGGCTTCACCGAAACTGGAGCTGCGTACGCGCACAGGTTACCTAAACCCGCGCGTCGGCCCCTGCTGCGTGGCCTCCGCGGGTAGTTCTGCGCTGTATCGCGCTCGCGACGGCGCGACTACAACTGGTCCTTTGGTCCAAGACGACGACTGGAGTTGTTGGATGGGTGGTCCCTCTTTTCTTCGCTCGCCCGCTCTCGGGCGAGCTTCGACTGCGCGGGCCGTCGCGCGGCGTCTGTTCCCCATCGCGCTGTGCGCGACGCTCCTCGTTGCCTGTGCCGAAGGCGGCCTGTCTGACGACGAGGTCAACGCTGCGCAGGACGACGCGAAGGGTGATGACGGGGACGACGAGGGCACCACCGCCAGCAAAGACGGCGGTGTCCGCAAAGACGCGGGTCCCAGCAAAGACGCGGGACGCGCGAGCGACGGCGGCAGGAGCGGCGCAGCCAGTACGGACGCAGGCAAGACCACCACGTCGACCAGCAGCCGCGACGGCGGCGGCAGCACGCTGCCGACCATCAAGTGCCCGAGCAACCTGGTGTGCACCTCGGACATCTCCATCATCCTCGGCGCGCTCGACCCCAACGTCAAAGCAGACACGCTGGTCTGCGCGCAGAGCGGCCTGTTGCCCATGCCCGTGAGCTGCAAGAGCGACGACGAGTGCAAGAGCGCGCGTCTCACGAGTGGCAAGTGCACGGGGAGCTACTGCATCCAGGCCTGCGTTAAGTAAGGGCCGACGGAAATACGAAGGGCGCGCAGACCGTAAGGTCTACGCGCCCTCTGGGTTCACTCGCTCTCGCCTCACAAGCGAGATAGAGGTTCCAGTTCGTGAACAGGTACGGATGACGCGCGAGCCGTGGTGCGAGGCGCCGCCGGTTCCGAG
>JBEGTL010000274.1:0-10356 GCA_041179425.1 Pseudomonadota bacterium | reverse complement strand
CGTCTGGCTCGACGAAGACTTCGCGCTGGTAGGTACGCAGATCGCCGGTGCGCGGCTGGGGTATGTCGCGCGCGCTCTCGTTTGCGGTCATGGGCTCTCCTCGACTAAGCTGACCCGACGATAGCCGGTCAAGCGGCGCACCGCTCGCAGCCCGTACGAGCGCGCGCCCTTTCTCGATCGCGCTGTTTGCTGCGCGCGTACAGAGTCACCAGCTCCGGGCACACACGCGTGATAACTCGCCTTCCATGACCGAGGCGTCGGCCGTGCTCGAGACCGACCCCATCACGCGTACGCGCGTGCTGCACAAGGCGCTCCCCATCATCGTGGCCAACGCCACGGTGCCGTTGCTCGGTCTGGTCGACACCGCCGTCATCGGCAACCTCGGCAGCGTGCTCGACCTGGGCGCCATCGCATTGGGCTCGCTGGTCCTGAGCTTTTTGTACTGGAGCTTTGGCTTCTTGCGCATGGGGACCACCGGCTTCGTCGCACAAGCCGCAGGGGCTCACGACGAGCCCGAGGTACGCGCCATCCTCGCGCGTGCCCTGCTGCTCGCGCTCGCGTTGGGGCTGTCGTTGTTGGTCCTCTCGCGACCCCTCGGCAAGCTCGCTCTCTCGCTCTTACACGGGAGCGCAGACGTCGAGCACGTGGCCGCGCGCTACCTGCAGGTCCGCCTCTGGGGAGCGCCTGCCAGCCTCGCCGGCCTGGCGGTGCGCGGTACGCTGATCGGCCTCGGCTACAGCCGGGACCTGTTGCTGCTCGAGCTGCTGCTCAACGGCCTGAACCTGGGCATGGACATGGTGTTCGCGGGGCTCCTCGGCTGGGGCGCGACGGGCGTCGCGCTCGGGACCGCCCTCGCGGAGTGGGTGTCGTTGGGTCTGTCCCTGACGGTCGCCGCCTACCGTCTTCGCGAGCGTCGCACCGACAGCGCACCGTTTTGGTCGTGGGACCGCATCAAGCAGAAGGACCAGCTGGGCAAGCTGCTCGGCGCCAACGCAGACATCATGGTGCGCACCGTACTCTTACTGTTTGGGTTCGCCTGGTTCACCGATCGGGGCGCCAGCTTTGGCAACCTGGTGCTGGCCGGCAACCACGTGCTCTTGCAGTTCATCTCGTTTGGCGCGTTCTTCCTCGACGGCTACGCGTTCGTCGCCGAGGCGCTGATCGGCAGTGCCATCGGCGCACGACAACGCGCCCGCTTCGACCTGGCCGTACGCCGCTCCACGGAGCTCGCACTGATCAGCGCGCTCGTGTTGTCGGGCTTGCTGCTCGCTCTGGGGCCGCTGCTGATCGATCTGCTCACCGACCTGCCCGACGTGCGCGTCGAGGCGCTGCGCTACTTGCCCTACGCCGCGCTGTACCTTCTGCTGGCGGTCGGCGCGTTTCAGCTCGACGGCATCTTCATCGGCGCCACGCACACGCGCGCCATGCGCAACGCATCGCTGCTGTCGACCGCCGCGTTCGTCGCTGCGGCGCACTGGCTCACGCGCTGGGACGGCAATCGCGGCTTGTGGCTGGCCTTCATCGTGTTCGTCGTGGCGCGCGCGCTGGCCCTCGCACTGTTTTATCCGGCGCTACGGCGCTCTGTGCTGGGCGCAGCCGTCACCTCGCTGCCCGTGCCGCGCGGATGAAGCGAGCGACCACCGTCACGGCCTCTGCCAGGTTTTGTTCGAGCGTGCGTCCGCTCTTTTGTCGCGGCACGAAGGAGTGGTCGCCGTCTTCGAGCCACGCGAGCCGCGTCGTCTTGGAGAGTGCGTAGTGCGCCACCTCTGCCTGCGTGCCGAGCGGGTCGCGCGTGCCCTGCACGATCAGACAGCGCGTGCGCAACGTGCAGAGGTGCTCGACGCGCAACTTGGCCGGCTGATCGGGTGGATGAAACGGATAGCCGAGCGCGATCACGCCGCGCGCGCCGATGCGGTCGGCGATGTGTGTCGCCACGCGACCCCCCATCGACTTGCCGCCGATAAAAGGGCGCGGCTCGCTCGGCAGCGCGGCGACCACACTCTCGAAGGTCTGCTCGAGCACGGGCATACGGTTGGGAGGCGCTTGTTTCTGCGTGCTCCTGCGCTGCGCCATGTACGGAAACTCGAAGCGCACCACGGTCACGTCGTGGGCGACCAGGCCGTGGGCGATGGCCTCCATGAACGGACTGTCCATCGGCGCCCCCGCACCGTGCGCGAGCACGAGGGTGGCACGCGAGTGCGCGGGGCGATCGATCAGCATCGAGCAGACGCTAACGCATGAGGCCGGGGTACGTCCCGCCTGCCCGCAATAGATCAGGCGTCTTGCGTCGTGCGCGGTCCGATGAAGTCGGACTTGCCGAGCTCGACGCCGTTGTGGCGCAGCAGCGCGTACGTGGTGGTGACGTGGAAAAAGAAGTTGGGGATGGCGTGCTCGAACAGCGCGTCACGACCCAGCGCGACCTTGCCCGGCTGACCGCCCACGGGGAGCTTGCGCGTCTCGGCGCCGACGAAGTCTTGCTCGGTGACGGTCTCGAGAAAGGCGATCGTGTTCTTCACGCGGGTGCGCAGCTCGGCGAGCGTGCTCTCGTTGTCCGCGAACGTGGGCGCCTCCTTGCCGGTGAGCCGTGCGACCGCGAGCTTGGCCGAGTCGGTCGCGATCTGGATCTGGCGATTGAACGGGAGCTGGTCGGGGGCGAGCCGCAGCGTGAGGTAGACCGCGGTGTCGAACTTCTTGGCGGTGGCGTAGGCCTCGGCCTTGTCGAACCAACGATCGAGGTTCTTCAGCGTGCGGATGAAATTGGGGACGCTGGCTTGGTAGAGCGACATGGACACCTCCACGGAGACGGTTCTAGGCGCGCGGAAGTCCGCGCGCGAGCTGACGAGGAACGCGCAAGGTCTCCCGAGCGCATGTGCGAGTCGGTCCGGCGAGGACCGACGTTACAGTGGACAACATGCTACTCACGTTTCTCGCAGCGGCTACTCGAAGTCACGCGTCACGCCGGCAGCGGCTGCGCGCGGCGTCCGATCGCCAAGGCGATCAGCGCGGCCAATACGCCCATTGCCCCCGCGAAGGCGAACGCCTGGACGTAGTTGCCCTGGATGGTGCGCAGCAGACCTTGTCGTCCATGGCTGCGACCATCGGCGGCAGGCCGGGCAGCGCCGACTACGCGGCCAGCAAGGCTGCGGTCGACACGTTCAGCGTGGGCTTCGCCAAGGAGGTCGCGAGCGAGGGCATCCGCGTGGTGTCGCTGCGCCCCGGCATGGTCGAGACCGAGATGACGCGCGATGCACTGGCAAGTCCCGCCTTCGCTTCGACGGTGGCCGCCAGCATCCCGCTGGGTCGCCCCGCCCAGGCCGACGAGATCGCGCAGCCGATCGTGTTTCTGCTGTCCGACGCCGCGTCGTTCATCACGGGCACCTGCGTCGACGTCTCGGGCGGCGGCTTTCACATCGCCCGTGCACCGTGTGAGGCATTGTAGGCTGTGCCAGGCTGTGCCGAGGGCGACGCCGCGAGCCCGCAGATCCACGGCAGTTTTTCCTGAGGCACACACCTTGCTCTGCTTGGTGCCATGCCTCACTTGACGCGTCACCTCTCGAGGTTGCTTCCTTTCGCGATGCTCGTGGCCTGCAGCTCGGCAGGCGACCCCGCGCCGAGCAAGCCTGGCGAGCCCATCGACAAGGGTCCCCCCGGGACCAAGCTGACGGTGACGCGACCTGCGGCTGACGACGCGGCCTTCAGCGCACTCAAGAGCAAGGTGAAGGCCGCCGAGAAGCTCGACGCTGCGGGGGCGCGAGCGGCCTACCCCACACACTTCGTCGAAAAGCTCAGCTACGACCCCAACACCGCCGGCTTTCTCGATCGCATCCAGGCGTCGGCGCTCGCGCTTTCGCCGAGCGAGAGTCAGCTGCTCGGCAGCCGCGGGTTTGCGATCTCCCAAAAGCGCACGTTCAGCACGTTCTTGCGCGGTCTCGCCGAGATCTACGCCGAGCACCTGCCGCTCTACGTGACGGCCGACGCGCTGCTCGAGTCCGTCCACAGGTCGTACGACGAGATCTTGGTCCGGGTCGAGAAGCAGATGGTCATCCCCGAGCTCAGGGCGCTGCTGGAAGGCATGCAGAGCCGCCTACCGAGTGCAGACGCGAGCGTCGAGACACGCGCGGACGCCGACTTGTACCTCGCGGTGGCGCTCAGTCTGCTGAACGGGAAGCCTGCCCAACCGGTGGCGGGTGCAGACGAAGCTGCCATCGCCGACCTGGTGGACAAAGCCACCAAAGCAAAGGGAACCGCCGAGGTGACACTCTTCGGCGTCCAGCGCGAAGAAGACTTTTCGCAGTTCACGCCGCGCGGGCACTACAACCGCGAAGACACGCTCAAACAATACTTCCGCGCCCAGATGTGGCTCGGCCGAGTCGACTTTCGAATTCTCGAGACACAGCCCGATGGCTCACAGGTCTTTCGTCGGCAGCAATACCTGAGCACCTTACTGTTCGATCGTCTGGTCGGTGAAGACCGTCCGCGCTTCGAGCGGATCGACGGTGCCATCCGCACGTTCGTCGGCGAGAGCGACTCCATGGTGCTGCCCGAGGTGGCCAAGCTGGTGACAGACCTCGGAGGCGAGCAGGCTGCCGCCACGGCATCCGACAGCGCCGTCGTGACTGCGCTCTTGGCAGGTGGCTACGGCAAACAGCAGATCGCAAGCCACCTGATGGTGAATGACGGCACGGTCGACACCTTGCCGCTCAGTCGTTCGTTTGCGCTGCTCGGCCAGCGCTACGTGGTCGACTCGCACGTGTTCAGCGAGGTCGTGTACGACAGGCTGAAGCAGAAACGCATGATGCCGAGTCCACTCGACGCTGCGTTTGCGGCGCTGGGCAACGCGCAGGCGCTCGCGCTCGACCGCGACGTCGACAAGTTCAGCGAGCTGCCTGGCGCGCTGTCTCGTATGCGTGTGCTGGTCGACGCACACGACGATACCTTCTGGAACGCCAACTTCTACAACCTGTGGCTGCGCTCGCTGCGCGCGCTGTCGCCTGCTGCAGACCTGACGACGGTCGAAGGTCTGCCCGAGGTAGCCACCACCGAGGCATGGGGTCGGCGTCTGCTCAACACGCAGCTGGGGTCGTGGGCAGAGCTACGCCACGACACGCTGCTGTACGCCAAGCAGTCGTACACCGGCATCCCGGAGTGCGAGTTCCCGGATGCGTACGTAGACCCCTACCCCGCGTTCTACCAGGCGTTGGTCCACTACGCCGAGTCCGGCTCGCGTTTGGCCGACCTGATGACCGAGGTGGACCCCACGACCGCGCAGTCGATCGTCGACTACTTCGCGCTGCTCGCACAGACCGGCAAGACGCTGGGCGACATGGCCGAGCGGGAGCTGCGCGGTGAGCCATTCAGCACCGAGCAGCTCGCGTTCATCAACGAGGCCGTGCGCGTAGAGAAAAAGTCTGCCGGCTGCACCACGGTCGAAGTGCCGGACGGCTGGTACGCGAGCTTGTTCTTCGACCGCAACAAGTCGATCGAGTTCGACCCCACCATCGCCGACGTGCACACGCAGCCGGCCGACGAGGCCGGTGCCATCGTGGGCAAGGTGCTGCACGTGGCGACGGGCTATCCACGCATGATGGTGACCACCGTCGACACGTGCGTCGGACCACGCGCGTACGTGGGCGTGGTGTACGGCTACCAAGAGGTGGTCACCCAGGACTTCGAGCGGCTCACGGACGGAGAGTGGGCGACGCGCGTGCGCGCCAAGCCCGCGGTCAGCGAAGTGCCATGGCTCGACGACGTGGTGGCCAAGTAGCAAGCTGACGGCTTCGCGGTGGGCTTGGTGGTACGCGTCCAGCGGCCAAAGGCCCACGAACCAAGGAGCCGATCATGCTTCAGCTGTACACGTGGACCACGCCCAACGGCATCAAGCCGCTGATCATGCTCGAAGAGCTCGGCATCCCGTACGAGACCCACTGGGTCAACATCGGCCAAGGCGCCCAGCACGAGCCGAGCTACCTGGAGATCAACCCCAACGGCAAGATCCCCGCGCTGGTCGACAGCGGGATACGGATCTTCGAGTCGGGCGCCATGCTGATCTACCTGGCCGAGAAGACGGGCCGGTTTCTGCCGCCGAGCGGTCCGAAACGACACGAGACACACGCCTGGCTGTTCTTCCAGGTAGGCGGCGTGGGCCCCATGTTTGGACAGCTAGGGCACTTCTTGAATGCGCCCGAAAAGATCCCGTACGCCATCGACCGCTACAAAAAGGAGACGGAGCGTCTGTACGCCGTGCTCGACAAGCGCCTCGGCGAAGCTGCGTACCTGGCGGGCGAGTACAGCATTGCAGACATCGCCACAGTGGGCTGGGCGTCTGCGTACGCTCGTTTTGGGTTGTCCATCGACAGCTATCCCCACGTGGGCGATTGGCTCGAGCGTATCGGCGCACGGCCCGCCGTGCAGCGAGCGCGCGCGCTCAAGCCTTGAGTGTCTCCTCGTGGCTCGCCCCCGACGAGCACGACGCTCGCGTCAGCGCTTGAGCGCGACGCGGACGACGCGGCGCTTACGGCGAGCGAGGGCCATCAACAGCAGACCGCCGACCAGCGCGAGGCCGTCTGGGAGCGAAGAGCTGCCCATGTTGCAGCCGGTGTCGTCTTTTTTCTCGGGCTTGCTGCCGGTGCCGGCATCGTCGTCTTCGGACGCTGCGCTGCCGCCATCTTTGCCGGGCGAAGTGCCTTCACCCTGGGGCGGCGTGGTCGGGGTCGCTGCGTCTCGCGTGCCGGTGTTGCCCGTGCCTGTCGCTGCGTCACGTGGAGGTTGAGGCGCTCCCGTGGAGGCGTCATCGAGGCCCGTCGTGCCGGCATCTTTGGGCAGCGGGCGCTGTGCTGCATCGCCGGTGCCCGCATCTCGGGCATCGACCGGCGGCGCAAACGAGGCGCCGCTGGAGATGATGGCAACCTGCACGCGCAGGTCGGTCGGCACGTACTTGGCGTCTCCCTGCGGCTTGTTATTGTTGGTGTCCTTCAGGATCAGCGCGACCTGCTTTACGCCCTTGGACCAGTCGATACGTTTCGCAGGATCGGACTCGGGATACCAAAACTCAGAAAACTTGGACGTCCACTCGTACGTGCCGGTCTTCGTGTAGTCCACCGACTGCGCCGTGCAGCCGTAGCTGTTCGCTCCCTCAAAGCAGATCTGAAACCTCGTCGGTGTGTCCGTCGGCTTCGTCTTCACCTCGAGTCGGATGTGGGCAGAGCCTGTCGAATAGTCGACCGGGCTCTTCCAGTTCGTCGGCGAGCCGGGGAGCGGCGCGACGCGGTAGTGCGAGTCGTCCGTGGTGTCCTTCGAGTGCGTGTAGCTGACGTCGGTCACGACGAACTGCTCGGCTCGCGCGACGGAGCCAAACAGACTGCTCGCGACCAGGAGTGCCGGGACGGCCACACGCAAACAAAGCTCAGACTTGGAACAAAACACCATGCCGAAGACGTATCACCGACCGCCTCTGTCCTGAAGTGCGGATGCAGTGATAGAGCTAACTTTGCGTGTTTTCTTCGCTTACCGTCGGCTCGCGCTGGACAGGGTACGAGGCAGGGCACGATGTGCGCAAGCGAGCCGAGCGCAGCAGCCCTTGCCCCAGAGCGGCTCACCAGTCGGTCGGTGCGTAGTCCTTGAGAAACAGGCCCCACACGTGTTTGCCGGTGTTGAAGCCCGCGAAGATGGGGTCGACGATGCGCGCCGCGCCATCGACGATGTCGAGCGGCGGATGGAAGCCCTGCTCGCGGACCTTCCGTGCGGCGATCTCGGCGGCGTCTTCGTCGGTGACCCAGCCCGTGTCCACGCTGTTCATGTGGATGCCGTCCTTGACGTAGTCCGCCGCCGAGGTGCGCGTCATCATGTTGAGCGCGGCCTTGGCCATGTTGGTGTGCGGGTGCTTGTCGGTCTTGAAGCTGCGATAAAACTGCCCCTCCATCGCCGACACGTTGACGATGTGTTTGTCGCGCGAGGGCGAGCGCAACATCAGGCCCTTGAGCCGCGCATTGAGCATGAACGGCGCCACCGCGTTGACCAGCTGCACCTCGAGCAGCTCGACCGCCGACACGTCTGCCAGGGCCAGACGCCAGCTGTTGTGCGCACGCAGGTCGACCTGCTGCAGGTCGGCGTCGAGCTGTCCCTCGGGAAACAGGTTGGCGCCGCGCGCCAGGTCTTCGTCGAGCAACGCGAGCTGCGACAGCGCCGCTGGGTCCGCGAGCCCGGCGGCGAGTGCCACCTCCCGCCTCGACGCGAGCGGCCCTTCTGCCTGCGCGTGCAGCTGCGCGTGATACATGCCGGCATCGGCACCCAGGCTGCGCAGCTGCCCCTCTCCGCGCAGCGTTTCGTACGCGGACAGCAGCGTCTGCTCCCGCTCTGACAGGCTGCCGAACGCCGACTGCTCCGCGTGCATCAAGTGCCCATAAAAGCCGGCCGGCCTGCGCACCGTCTGACAGGCGTTGTTGATGATGAAGTCGAGCCGCGACCGGGTGGCATCGAGGTGTTTGGCCAGCACCTCCACGCTCGGCGTGTGTCGCAAGTCGAGGCCGTAGATGCAGAGGCGCGCGCCCCACTCGGCAAAGTCAGGCTCGCGCGCGTAGCGGGCCGCTGCGTCGCGCGGAAAGCGGGTGGTGACGATCACCTCGGCGCCGGCGCGCAGCATCATGATGGCCGCCTGGTAGCCAATCTTGACGCGTGAGCCGGTGATCAGCGCCACCCGTCCCGACAGCGCCGCGGTCTGGGAGCGCTTTGTGAAGTTGAGATCGCCGCAGCTGCCGCACATGGAGTCGTAGAAGAAGTGCAGCGTACGAAACCTGCGCTTGCAGACGTAACACGACCGCTCGTCGCGCAAGCTCGCGACCGGAGCAACGAGCTCCGTGCGCTCTTCGCTGACGTGCAGGGCTTGGTCGATGTCGACGCCCGGGGCGACCGGTGGCGCACCCAGCTGCGGCGTGAGGAACACTTCTTCTTGGCGCTTTTTGCGGATGCCGGTCTGCGAAAGCACCAGCTCGTCGGCCGCGCGCTGTGCCTCGCGACGCTTCTTGGCAGCCGCGCGCACCAGCTCTCGTTTGGCCCACGGATCGGGCCGCGCCACTTCGCCCGCCGCCCGTAACAGACGCGCGCGCTGCTCGTCGGTCAGGTCGGCCAGCACCGCCCGCCGCTCGCGCACGGCCTCCAAAAACTCGATGGCGAGCTGCGCGCGCGTGGACAGGTCGAGCTGCGGCAGACCATCGGTCGACGCAGCTGTGTCCGTGCGCGCGCTCTCGGTCGAGAGCGCGAAGGCAGCGGACGGTGGCTCGGAGGCGGAACTACTTTTCACGGCGCGAGTGTAGCCTCGCCCGCGCCTCCAGCTACCCTGGCTGGCCGGCGGGACCCCTGTCCAAGCGCGCCCTCGCGCGAGCGAAGAGAAAGCGCGTCTGCAAACGAGTCGCTTCGTGTGGGTCGACGCGCCTCAAGGGTAGACGGGCCTCTTGGCCACCGCAGACTCGACCCACTTGGCCAGGTTGTCTGCGATGTAGCGATAAGCGAGCTTACTGTCTGTCTCGGGCGCCTCGTAGACCGGGATCTGGGCCGCGAGCGCTCCGAGTCCACTCGCCGCCTGCTCGAACGGGTTTGCGCCCTTCACGCCCGGCTTGCCCTTGGCATCTTTGAGCTGGTGGATGTGCACCCCCAGCATGCCCAGCTTGAGCTTGGACCAGCGCGCGATCTCGTACTGCACCAGCGGGCGAGACGCCGTCTGTGCGCCGATCAGCACAATCAGACACGAGCGGCCCTTGATCTGTTGCTCGAACCAGCGCTTGAGCGCGAAGTCGCCGCTGCGTTTGATGACGTCCCACTCGGCCTGCTTGGCCTCCAGGTGGGCAACCAACCCGGGAATGTTGCGCACCAGCTCCGCACGCGCGCGGTCGCCATCGTAGTGGAGGCTGTAGAAGACGTGCCGCGCCATGAGCGGTCTCCAGGTAGCCGAAAAAAAGGAAAGCGGGCAAGCTCGCGCCCATGCTCGACGCTCGACCGTCTGTATTGTGCCTTGCCCTGCTTCTCTTGGCTTGTGACTCCGGCGCGGGCGGGCGCGGCACGGTCGACCTGGGCCGCGGCGAGGACCCCTCTTTGCGAGTGTCGCAAAAACGAGTGCGTCAGTCTGCAGGGCGGCAACCCTCTTTGACAGGTCAGCCCCGCACGGGCATCACCGACGGACGAAACGAACCGCCCGGGAGCGACAGGCGCCACAGCTTCCAGGTGGTCGTCCCGAACTGACGCGTCAGCGAGCCCGTGTTGTAGGCAAGCTCGTAGCGCGCCGCGAGGGCGCGCACGCGAGGGGCGATCTCTGGGTAGCGGTTGCTGGGCAAGTCCGGAAACAGATGATGCTCAATCTGATGACTC